>NZ_CP011010.1:1311785-1623214 GCF_001274595.1 Stenotrophomonas maltophilia
CATCAGGCGTCCTTCTTCTTCTTGCTGGCGGCAGCAGTCTTGCTGGCCTTGCCGGTGCTTGTTGCCGCCACCGCCTTCTTCGCCACCTTGGCGGGCTTTTCAGGCTTCACCTTGCGTGGCGGGCGGGCGTCGGGCTTGTTGGCCACGGCGGCCGGGCGTTCCGGTCGCGCGCTGGTGGACGGCAGCATGCGCGCCAGGAACTGGCCGGTGTACGACTGCGGGCAGGCTGCTACGTCTTCCGGCGTGCCGGTGACCAGGATGGTGCCACCGCGATGGCCACCTTCCGGACCCAGGTCGACGATCCAGTCGGCGGTCTTGATCACGTCCAGGTTGTGTTCGATCACCACCACCGTGTTGCCTTCGTCGCGCAGCTTGTGCAGCACGCCCAGCAGGGCTTCGATGTCGTGGAAATGCAGGCCGGTGGTCGGCTCGTCGAGGATGTACAGGGTGCGCCCGGTATCGCGGCGCGACAGTTCCTTGGACAGCTTCACGCGCTGCGCTTCACCACCGGACAGCGTGGTCGCGCTCTGGCCCAGCTTGATGTAGCTCAGGCCGACGTCGACCAGCGTTTCCAGCTTGCGGGCGATCGACGGCACCGGTTCGAACAGCTTCAGCGCATCCTCGACGGTCATTTCCAGCACGTCGTTGATGTTGAAGCCCTTGTACAGGATCTCCAGCGTCTCGCGGTTGTAGCGCTTGCCGTGGCAGACGTCGCAGGGCACGTACACGTCCGGCAGGAAGTGCATCTCGACCTTGATCAGGCCGTCGCCCTGGCACGCTTCGCAGCGTCCACCGCGCACGTTGAAGCTGAAACGGCCCGGCGAGTAGCCGCGCGCACGCGCTTCGGGCACCTGCGCGAACAGTTCGCGCAGCGGGGTGAACAGGCCGGTGTAGGTGGCCGGGTTCGAACGCGGGGTGCGGCCGATCGGCGACTGGTCGATGTCCACCACCTTGTCGAACAGGTCCAGGCCATCGATCTCCTTGTACGGGGCGATCGGGTGCGAGGAACCGTTGATCTCGTTGGCGGCCAGCGAGAACAGGGTGTCGTTGATCAGGGTCGACTTGCCCGAGCCGGACACACCGGTCACGCAGGTCAGCAGGCCCGACGGAATCGCCAGGTCCACGCCCTTCAGATTGTTGCCGCTGGCCCCGCGCAGGTGCAGGGTCATCTTCGGGTTCGGCTTGTGCCGGCGCGCCGGAATCTCGATCGCACGCTTGCCCGACAGGTACTGGCCGGTCAGCGAGCGCGGTGCCTCCAGGATGTCCTGCAGGGTGCCCTGGCCGACGATCTCGCCGCCGTGTACGCCCGCGCCGGGGCCGATGTCCAGCACGTAGTCGGCCAGGCGGATCGCGTCCTCGTCATGCTCGACCACGATCACCGTGTTGCCCAGGTCGCGCAGGCGGGTGAGGGTGCCGAGCAGGCGTTCATTGTCGCGCTGGTGCAGGCCGATCGACGGCTCGTCGAGCACGTACATCACGCCGACCAGGCCGGCACCGATCTGGCTGGCCAGGCGGATGCGCTGCGCTTCGCCACCGGACAGGGTGTCGGCCTTGCGCTCCAGGGTCAGGTAATCCAGGCCCACATCGACCAGGAAGCCCAGGCGCTCACCGATTTCCTTGACGATCTTGGAGGCGATCTCGCCACGCCAGCCCGGCAGGCTCAGTTCGCTGAAGAACTTCAGTGCTTCGTCGATCGGCAGCACCACCAGGTCCGGCAGCGGGCGGTCGGCCACGAACACGTTGCGCGCGGCCTTGTTCAAGCGCGCGCCATGGCATTCCGGGCACGGCTGTTCGCTGATGTACTTGGACAGCTCTTCGCGCACCGCCGGCGATTCGGTTTCCTTGTAGCGGCGCTCGAGGTTGGGAATGATGCCCTCGAAGCGGTGCTTGCGCTGGGTGCGGCCACCGGCTTCGGTGAAGTAGGTGAAGGTGATCGCTTCATCGCCGCTGCCGTACAGCACGGCCTGCTGCACGTTTTCCGGCAGCGAGTTCCACGCCGCATCGACGTCGAACTTGTAGTGCTTGGCCAGCGAGGCGATCAGCTGGAAATAATAGGCATTGCGGCGATCCCAGCCGCGCACCGCACCGGCGGCCAGCGACAGCTCCGGATGCACCACCACGCGCGACGGATCGAAGAATTCGGCGATGCCCAGGCCATCGCAGCCGGGGCAGGCGCCCATCGGTGCGTTGAACGAGAACAGGCGCGGCTCCAGCTCCGGCAGCGAGTAATCGCAGACCGGGCAGGAGTACTTGGAGGAGAACAGCGTCGGCACGGTTTCGGTGTTGTCCAGGCTCTGCACTGAGGCCATGCCGTCGCCCAGCTTCAGCGCGGTCTCGAAGCTCTCGGCCAGGCGCTGCTTGATGTCCTCGCGCGGGCGGAAGCGGTCGATCACCGCTTCGATGGTGTGCTTCTGGCGCAGTGCCAGCGGCGGCACCGCATCGATTTCATGCAGCTCGCCATCCACGCGCACGCGCACGAAGCCCTGCGCGCGCAGCTGGTCGAACACCTGGGCATGCTCGCCCTTGCGGTCGCGGATGACCGGGGCCAGCAGCATGTAGCGCTGTTCCGGGTCCAGGGTCAGCACCTGGTCGACCATCTGGCTGACCGTCTGTGCTTCCAGCGGGTAGCCGTGGTCCGGGCAGCGCGGGGTGCCGACGCGGGCATACAGCAGGCGCAGGTAGTCGTAGATCTCGGTGATCGTGCCGACGGTCGAGCGCGGGTTGTGCGAGGTCGACTTCTGCTCGATCGAAATCGCCGGGGACAGGCCTTCGATGTGGTCCAGGTCCGGCTTTTCCATCACGCTCAGGAACTGGCGCGCATAGGCCGACAGCGACTCGACGTAGCGGCGCTGGCCTTCTGCGTAGATGGTGTCGAACGCCAGCGAGGACTTGCCCGAGCCGGACAGGCCGGTGATCACGATCAGCTTGTCGCGGGGCAGGTCGAGGTCGAGGTTCTTCAGGTTGTGCGTCCGCGCGCCGCGGATGCGGATGAAATCCATCGCCATGGGGGATCCGGTTGTGGGGGCGTTGGCTGGGTGCCGGGCCAGCAGGGAACGGCAATCGGTCAGCCTACCGAGGTGACCAGATGGGGGCAATGGGCGACAATGCCAGCCCGGTGTCTCACCTTGTGAGACAAGGCTTTATGAAGGGGTCAGATCCCTTTTCACGCTGTGAAAAGGGATCTGACCCCGTTCCGACCGGGTCTCCCGGGCCGTTCAGGGCTTGACTTGACCCTGTCGCATGGATCTGCGTACAATCCCGCTCCTGTCCGCCCTCGACGGCGGCAGTCCATAGACCACAATAACTACAGAGGAAGTCTGGTCATGTACGCAGTACTGGTCACCGGCGGTAAGCAATACCGCGTGGCGCAGGGCGAAAAGCTCCGCGTCGAAAAGCTCGAAGTCGAAGTCGGCAGCGAGATCAAGTTTGACAACATCCTGATGCTGGGCGACAGCGACGGCGTGAAGCTGGGCGATGCGCTGAAGGGCGCTGCCGTCACCGCCAAGGTCCTGTCCCAGGGTCGTGCTGACAAGGTCCGGATCATCAAGTTCCGTCGCCGCAAGCACCACATGAAGCGTCAGGGTCACCGTCAGTACTACACCGAAATCGAGATCACCGGCATCGCCGGCTAAGCATCAGGAGAAGCAGTCATGGCACATAAAAAGGGCGTAGGCTCCTCGCGCAACGGTCGCGACTCCAACCCGAAGTACCTGGGCGTCAAGATCTTCGGCGGCCAGGCCATCGAAGCCGGCAACATCATCGTGCGTCAGCGCGGCACCCAGTTCCACCCGGGTTCCGGCGTGGGCCTGGGCCGTGACCACACCCTGTTCGCCCTCGTGGACGGCAAGGTGGAGTTCTCGGTCAAGGGCGCCAAGAAGCGTCGCACCGTCAGCATCGTCTCGGCCGACGCCTGATCCAGGCATCGCCGGCACCCGTGCCTCGGCATGGCTGTGCTGGATGAAGAGCACGCTGCATGGAGAGCCCCGCTTCGGCGGGGCTTTTCGTTAGAGTTACCGGGTAAAAGGAAGACCGGCCGCGCCGGGCTGCGGGCCACGCGCGCCCGCATTACATTCAAGGCGACGGCGCAGATGCCGCGCCCATCGCAGGCATCGAAACAATGAAACTGGTAGACGAAGCAGAAATCGAAGTGTTCGCCGGCAACGGCGGCAACGGCTGCATTGGCTTCCGTCGCGAGAAGTTCATTCCGCTCGGCGGCCCGGACGGCGGCGACGGCGGTGCGGGCGGCAGCGTGTACATCCGCGCCGACGAAAACCTGAACACCCTGGTCGACTTCCGCCATGACCGCATCTTCAAGGCGCAGCGCGGCGAGAACGGCATGGGCCGCCAGGCCTATGGCAAGGGCGGTGAAGACCTGACCATCACCGTGCCGGTCGGCACCGTGGTCATCAACGTTGCCACCGATGAAGTCATCGGCGACCTGACCCAGCACAACGACCGCCTGCTGGTGGCCAAGGGCGGCCGCGGCGGCCTGGGCAACATGCATTTCAAGAGCTCGACCAACCGTTCGCCGCGCCAGGCGCTGCCGGGCGAGCCGGGCGAAGAGCGCACGCTGAAGCTGGAGCTGAAGCTGCTGGCCGACGTTGGCCTGCTGGGCTTCCCCAACGCCGGCAAGAGCACCCTGATCCGCGCCGTCTCGGCGGCAACGCCGAAGGTGGCCGATTACCCGTTCACCACGCTGTACCCGAACCTGGGTGTGGTGAAGGTGGAGAACTACCGCAGCTTCGTGATCGCCGACATTCCGGGCCTGATCGAAGGCGCGGCGGATGGCGCCGGCCTTGGTGCGCAGTTCCTGCGCCACCTGCAGCGCACCCGCCTGCTGCTGCACCTGGTGGACATCTCGCCGATGGAAGGTGGCGTGGAGGGTATTTCTCCGGTGGAGCAGGTGCGTGCGATCGAGCGCGAACTGGAGAAGCACGATCCGGAGCTGCTGAACAAGCCGCGCTGGCTGGTGCTGAACAAGGCCGACCTGATGTTCGAGGACGAGGCCAAGGCAGCGGCCGAGCAGATCGTCGCCGAACTGGGCTGGAAGGAGCCGTGGTTCCTGGTGTCGGCGCTGGGTCGCGAAGGTACCTTCCCGATCATGAGCCGGATCATGGCGTTCTTCGATCGCCAGAAGGAAGACGAGCTGGAAGCCCGCAACGCGCAGTGATGCTGTTGTGGTTCGATGCGAAAAGCCCGGCTTCGGCCGGGTTTTTTGTTTTCCGGTAGTGCCGGCCGCTGGCCGGCATTGCCGGATTGCAGGCAACAAAAAACCCGGCCGAGGCCGGGCTTTTGTCTGCTGCCCAGCCCCGAAGGGCAAGGCGGCAACGCCGGATCAGGCGGCCTTGAGGGCCTTGATGCGGTCGTTCAGGCGGCTCTTGTGGCGAGCAGCCTTGTTCTTGTGGATCAGGCCACGCGCGCTGAAGCGATCCAGGATCGGCTGGGCAACGGCGAAGGCGGCTTCGGCGCCGGCGGCATCGTTGGCGTCCAGCGCCTTGATCACTTTCTTGACAGCGGTGCGCAGCATCGAGCGCTGAGCCACGTTGCGCGCGTTGCGCACGACGGTCTGCTTGGCGCGCTTCTTGGCGGACTTGATATTGGCCACGGTGGTGGTTTCCTGAAAAAATCGGTGTTATGGGAACAGCAAGCTAGCTAGTATGATGGCGTAAGAAATGCACGTCAAGTCGATTGTCAAGAGGGACGCTGAGTGAGTTCACCCAAGTTGTTGCGGGGCCTGCTGTCGTTCAGCAGCATGACCATGGTCTCGCGCGTCCTTGGACTTGTCCGGGACTTCGTGGTGACCACCACGTTCGGCACCAACGCCATCACTGATGCTTTCTGGGTCGCCTTCAGGGTACCCAATTTCCTGCGCCGGTTGTTCGCCGAGGGGTCTTTCGCCACCGCTTTCGTGCCGGTGTTCACGGAAGTGAAGGAAACTCGCAGTCATGCCGAGCTGCGCGAACTGATGGCGCGCACCGCCGGCACCCTGGGTGGGGTGCTGATGCTGGTCACCGCTCTGGCGCTGATCTTCGCGCCGCAGCTGGCCTCGGTCTTCTCAAGCGGCGTTGATACCGATCCGGTCAAGCAGGGCCTGCTGGTCGACCTGTTCCGCCTGACCTTCCCGTTCCTGCTGTTCGTCTCGCTCACCGCCCTGGCCGGCGGCGCGCTGAACAGCTTCCAGCGCTTTGCGATGCCGGCGCTGACCCCGGTCATCCTCAACCTGTGCATGATCGCCGGCGCGCTGTGGCTGGCACCGCGGCTGGGCGGCACCCCGGAGAAGCAGATCCTGGCGCTGGGCTGGGCGGTACTGGCCGCCGGCATCCTGCAGCTGCTGTTCCAGCTGCCGTCACTGAAGGGCATCAACCTGCTGACCCTGCCGCGCTGGGGCTGGAGCCATCCGGGCGTGCGCAAGGTGATGACGCTGATGGTGCCGACCCTGTTCGGTTCCTCGGTGGCGCAGATCAACCTGCTGCTGGACACGGTCATCGCGGCCAAGCTGACCGACGGCTCGCAGTCCTGGCTGTCGTTGGCCGATCGCTTCCTGGAACTGCCGCTGGGCGTGTTCGGCGTGGCGCTGGGCACGGTGATCCTGCCGGCGCTGGCCCGCCACCACGTCAGCACCGACCGCGAGGGCTTCTCGCGCTCGCTGGACTGGGGCCTGCGCATGACCCTGCTGATCTCGGTGCCGGCCATGCTCGGCCTGCTGCTGCTGGCCGAGCCGCTGATCGCGACCATCTTCCAGCACGGCCAGTTCAGTGCCTTCGATACCCGCATGACCGCGTTGTCGGTGTACGGCCTGAGCTTCGGCCTGCCGGCGTTCGCCCTGCTGAAGGTGGTGCTGCCGGCGTTCTACGCGCGGCAGGACACCAAGACCCCGGTGCGCGCCGGTATCGCCGCGCTGGTGGCCAACATGGTGTTCAACTTCGCCCTGCTGGCCGTGCTGTACCAGGTGATGGTGCCGGACGAACTGAAGGCGCAGGGCGTGATGGCGGCCATCAGCAAGCAGCCGGGCCTGCACCTGGCGCTGGGCATTGCCAGCGCGCTGTCCAGTTACCTGAACCTGGGCCTGCTCTGGTACTGGCTGGGCAAGACCGATGTCTACCAGCGCCGCCCGGGCTGGGGCGGCTATCTGCTGCGCCTGCTGCTGGCCTGCCTGGCCATGGTCGGCGTGCTGCTGGCGCTGCTGTACTGGCTGCCGGGCTTCTCGGCGATGAGCGTGTGGGAGCGGATCGGTGCCCTGGCGGTGCTGGTCGGTGGCGGTGGTGCGACCTATGCGCTGGCGATGGTGGCGATGGGCTTCCGCCCGCGCGACCTGCGCGGGCATTGATCGCGGCCCGTGGCGGCTATACTTCAGGGTTACACCATTGAAGCGGCGGCCCCGGTCGGGCCGGAACGAGAGTTGATGAGCAGGCTGTTCAGAAGCGTCGAGGGCGGGGAGCTGTTCCCCAACGGAAGCGTGGTCTGTATCGGTGCATTCGACGGCCTCCACCTGGGGCATCGTGCGCTGGTCCGCCACGCGGTCGCCCGCGCGCGCGCCTTGGGCGTGGCCGCGGTGGCCGTGGCGTTCGAGCCGCTGCCGCGTGAATTCTTCGCCCAGGGCACGCCGCCGCCGCGGCTGACCCTGGCGCGCAGCAAGGTCGAGATCCTGCGCGAGCTCGGCGTCGATGCGATCGGCCTGCTGCGTTTCGACGCGGCGATGGCCGCCATGCCGGCCGAGGACTTCGTGCGGCGGCTGCTGGTGCATCGGCTGGGCGCCCGCGAAGTGTGGATCGGCCCGGAGTTCTGCTTCGGCAACCGCCGTCGTGGCGACCTGGCCCTGCTGCAGAAGATGGGCGCCGAACTGGGCTTCAGCGCCGGCGAGATCGAAGCGGTGGACCTGCATGGCGAGCGCATTTCCAGCACCCGCATCCGCCAGCTGCTGCAGGACGGCGACTTCGCCCGTGCCGGCGACCTGCTCGGCCGTCCGTACGCGATCAGCGGGCGGGTGGTGCGCGGGCGCCAGCTCGGCCGCACGCTGGGCTTCCCGACCGCCAACCTGCGCTTCCCGAAGACCCCGGCGCTGTCGGGCATCTACGCGACCTGGGTGCACGGCGTGTTCGACCAGCCGTGGCCCTCGGTGTCCAGCTTCGGCACGCGGCCGACGGTGGACGGCGTGGAGCCGCTGCTGGAAGCGCACCTGTTCGATTTCCAGGGCGACCTGTATGGCCGCCACATCGACGTGGAGTTCGTCGCCAAGCTGCGCGACGAAGAGAAATTCAATGATCTGGCGGCACTGACCGACCAGATGCACCGCGACGCCGAACAGGCGCGCGCCATCCTTTCCGAACATAGATTGCGAGCCACTGCGTGAGCCAGGACTACAAGACCACCCTGAACCTGCCAGCCACCGAATTCCCGATGCGCGGCGACCTGCCCAAGCGCGAGCCGGGCATTCTGGCGCAGTGGGAAGCGCAGGGGCTCTACCAGCAGCTGCGCGACAACGCCGCCGGCCGCCCGCTGTTCGTGCTGCACGACGGCCCGCCGTACGCCAACGGCCGCATCCACCTCGGCCACGCGGTCAACAAGATCCTGAAGGACATCATCGTCAAGTCGCGCTACCTGGCCGGCTTCGATGCGCCCTACGTGCCGGGCTGGGACTGCCACGGCCTGCCGATCGAGATCGCGGTCGAGAAGAAGTGGGGCAAGGTCGGCACCAAGCTCGACGCGGTTGAATTCCGGCAGAAGTGCCGTGAGTTCGCCGAAGAGCAGATCAACATCCAGCGCGTGGACTTCAAGCGCCTGGGCGTGACCGGTGACTGGGACAACCCGTACAAGACCCTGAGCTTCGACTTCGAAGCCAACGAGATCCGCGCGCTGGCCAAGGTCGTGGCCAACGGCCATCTGGTGCGTGGCGCCAAGCCCGTGTACTGGTGCTTCGACTGTGGTTCGGCGCTGGCCGAAGCCGAGATCGAGTACCAGGAAAAGGAATCGCCGGCGATCGACGTGGCCTACGCCGCGCGCGATGCGCAGGCCATCGGCCAGGCGTTCGGCGTGAGCGTGCCGGCTGACGTCGAAGTGGCCGTGCCGATCTGGACCACCACGCCGTGGACGCTGCCGGCCTCGCTGGCCGTTTCGCTGGGCGCGGAGATCAACTACGTGCTGGCCGAAGGCCCGGCCCACAACGGCAAGCGCCGCTGGCTGGTGCTGGCCGCCGCGCTGGCCGAGCGCGCGCTGCAGCGCTACGGCGTGGATGAAGTGGTGCTGCACGGTGAAACCACCGGCGCGGCGCTGGAAAACCAGCTGCTGGCGCATCCGTTCTACCCGGAGCGCGAAATCCTGGTGCTCAACGGCGACCATGTCTCCGACGAGGACGGTACCGGTGCGGTGCACACTGCGCCCGGCCACGGCCAGGAAGACTTCGTGGTCAGCCAGAAGTACGGCCTGCTGGACAAGTACAACGCCGGTCAGGTCACCCCGATCGACGGCCGTGGCGTGTACCTGGAATCGACCCCGCCGGCCGGTGACGTGGTGCTGGCCGGCCAGCACCTGTGGAAGGCGCAGGAGGCCATCGTCGGCGTGCTGCGCGGCAACGGTTCGCTGCTGGCCTTCCACCCGATCCGCCACAGCTACCCGCACTGCTGGCGCCACAAGACGCCGGTGGTGTTCCGCGCCACCCCGCAGTGGTTCATCTCGATGGACAAGGCCAACCTGCGCACCGATGCGCTGGCCGCCATCGACACCGTCGGCTGGTTCCCGGCCTGGGGCAAGGCGCGCATCCAGAGCATGGTCGACGGTCGCCCGGACTGGACCATCTCGCGCCAGCGCACCTGGGGCGTGCCGATCGCCCTGTTCACCCACCGCCAGACCGGCGAGATCCATCCGCGTTCGGTCGAGCTGATGCAGCAGGTCGCCGACCGCGTCGAGGCCGAGGGCATCGACGTGTGGTACTCGCTGGATGCCTCCGAACTGCTGGGCGCCGAAGCCGCCGACTACGAGAAGGTCACCGACATCCTCGACGTCTGGTTCGATTCGGGCGTGACCCATGAAGGCGTGCTCGCCGCGCGTGGCTTCGGCAAGCCGGCCGACCTGTACCTGGAGGGCTCCGACCAGCACCGCGGCTGGTTCCAGTCCTCGCTGCTGACCGGCGTGGCGATCGACAAGCGCGCCCCGTACAAGCAGTGCCTCACCCACGGTTTCACCGTGGACGAGCACGGCCGCAAGATGTCCAAGTCGCTGGGCAACGGCATCGAGCCGCAGGACATCATGAACAAGCTGGGCGCGGACATCCTGCGCCTGTGGATCGCCTCGGCCGACTACAGCAACGAGATGTCGCTGTCGCAGGAGATTCTCAAGCGCAACGCCGATGCCTACCGCCGCCTGCGCAACACCGCGCGCTTCCTGCTCGGCAACCTGGATGGCTTCGATCCGGCCCAGCACCTGCAACCGCTCAACCAGATGGTCGCGCTGGACCGCTGGATCGTGCATCGCGCGTGGGAGCTGCAGGAGAAGATCAAGGCAGCCTACGACGGCTACAACATGGCCGAAATCGTGCAGCTGCTGCTGAACTTCTGCAGCGTGGACCTGGGCTCGCTGTACCTGGACGTGACCAAGGACCGCCTGTACACGATGCCGACCGACTCGCATGGTCGCCGTTCGGCACAGAGCGCGATGTACCACATCGCCGAAGCGTTCACCCGCTGGGTGGCGCCGATCCTGACCTTCACCGCCGACGAGCTGTGGGGCTACCTGCCGGGCGAACGTGCCGGGCACGTGCTGTTCACCACCTGGTACGACGGCCTGGCGCCGCTGCCGGCCGATGCCCAGCTCAACGCCGCCGACTTCGACCAGCTGCTGGCCGTGCGCGAGCAGGTGGCCAAGGTGCTGGAGCCAATGCGTGCCAATGGTGCGATCGGTGCCGCGCTGGAAGCGGAGATCACCATCGCCGCCAGCGAAGAGCAGGCCGCGAAGTGGCAGCCGCTGGCCGATGAACTGCGCTTCCTGTTCATCAGCGGCGACGTGCAGGTGCGCCCGGCAACCACCGACGAAGTGTTCGTCAGCGCCCAGCCGACCACCAAGGCCAAGTGCGTGCGCTGCTGGCACCACCGCGCCGATGTCGGCAGCAACGCCGACCATCCCGAACTGTGCGGCCGCTGCGTGAGCAACATCACCGGCGCCGGCGAACTGCGGAGCTGGTTCTGATGAGCACTGCACGCCCGCATCCCAACGCCCTGGTCTGGCTGCTGCTGTCGGCGGCCATCATCGGCCTGGACCAGTGGTCCAAGGCCTGGGTGCTGTCGAGCCTGCCCGAGTTCCAGCCGGTGGTGGTCATCGACGGCTTCTGGAACTGGTACCGCACCTACAACACCGGTGCGGCGTTCAGTTTCCTGAGCGACGCCGGTGGTTGGCAGAAGTACTTCTTCACCGCGCTGGCGATCGCCATCAGCGGCCTGATGGCCTGGTGGCTGCGCGGCACCGCCCGCGGCAACTGGAAGGCCGCGGTGCCGTATGCGCTGATCATCGGCGGTGCCATCGGCAACGTGATCGACCGCCAGGTGCACGGCCACGTGGTCGATTTCATCCAGTGGTACGTGGGCAGCTACACCTGGCCCTCGTTCAACATCGCCGATTCGGCCATCGTGGTGGGGGCCATCGGCATCGCCCTGTTTGGCCTGTTCGACGGCAAGTCCGCCAAAAAGGCGGATAATGCCAATCCGAAACCGTAAGCCGGCCGCTGCCGGGAGATTGAACTGATGGATGTGCTGCTCGCCAACCCGCGTGGTTTCTGTGCCGGTGTCGATCGTGCGATCGAGATCGTCAAGCGCGCGATCGAAACGCTGGGCGCGCCCATCTACGTCCGCCATGAAGTGGTGCACAACCGCTTCGTGGTCGACGACCTGAAGCAGCGCGGCGCGATCTTCGTCGAGGAACTGGACGAAGTGCCGGACAACAACACGGTCATCTTCAGCGCGCATGGCGTTTCGCAGGCGGTGCGCCAGGAAGCCGAGCGCCGTGGCCTGAAGGTGTTCGACGCCACCTGTCCGCTGGTGACCAAGGTCCACTTCGAAGTGGCCCGCCACTGCCGTGCCGGCCGTGACGTGGTGCTGATCGGCCACGCCGGCCACCCGGAAGTGGAAGGCACCATGGGCCAGTGGAACCGCGAGGCCGGCACCGGCCAGATCTATCTGGTCGAGGATGTGGAGCAGGTGGCCACGCTGCAGATCAACCAGCCGGAAAATTTCGCCTACACCACCCAGACCACGCTGTCGGTGGATGACACGCGCGGCATCATCGATGCGCTGCGCGAGCGCTTCCCGGCGATGCAGGGCCCGAAGAACGACGACATCTGCTACGCCACGCAGAACCGCCAGGACGCCGTGCGCGACCTGGCCAAGCGCTGCGACCTGGTGCTGGTGGTCGGCTCGCCGAACAGTTCCAATTCCAATCGACTGAGTGAGCTCGCCCGTCGCGAAGGCGTGGAGAGCTACCTGATCGATGGCGCGCACGAGATCGACCCGGCGTGGGTGGCAGGCAAGCAGCACATCGGCGTCACCGCAGGTGCTTCTGCACCGCAGGTGCTGGTTGACGGCGTGCTGGCGCGGCTGGCCGAGCTGGGGGCCACCGGCGTGGGTGAGCTGGATGGCGAACCGGAATCGATGGTGTTCGCGCTGCCGAAGGAACTGCGCCTGCGCCTGGTCGACTGACCGGGCCTGACTCTGGTGGGTGCGAACCTTGGTTCGCACTGCTTCTGGATGCATTCCATCCACGCATGGCGCGGATCTGCTGCTCCCGGCCTTGTTGCCGGTTTTGCCGCTTCTGGCGGGGTTCGCGCGGGCCATGACCTTTGGCCATGGGGCCACGCATCCCACAGGCCTAGCATCGGGAAATTCTCCGCTGTTGGACGCTGCCCGATGAAAACCCGAGCCTTGGCCATGTCGTTGCTGTTCGCGCTGGCCGCCACGCCTGCATTGGCGCTGGCGCAGGCCGCGCCGCCGGCCAATGCCGCAGCGCCCGGCCTGCTGCGCATCGACGTGGATGCGCGTGACCTGGCCCGCCGCATCTTCAAGGTCACCGCCACCGTGCCGGCCAAACCCGGGCCGATGACCCTGCTGTATCCGCAGTGGATTCCCGGCAACCATTCGCCCACCGGCCCGATCGACAAGCTGGCCGGGCTGCGCGTCACCGCCAACGGCAAGCCGCTGGCCTGGCAGCGCGATCAGTTCAATGTCTATGCGTTCAAGGTGGACGTGCCCGAAGGCGTGAGCGAGATCGTCGCCCACTTCGACTTCCTGTCCTCGCAGGGCGGCAGCCAGGGCCGGGTGGTGATGACCCCGGAAATGCTCAACCTGCAGTGGAACGCCAATTCGCTGTATCCGGCGGGCGTCGATGCGCGCCAGCTGCAGGCGCAGGCCAGCGTGACCCTGCCCAAAGGCTGGTCGTTCGCCACCGCGCTGGAAACCGCGCGCCGTGACGGTGACACCGTGGTGTTCAAGCCGATTTCCTATGACCACCTGGTCGATTCGCCGTTGTTCGCCGGCGAGCACTACCAGCGCATCGACC
Source organism: Stenotrophomonas maltophilia (assembly GCF_001274595.1). Taxonomy (GTDB): domain Bacteria; phylum Pseudomonadota; class Gammaproteobacteria; order Xanthomonadales; family Xanthomonadaceae; genus Stenotrophomonas; species Stenotrophomonas forensis. The sequence goes on from NZ_CP011010.1 coordinate 1,325,322, forward strand.
TCGACCCGGGCGCGAAGGTGCCGGTGCACCTGAATGTGTTCGCCGACGATGCCAAGTCGCTGAAGCCGACGGACGCACAGATCAAGCTCCACCGTGCGCTGGTGCAGCAGGCCGACAAGCTCTATGGCGCGCGCCACTACAACCACTACGAGTTCCTGCTGGCACTGACTGACCGCCTCGGCGGCATCGGCCTGGAGCATCACCGTTCCAGCGAGAACAGCGCCGAGCCGGGTTACTTCACCGAGTGGGACAAGAGCGCGTGGATGCGCGACCTGCTGCCGCACGAGTACACCCACTCGTGGAACGGCAAGTACCGCCGCGGTGCCGACCTGGCCACCGCCAGCTTCAACGTTCCCATGGGCGACAGCCTGCTGTGGGTGTACGAGGGCCAGACCCAGTTCTGGGGCCAGGTATTGGCCGCGCGTTCCGGATTGTGGTCGGTCGAGCAGGCGCGCGACATGCTGGCCAATGTGGCCGCCACTTATGACCGTGGCCGTCCTGGCCTGGCCTGGCGGCCCTTGCAGGACACCACCAACGACCCGACCATCGCCCAGCGTCGCACGTTGCCGTACCGCAACTACCAGATGAGCGAGGACTACTATTCCGGTGGCCAGATGTTGTGGCTGGAAGTGGAAGGCAAGCTGCGCGAACTGAGCGGCAACCGCCGCAGCCTGGACGACTTTGCGCGCGCCTTCTTCGGGGTCGGCAATGGCGACTGGGACGTCAATCCGTACACCTTCGACGACGTGGTCACGACCTTGAACGGCATCGCGCCGTACGACTGGGCGACGTTCCTGCGCGGCCGCCTGGATGGGCACGGTCCGCTGACCGGTGGCCTGGCGCTGGCCGGCTGGAAGCTGGTCTACCGCGATACCCCGAACGCCGCCTACAAGGCGCAGGAAAAGCGCGCCAAGGGCGCATTGCTGGCCTACTCGCTCGGGGCGACCGTGCTCGACAGCGGCACGGTGGGTGACGTGATCTGGGACAGCCCGGCATTCAACGCAGGGTTGGCGCCGGGCATGAAGGTGATCGCCGTCGGCGGCCGCGAGTACAGCAGCCAGCGGCTGAAGGACGCCGTGGCCGATGCGGCCAGGGACAAGGCGCCGATCGTGCTGCTGGTCAAGCAGTTCGACCGCATCGATACGATGAACATCGACTACCACGGTGGCCTTCAGTACCCGGTGCTGGAGCGCATCGCCGGCACGCCTGATCGCCTGGCCGAGCTGTGGAAGGCGCGATGAAAGCGCGCGCCCGCGACGGCATGATCCTGCTGGTGGCGATCCTGGCCATCATTGGCGCGTACCTGCACGGTGATGGACGCTGGCTGCACTGGCTGGCGAAGCCGGCCACGACGCTGCTGATCGCCGGCATCGCCTGGCAGGTGCACGCTCCTGCGCAACCGTTCTACCGGCGCGCGGTGCTGGCCGGCATGCTGATGTCGTGCGTGGGCGACATCGCGCTGATGCTGCCGATGGATGCGTTCGTGCCTGGCCTGGTGGCGTTCCTGCTGGCCCACCTGTGCTACATCGCCGCCTTCCGCGATGGCCTGCGCGGCGGGCGCAGTCTGGTGGCTGCCAGCGTGCTGCTGGGAGCGTTCGCCGCACTCAATGTGTTGGGCCTGTGGCCGCACCTGCCGGCGCCGATGCGCATCCCGGTGCTGGCGTACGTGGTGGTGCTGGCCTCGATGGCGGTGCTGGCACTCGCACGCGCATGGGTGCGTCCTCAGGCGGCCGCGCCGGAACCGTGCAGCGCACGCTGGGCCGCTGCCGGTGCCGTGCTGTTCGTCGCCAGCGATTCACTGCTGGCCTGGGACCGCTTCGCCGGTGGCCTGCCGCTGGCCAGCCTGCTGGTGCTGTCCACCTACTACGCCGCGCAATACGCCATCGCCCGCTCGGTGAAGTAGCAAAAAGGGGACGGAGGGGATTAAGTCTTATTCGGCATCGTGGCAGAAACGACTTAATCCCCTCCGTCCCCTTTTCCGGTGTTGCGCTCAGCGGAACTGCAGGGTCAGCAGGTAGTAGCGGCCCAATGGATCGTCCAGCCCGGGCATCTGCCCACCATTGCCGACCAGGTAGTTCACCGGTTGTGTGTCGAGCACGTTGTGCACGTCCAGCGCGGCAACGATGCGCGGGCCAAGGCGGCGTGCCAGGTGCAGGTTCCAGCGCAGCTGGCGGGGGTTCATGCAGTGGTTCTGTTCAACCTGATCCTGCGGGCACTCGGCACCGGGCAGCCAGGCGCGGGTGCGGCCGACCTGGTTGCCGCGCAGGGCGATGTCCCAGTGGCTGTTCTGCCACTGCACGTTCAGCACCGCTGCCATCTCCGGCGTCACATGGCCGCGCAGGTCGATCGCGGGTTCGTGGTCGCGCTGGCGGCGCAGTTCCTGCTGTTTCAGTGCATCCAGCGAGAACAGCCATTGGCCGTTGCTGCCGGTGTCGATGCGGTACTCGCCGCGCAGCACCCAGTTGCGCGAAGTGGTGCGGCCGATGTTGTCGAAGGACAGGCGCAGGCTGCGCAGCCTGCCTTGTTCGTCCAGCTGCCAGGTATCGCGGTTCCAGACCGCATCGTTGGGCTGCAGTGCGAGGATCTCGTTGCGCAGCTCGACGATGTTGTGGGTCAGCGACAGCGAGAACGCATCATTCGGGGACCAGGTCGCGGCCAGTGAATGGCTGCGCGAGCTCTCCGCTTTCAGCATGGTGTTTTCTTCCACGTCTGCGGTCACCCTGCAGCGTCCATCCGCGGCGCTCTGCGCACACGGCGGCAGCGCATCCGAAGCGGGCAGGGTGAGGGTGCCGAACTGGCCGGGTGGGCGCCGCTGCTCGAACAGGCTGGGGGCGCGGTAGCCACGCCCGCTGGCCAGCAGGAATGACCACTGCGGCGACGGCGTCCAGCGCAGGCCGGCCCGTGGCGAGACCGCGGTGTAGTCACCGTCACGGTCCCAGCGTGCGGCCAGGTCCATGCGAAGCGCAGGTGCCAGTGGCAGGCCGAGTTCGGCGTAGGCGCCACCACTCTGCCGCGACAGCCTGCGCTGCTGCTGCGGCAGTCCCAGCGCCAGGTCACCCTGGCTCAGCAGCGCATCGGGGTGCGAGGTCCAGCGCTCATGGCGCAGGTCGATGCCGGTGGCCAGCTGCGCATTGCCTCCCGGCAACGGCATGAGTTCGCGCTGCATGCCCCACCAGCCCTGCCATTGTTCGGTAAGGCCACGGTTGCGGATCATCGGGAACCAGGACGCCGTTTCGCCGCTGGGCAGCATGTCGAATCCGGGCAGGAACCGAAGTGACTGCGCGGCCTCGATCAACGGGGTGGCCCGCACGGTGCCCGGCGTGGACAGGCTGACATCACTGCGCTGTGCGCTGAGCCCGGCATCCCAGCTGCGCCGGCCCTGGTCGCGGCCGATGCCGAAGGTGACGTCAGCATCGGTGGCGCGAACGTGTGGGCGCACGTTGCCGGCTTCGCGCAGCACGGTGTTGAAGGTGATTCCGTACAGGGCGAGGGAAACCGCGGTGGGGCCGAGGTCGAAGCGCTGGCGGTTGTGGCTGGCGCGGGCCTCGGCATAGGCGTAGCGCCCTTCGCCACGTTCATGCCGATAGCGCAGGTAGGCCGACGCGGTATCCGAAGCGGGCTGCAGCGAGCGTGGGCGCGCACTGTCGAACCAGCAGGCACCATCGCGCCGCTTCAACGGCCCTTCGCAGCGCCGTGCAGGCCAGTAGCGGCCAGCGCCGAAGGCACCGATCAGGTATTGCGAGGTTTCCGCATGCCAGTCGCGGCGGTCGCCGGCCAGGTGGTCGACACGGTGCAGGTCGACGCCGGCGAACCAGCGATCGCCGTTGCCGCGCAGGCCGCCGGTGGCCGCCTGCAGGCGATACTGCGCGGCGTCGCCCCGGCTGCTCAGGCCGGTCTGCAGCATGGCTTCCGGCCCATCGGCCTGGTCGCGCAGGATGATGTTGACCACGCCGGACATGGCGTCAGCGCCGTAGATCGCCGAGGCACCGCCACGCACCAGCTCGATGCGTTCGACGAAGCTGAGCGGAATGCCGCCCAGGTCGGTGAGCCCTCCCTGCTCCAGCGATACCATCGGGTAGCGCGGCAGGCGCCGGCCATTGACCAGGAACAGGGTGGCGCGCGGTCCCATGCCGTCGAGGCTGGTGGTGGCTGCGGCACCGACCGGCAGGTACTGCGAGTCACCGCTGCGCGCACTGCTCATCGCCGGCAGGCCGTTCATGCCGGGCAGGTGCCGCAGCAGGTCGAACAGGCTGCCGTAGCCGCTGCGCAGGATGTCCGCGCGATCGATCGTGGTGACCGGCAGCGTGGTCTGCACCGAGGTGCGTGGCAGGCGGCTGCCGGTGACGTGGATCGGTGCCAGTTCCACCTGCGGCGGCGGCCGGGGGGCATCGTGGCGGGGAGCCACCACGGCCTTTGGCGTGGGTGTTGTGGCAATCGGGGCTGCACCGACGCGGCGCACGACGAAGCCACCCGAAGGCGTGCGCAGGATCGTCACCGGCATGCCGGCAACCAGCTGCTTCAGGGCGGTGGCGGGATCTGTCCGGGTGTTCGTGCCGTCGCTGTGCAGTCCTGCCAGCTCACGGGCGTCGAACAGCAGCGCGATGCCGCTCTGCCGGGCCCACTGCTGCAACGCCGACGGCAATGGGCCGGCATCGATGCGGTAGGCCTGCGTGGCCGCCGATTCGCTGGCAGTGGCCGCGGGCAGTGCAGTGGCCAACAGCGCCAGGCACAGCAGGGGGCGGAGCAGCCCCCACTGCAGCGCGCCCGGTCCTGCCATCACTGCAGGCCCCCTCAGTACGTGCGGCGCAGTTCCAGCGCGCCATCCGGGCGCGTCTGGCCAGCGACGGACCAGCCCAGTTCCAGCGCGGACAGCAACTCCTGTGCGTCGCCTGCGCGGAACGTGCCACTGACCGCCAGGTTGCTGATCTCCGGATCGGCAATCACCAGCGGTGTGCGGCCATAGCGGTTCATCCGTTCGACCACGATCGACAGCGGCGTGGCGTCGAATACCAGCTGTCCCTGCAGCCAGCCCTCGGCGGCCGCCGTGGACGACAGCGCCGGGCCCGGCTGGATGCGCCCGGAGGGCAGCACCTGCAGCTGCTGGCCCGGTGCCAGGGTGTGCTGGGCCGCACCATTGCTCACTTCCACCGCGCCTTCCAGCAGCGCGACTTCCACCAGGCCATCGCGCAGGCGCTCAACCTGGAAGGTCGTGCCGATATCGCGGATCGTGCTGGTGCCGGCGCGCAGCTGCAGCGCCTTGTTCGACGGCGCGACCTGCAGCTGCAGGCGCCCACGTTCAAGGTCCAGCTCGCGATGGCGCCAGCCGAAACGGGCGTGCAGCGTGGTGCCCGCGTCGAGCGTGGCCACGCTGCCGTCGGCCAGGGTCAGCCGCTGTGTTTCATGGCTGTCATTGGCATAGCGCTGCGGCGTGGGGTTGCCGTCCACGGCCAGCATCCAGCCCACGCCGATGGCCAGGCAGATGCCGGCGGCCGCGGCGAGCGCCGGCAACCCGCGGCGGCGCGGCGGTCGCGCCGCACGGGCCGCAGCGGTGCGCAGCCAGGGGTCTGCCGCCAGGCCCTGGCCCTGCTGGAACAGGTTCTCGGCCTGCACCCACGCTTTCACATGGGCCGGGTTTTCGGCCAGCCAGTCCTCGAACGTTTCGCGTTCGGCCGGCGTGCAGTCCGGCGCTTCCAGCCGCGCCACCCAGGCGCTGGCGCGTTCAAACAGCGAGGCGTCTTCCGTGTGCCGGTAGCTGTTCATTCCACATCCCTGTCGTTGTGCAGCGGATCCGGTCCCAACTCCTGGCGCAGGCCCTGCAGGGCACGGGCGATATGTTTTTCCACGGTCTTGGCAGTAATTCCACAGTGCCGCGCGATCTGCGTATAGCTCATGCCGGTGATCCGGTTGAGCAGGTACACCTCGCGCGCGCGCTCGGGCAGTTTGAAAAGGGCCTGCCGAAGCAGGGACAGCATCTGCCCGGACTCGGCCTGGCGCAATGGATCGGGCGACTGGCTGGTGGGCAGGTCGCTGCCATCATGCTCGGCCAACGGCAGGTGTGGTCGCGACTGCGCAGAGCGGCCGCGATCCGCCAGGCGGTTGCGGGCGATACGATACAGCAGCAGGCGCAGCTCGTCGGTGCCGTGTGCGCGATAGCGGATCAGCCGCTCCATGCAGTCCTGCGCGATGTCCTCCGCATCCTCCGGCCCGACGCCCCGCGTGCGCAGGAACGCACACAACGGTGCGCGTTCTTCGCGTACGAACGCGATGAAGGCATCCGCTGGCACCGGCGGCTCCGGCGCGTGGTGGATCAGGGGGGACGGAGCGGACAGGGCTGGCCTCGGCAGACATTGGCGGATGCGTCATCGAGTTTTACGCGACGATGACCGGATGGGGAAGAGTGTGCGGCACCCCATTCTCATTGTGAATGCATTCATCATTGCGCGGCGGGTCGGCTGGGGGAGTTCGCGCCGCTCTGACGTTTGACCCCTTACCCGCGTGTTGCGGGTGGAGAGAGAACGTATGAAGCATTCGAAGTTGAGCCTGGCCCTGGCCGGGCTGATCGGCGTCGGCGCCCTCGCGGCTGCTGATGACGTCATGGCAATGAGTTATCACCTGCAGGGCGATCGCATCTTCCTCAGTGGCGGGGTGACCTACGCCGACGTGGTGTCGTTGCCGGCATTGCTGGCCAAGGCACAGGCCGAGGGCCGGCCGATCCGCGAAGTGGTGCTCCGCACCTCCAACGGCGGCGCGCTGATCGCCGGCGAGTGGCTGCAGGGCGTGATCCGCACCGCCGGCCTGAACACCATCGTGTCCGGCCACTGCATCTCGTCGTGCTCGATCATGCAGTCCGGTGGCGTCCAGCGCTATCTGGCCGGCGACCTGCCGATCGTCGATTCGGTGCAGATCCACGCGGCCAGCAGCGGCGGCAAGGTGATCTATACGCCGTCGCCGCGCATGACCCAGATCTACACCGGCAACTACGGCGGCGGCATGGATGCGGGCCTGCTGCACAAGGCCATGTACGAGGTCGTGCAGCCCAATGGCCTGCTGGTGTTCCGCGACCCGGCGCGCACCACCGGCGCCTCGGTCACCTTCGACCCGGATGGCAGCGGCAGCAAGCTGGAGTCGTTCCCGGGCCAGGACATCCATAGCAACAACATCATCACCGCGAACGGCTATCGCGATCCTGGCGACACGTTGAACGTGAGCGCGAACGTGAGCGGCGACATCAACCCCGGTTACCTGCGCACCGGGCGCCAGCTGCAGACTTTCGTCGACGACGATTTCGCGCGCTGGAACACCAACTGGCAGTCCAGCTACATCAACCTGGCGCAGAGCATCTACAACGCTTCAAGCCGTGGCCCGCAGGGCATCGGCCCGGATTCGGTGCAGGACTACCTCAACGATCCGGGCATCCAGGCGCTGCTGCTGTCCAAGCTGCGCCTGGCCGACCTGGACGTGTCCACGCTCGACAACGCCATGGGCGTGATCCGCGTGAGCAACGGTGCCACCTGGCGCACCGCCGCCACCACCGGCGCCGACTTCATGCTGGTCGACAACGGCACCATCGCACTGGAAGGCGGCGCGCTGCGTGCGTCGGAGGTGCGCGTGCTGGGCGCGGGCATGCTGGTCGGCCATGGCGACGTGGCCGGCACTGCGATGGATCTTGATGCACTGGGCAGCGGTTCCGGCCCCTCCTGGCGCGAGGACGGCTTCAACCGCCTGCGCGTGTTTGGCACGCTGATGCCGCGCGGCGGTGACCTGGTCACCCACGGCTACGTCAACATCATGCCGGGCGGCAAGCTGCTGTTCGACGTCACCGAGAACGGCGGCGCGGCCACGGGCCGACTGCGCGTGGGCACGTTCTTCGATGACGAACCGACCGACGGCGCGCTGGTGATCTCCAAGGGCGCCTTCCTCGAATTGAATGTGGCGCAAGGCTACTACGGCCAGGATTTCCGCCGTGACCTGGTGCAGGGCCCGATCTACCAGGGCGGCTTCGAGGATGTCGTGCGCCTGGGCGACACCGGCTACAGCGCCAGCATCACCGCGGGCGATGTGTTCCGCCCGCGCCACAACTCGCTGCTGAGCTTCAACGTGAAGCAGACCGCCGACGGCCTGTGGCTGACCGCAAACCCAGGCTTCGATCAGCTGGGCCTGTTCGCCAACGCTACCTCCGGCGACGGGCTGGGCCGCGCGCTGGCGACCGCCTCCGCCCGCCAGGACGGCAACCTGAAGTCACTGCTGGGCGCGCTGCAGTTCGCCGACCGTGATGTGATCGCGCAGCAGGCCGGTGCCCTGCGCGGTGATGCGCATGCCAGCCTGCGGCTGGCCGACAACGCGCTGGTCGGCAGCATCGGCAACGTGGTGCAGCAGCACCAGGCCGCGATGCGCAGTGGTGGCGATGCCGATGGCCTGGCTTCGCAGGCGGCGCAGTCGGTGTCGGCCCAGCCGGGCATGCGCCACGGCAGCCTGTTCAATCAGCTGGCGATGCATCTGGTCGAGCCGGCGTCCGGCAGTGCTGCGGGCGGCGGTGATGCTGGCCGAAACCGTGGCATATGGGCGCGCGGCTTCGCCAGCCATGGCCGCATCGATGCGGAGGGCGGCGTGGCCGGCCTCAGCCACAACATCGGTGGCATCGTGGTCGGTGCCGATACCCGCGTGGCCGATGACCGCGTCACCCTCGGCGTCAGCGTGGCGGCCGCTGACATGTCGACCAAGGGCCGCGACGGCTCCGACTTCAGCGGTGACGTGCGTGCGCTGGATGTGGGCGGCTACCTGGATGCGACCTATTCGCGCGGCTACCTGTCGGCGGCGGTGCGCTACACCGACCTGCGCCACGACACCCGTCGCAGCATCAGTGGCATCGATGGTCTGCAGCAGCCGCTGCGCGCCAAGTACAACAACGATGCAATCTCCGCGCGGGTCGAGCACGCGTTCTCGTTCACCACCGTCACGGGGCTGGTGATCCAGCCGTTGCTGCCAGTGGTGGACTACGCGCGCACCTCGGCCACGCGCTTCAATGAAGGGCAGGGCGCGGGTGCACTGGTTGGCCGCAGCGGCAGCCTGGAGAGCATCCGCGTCGGCGCCGGCCTGCAGCTGTTCAAGACCTTCGAAGGCAACAACGGCGAGCGCATCACCCCGCGCGCCCGCGTGGTCTGGCAGAAGGAACTGGGCGATTCGCAGGCCCGCTACAGCACCGGATTCGCCGCCGCCCCGGACCTGGTGTTCGGCGCCAGCAGCCAGGCCGTGGGTGAGCAGGTACTGGCCTGGAACCTGGGCGTGACCAGCCGCGCCAGCGAACGCCTGTCGATCATGGCCGACTACGTGGGCGAGCGCCGCGACGGGCAGATCCAGAACGGCGTGATGCTTGGCTTGGGCTACCGGTTCTAAGGTGAGCACGGCACCGGCGATGCCTGCATCGCCGGTGCCATCCCCACGGGCGCGTGGCTGCGGTATGGTCGGCAGGGCATCCCACCCAGGTCCTTCCATGCAGATCGCCGTCTTCAGCGCCCGCCCTTACGACCGCCGCTTCCTGGACGAAGCCAACCAGCGCGATGCGGACGGGCAGGGGTACACGTTCGTCTACTTCGATGCTGCGCTGGACGTGCATACCGCCGCGCTGGCACAGGACTGCGCCGCCGTCTGCGTGTTCGTCAATGACCGGCTTGATGCGCCGGTACTGCACGCGCTGCATGCACTGGGCGTGCGTGCCGTGCTGTTGCGCTGTGCGGGCTTCAACAACGTGGATCTTGCTGCGGCGAAGGCACTGGGCCTGTTCGTCGCGCGCGTACCGGCCTATTCGCCCGAAGCCGTAGCCGAGCACGCGCTGGCGCTGGTGATGACCCTCAACCGCCAGACCCACCGCGCCTACAACCGGGTGCGCGAAGGCAACTTCATGCTCGATGGCCTGCTTGGCCGCACCTTGCATGGCCGCACCGTCGGCATCGTCGGTACCGGCAAGATCGGGCTGGCCACCGCGCGCATCTTCAAGGGCATGGGCTGTACCGTGCTGGGGCACGACCCGTATCCGTCGCCGGCTTTTGCCGGGGTGGGAGACATGGTGGCGTTGGATGAGCTGCTGGCGCGCGCCGACATCGTCTCGCTGCACTGCCCGCTGACACCCGACACCCAGCACCTGATCAACGACGCCTCGCTGGCGCGGATGAAGCCGGGTGCGATGCTGGTCAACACCTCACGCGGCGCACTGGTGGACACCCATGCGGTGATCCGCGCGCTGAAGTCGCGCCGGCTCGGCCATCTGGCCATCGACGTCTACGAACAGGAAAGCGCGTTGTTCTTCCAGGACCTGTCCGGCGAGATCATCGACGACGAGGCCTTCCAGCGCCTGATGACCTTCCCCAACGTGCTGGTGACCGGCCACCAGGGCTTCTTCACCGTGGAGGCGCTGCAGGAGATCTCGGCGATCACGCTGGGCAACCTGGCCGACTTCGCCGCCGGGCGGCCCTGCGCCAACCGGTTAGAGGCGGGCTGAGCCGGGTGGATTGACCGCCGGGGCGCCCAGCCCGTAAAATCGCGGGCTCCGCCGGAATAGCTCAGTTGGTAGAGCGGCGCATTCGTAATGCGTAGGTCGCAGGTTCGACTCCTGTTTCCGGCACCAGTTGTAATGAAAAGCCCCGGCCTTGGTCGGGGCTTTTTGTTTGGGCGGGCGTTGGAACTGTTTGATTGGTGAGAGGTTCGCTGCGAGCTGATCATTGGAAGGCATCCATGTTGCTCGTTGTGGGTGGGTCGTGTCCGCGCGGCTCTAGCCAAGTGCAGTCGGCGCCCTGGCTTCAAAACGGCTTATCAATGGACACTCGAGAAACGCACGAGAGATTCGCCTGATGGAAGGTTGGTGAACGGTCGCCCCAGAAGTTCAGGCACGGCGATCAGTCAATGAGGTGGCGATTGCGTCCTTAGGCAGGCGCCTCAAGGACAATGAGTATGCTGCAGAGTTTCGAGTAACCTGATACAGCTTGGGTGAGCTAAGACCGAGTGCTTCGCGCTCGGATAGGGCCTCTCGCAACCAATTGGTCGCGTTGGATTCATCAAAGAATCGTTCGCCAAGTATTACGCCTGTTACAGCTCTTGCATCGAATGGCAGCCCAGAGCGAGTGAGGCGATGTGATAGATAGCGAAGCTCCTTCTCGTAGGACCATTCTTCTGACTTTCGCAAGAATCCTCTAGAAAGTTCGTTAGCCGTGGATGGCCAGGTGACTTTTGGGAGCTGACTTGAGTACTCAACTGTCTGCGTTCCTGCGAAGACCCCAAGGCAATAGGCGGGGTCAATCTGAACACAGATCCCCCTATGGCTGCGAGCGTAGTGAGCCCACATGAGGTGACTGCGAGGATTTCGACTGAAGCAGTAAACGCCAAACGAGGCCACACTGCGATCATAAGCGTCTTGAAGCGCGTCACTACGCAATGGTGCTTGGCGGCACAGGCCTTCAATCAGCGAATTCTTGTCGTCGTCAGTAAGATTTTCGGCAGGCCATCCATATTTCAAGAAAGCGCCTTCAGCCCATTTGCGAAGAGCTGGCTTATCCTTGGTGAATGAGAGGTTCGCGCGGAACTCGTTCGGATCATTGAATTGATTGCTGCTACTCCGGAGGCATGTTGCCTGCTGTGACCTGCCCCCTTTCTCAGGGCCACTAGCTACTTAGTAGAGTCCAGGTTGGGGAGCATACCGCTCCGGTGGGTCAGGTTTCGATCAGCGGTCGAACCAGTCAAGGCACCTTCGTTGCGCAGCGCGGCGGCGAACTCGGCAGGCGTGCATTTGGGCAGTGAGCTGTGCGGACGCACCTCGTTGTAGTCCTTGCGCCAGATGGCGATTACCGCCCGTGCGTGCTCGAGCGAGATAAACCAGTTTTCGTTCAAGCATTCGTCCCGGAACTTGCCGTTGAAGCTCTCCACATAGGCGTTCTGCGTGGGTTTCCCTGGCTGGGTCAGCACAAGCGTCACGCCGTTGGCGGTCGCCCACTGGTCCAGCGCCCGGCCGGTAAACTCGGGTCCCTGGTCGGTCCTGATCGCCGCGGGGTAGCCGCGGAAACGGCATACCGCATCCAGGATGTCGGCCACGTTCTGGCCATTTATCCTCCGGCCGACGGCGATTTCCACCGCTTCCTTGGTGCAATCGTCCACCACCGTCAGGCACTTGATCGGGCGCCCGTTGGCCAGGGCGTCGAAGACGAAGTCCATCGACCAGGTGTGGTTGGGCCCCGACGGCAGCTGCAGCGGACGGCGCTCGACGGCCACGCGATCGCGCTTGCGGCGCTTGCGCACCGCCAGGCCAGCGTTGCGGTACAGCCGGTAGATTCGCTTGTGGTTGGCGATCCAGCCCTCCCGTTCCAGCAGGATGTGCAGCCGTCGGTAGCCGAACCGGCGACGTTCGCCCGCCAACGCAACGAGCCTGGCCTGCAACGGCGCGTTCGCCATGCGCGGCTGGTAGTGCAACACGCTGCGTGACAAGCCCAGTGCCCGGCAGGCCCGCCGCTCCGACAGGCCCAGCTTCGCCCGCACGTCCGCGACGGCAGCCCGTCGCGTCGGCGGGCTCAGTATTTTCCCCGCGCCACGATCCTCAGCGCTTCGTTGTCCAACATCGACTCGGCCAACAGCTTTTTGAGCCGCGCGTTCTCCGCTTCCAGTGCCTTCAGGCGCTTGGCGTCGGGCACATCCATGCCGCCGAACTTGCGCCGCCACAGGTAGAACGACGCGTCACTGAAGCCGTGCTTGCGGCAAAGCTCCTTGACCGGCGTGCCGGCGGCCGCCTGCTTCAGGAAGCCGATGATCTGCTCTTCGGTGTATCGCTTCTTCATGTCCGTCCTCTTGTGAGACGGACTCTACTAAGATCAGGTTGGCCCGGAAAACGGGGGGCAGGTCAGCTGCGCTTGAATGCACCTGTTAAGTTCTGGCGCCGATTACCGTCAGTGTTCCGCCTAGACCTGCGACTTGGTGAGCCGCGCTGTTCAGTAGCGTGCATAGTTGGTAATGGGGCTTGGTGCTGGCTTTATTTCGAAACGCTTTGCGCAGCGTATGTGGCTGAACAATAACGACGTGGACATTGATTCTCGCGGCGCTCCATTTCGCGACCGCATTGACAAAGCCGATGGCATTGGCGTGCGTTGTCACGCCGTTTGTGACTGTCCAGGCGGGCTTTGTGTTTGCCGTGCCGATGCGATTGCTCAGTGCTGCCAGTAGGTTTGCCTTGTTAAGGTGATTGATGTTCTTTATGGCTTGGTTGATAACGACGTCATGTGCGGATACCGAAATCAACCGCGTGGGCTGGGCGGAGTTTGCGGCTTTCACATGAATCAATGTTAGGTGGTGATGATTGTCTATTGTTGTTGCATGGAGGAAATCGGATATTTCCCCGGATCCGTCGTCGCAAAGGAGCCAGTCATTACTCGATTTCATCCTTATGTGAGAAAGACGCTTCGCTTTTGATCCCCTGCATATTGCCAAGTAAACCCAAGAGAACAAAGAGTCTTCTCCTGAGGTGCCAATATTAGATAGGAATGCGCCTGTAGCCGGGGCGATCGGCTTCTCTTTAGTCAGGTCGAAGTTGGAGAAGTCTCCCCAGTACATTCCATTAAAGGGCGCGTTCTTGTAGCTTATTTCGTAGCATGCTCCGCCCGTGATCGAATGGCCGCTGTCGTACCACGCTTGCAGTAGTGGTGCATGAGAGAAGATGCGGGCGAACTTGACCTGCCCCCCGTTTTCCGGGCCAACCTGATCTTAGTAGAGTCCGTCTCACAAGAGGACGGACATGAAGAAGCGATACACCGAAGAGCAGATCATCGGCTTCCTGAAGCAGGCGGCCGCCGGCACGCCGGTCAAGGAGCTTTGCCGCAAGCACGGCTTCAGTGACGCGTCGTTCTACCTGTGGCGGCGCAAGTTCGGCGGCATGGATGTGCCCGACGCCAAGCGCCTGAAGGCACTGGAAGCGGAGAACGCGCGGCTCAAAAAGCTGTTGGCCGAGTCGATGTTGGACAACGAAGCGCTGAGGATCGTGGCGCGGGGAAAATACTGAGCCCGCCGACGCGACGGGCTGCCGTCGCGGACGTGCGGGCGAAGCTGGGCCTGTCGGAGCGGCGGGCCTGCCGGGCACTGGGCTTGTCACGCAGCGTGTTGCACTACCAGCCGCGCATGGCGAACGCGCCGTTGCAGGCCAGGCTCGTTGCGTTGGCGGGCGAACGTCGCCGGTTCGGCTACCGACGGCTGCACATCCTGCTGGAACGGGAGGGCTGGATCGCCAACCACAAGCGAATCTACCGGCTGTACCGCAACGCTGGCCTGGCGGTGCGCAAGCGCCGCAAGCGCGATCGCGTGGCCGTCGAGCGCCGTCCGCTGCAGCTGCCGTCGGGGCCCAACCACACCTGGTCGATGGACTTCGTCTTCGACGCCCTGGCCAACGGGCGCCCGATCAAGTGCCTGACGGTGGTGGACGATTGCACCAAGGAAGCGGTGGAAATCGCCGTCGGCCGGAGGATAAATGGCCAGAACGTGGCCGACATCCTGGATGCGGTATGCCGTTTCCGCGGCTACCCCGCGGCGATCAGGACCGACCAGGGACCCGAGTTTACCGGCCGGGCGCTGGACCAGTGGGCGACCGCCAACGGCGTGACGCTTGTGCTGACCCAGCCAGGGAAACCCACGCAGAACGCCTATGTGGAGAGCTTCAACGGCAAGTTCCGGGACGAATGCTTGAACGAAAACTGGTTTATCTCGCTCGAGCACGCACGGGCGGTAATCGCCATCTGGCGCAAGGACTACAACGAGGTGCGTCCGCACAGCTCACTGCCCAAATGCACGCCTGCCGAGTTCGCCGCCGCGCTGCGCAACGAAGGTGCCTTGACTGGTTCGACCGCTGATCGAAACCTGACCCACCGGAGCGGTATGCTCCCCAACCTGGACTCTACTAAGTAGCTAGTGGCCCTGAGAAAGGGGGCAGGTCAAACTCTTGAAGCTTTCCATTCTGCCGTGGCTGGACGCCAACCTTGGTCGTGTTGAAGCCAAGCTTTCCAGAATTAAGGGTCGGCTCGGCGTGTAGCTCGCCGAGGTAGGATCGGAGTCCGTTATTCCTATGGTGAACCTTCAGCCTGATGATGTTGTCTTGGGTAATCTGATGAATAGGCTCGAAATCATATTCCTGCCTGAGCTTGCTCAGTAGAGATGACCTTCCTGTGCCGAGGGTAATGCCGCTCGGGTTTTCGCTATCGACTATGCTGAAATCGAATAGCCCCTTCATTGCGGCTGTCTCACTGATAGGGTGAGATACGATTTCAAGCGGTTTGCTCGAAACCTTTCCTTTTGCCTTTCGGAGTATTTCAGTGAGCGCGTTACATGCTGCCAGGAACTCGGGCCATGTGTTCATCCGGTACAGCCAGAGGTAGGATTCGGTCAGGTTTACACCGAATGTCCGCTCCGTGCGAAGCAGCTCTACATTGCCTCGTAGCGAATTGTACGAGTAGCTTTGATCGCCGCTTGGGTCTAGTGCGAGCTCAAGGTTGGAGCCAGTTATTGCTTTGCTGTCTGCCTTGACAGCGGTGCGATTGTGTATGCCGTGCAGCCATAGTGTCTTGACGGTACTTCCTTCAATGAAGGCGTAGTTCAGGACGTCACGCGCGATCTTGCTTACATCAAAATTCTCGGAATCTAGAAGATCAAGGATTTCATCCTTCACGTCATTGTCTGAACAGTGAAAGATGAAATACCCATTGACAAGGCCTACGCTGAAATAGGCATGGGTCGTCTCCAATACCTGGGATCTAGGAGCCCAGTGAGGTGGGCGTTGATATGAGAAGAAGCACGTGATGTAACTCGACCCATCTGCGGAGTCTTGGTCATGTGCTGTCCATTGTGCATGGAATGCCTGGCTGATTCGCTTCTTCAGCCTCTGCACAACAAGAATCAAGCCGCCGGGCTTCTCTGAGCGCGCTAGAACCACGCCACAGTAGGGCACAATGTCGTCAGTTGTGAGCATCGCTTCTCCGCATGGTTGCCCCCTAGCAACGCAAGATGCTTTCCGTGCTTCCTGAAAGCGGATGAGCGCAGTTTTATCCTTGAATGTGATGTACGTCAACTTGTGCTTCTGTGCGCCCGTGATGCCTTGTATCTAAGAAGAGACCAGAAGGTGAAGTGAAATGAAACGGTCTATCTCCTCCCGTCTGCAATCCCTGTTGATTGAAATCGCAGCGAAGCACAACTTTCAGTTGTCTGAAGAAGGCTTTATAAACCCGGTTGAACTTGATCGCGAGTTGCTGATCAATGCCTTGGTTCAGGAGTTGTTGGAGACTGGTTTGGGAGCTGACGATGAGCCCAATCAACGAGGCCTGGAGATCGAAGAGATCATTGATTTCGTCGTTTCCATCTCTGGACCGCCTGATGCGCGAGGCGGGTGAATAGCCGCTGATGTCGACTCCCAAGCGGCGAGTCGTAGGTTCGATTTCTGCTTGCGGCTTCAGTTGCAATGAAAAGCCCCGCTTCTGGTCGGGGCTTTTTTGTTTGTGCTTCGGTAGCGCAGCGCCATGGCCGCGGGGGAGGGGCTGCACAGTAGTGCCAGCCCATGGCTGGCAAAACGGAAGCTAATCACCTGTCGCTTTCTGCATGTTTGGTTTGCCAGTTGCGACAAATCCCACAGCGCCGCCAACTGTCTATCCATTCGGCCAGCCCGCTTCATACAACTATTGGTAAGCGGGAAACGTCACTGACCTTAAGGGCCTGCAGTCCATTTGCGGCACCGCATGTCGTTGCCGCCTAAGCATCAGCGCACTCGCGTCTTCTCGTGTCGCCCCCGCCATGTACTGCGCATGCAACAATTCGTACCGCTCCTTTCGATGCATCCGAACCTTTCGGATTTTTCTCATTGAATCGAAAGTGCAGGCGTATACACCATGGCGCGCCACCGAAAAAGGGTGGCCGGGCGTGCAAACCCGTTCATAGCTGTAAGCGCTTGCCAGCCGGCACCGTCCTGAAGCGGTGCCGGCTGGCAATCCGTCGGCCTATATGGCGGGCGGTGCGTGGGGGTCTTCGGACCCGCCGGTTTAGCTATGTCCGGTTTGCAACCCGCACCGTCCGCCACCCGCTTTCGCACGGGGGCGCTGTTAAGTACAGCCACGGAAGCCGACGTTATGACCACTCGCAAGATTCCGCCATTCCCCGTCGATGAACCCACCAACGACGACGACAACCCGTCCTTTGACCTCAGCACCTTCCAGGGCTGCCTCAAGCGCATCCGCGATGGCGAAGGGTCCGATGGCATGCTGTGGCCGGAAGAGAACCTGTCAGACGGCCGCCGCCAGTCCCTGGCCAGGATCGACCGCGCGGCGGTGGGCATGCTGACGGCGGTGGAGATGCTGCATGCGGCCAGTCGCTGCGAATCCATGGCCACGCCCGACCGGCATCTGGACGAGGGCGTCGTCGAGGGGCTGTTCTTCGCATGCCGCGAACTGGCTGAACTGGTGTGCAGGGAAGTACGGCCGTCCTGACCTTCCGCGCATGGCTGAACACGTTCAGTAGGCTTTGCCGGTCCGGTGGCTTTGGCGTGGCCGGGCCCGATGCTACGCTGCGTGCCCGTGCGGCTGGACAGCCCGCGGGCGCGCGGTGCGACAACGTGTCGCAGCCAGATCGGCGCCTTTCCTGCGCTCGATCATTGTCAATGCCTTTCTTAAATGGTGGGTGACGGCCTAAAATTGTAGGGCTGACTCGACCCCACCTCCCTGCCTGTCCCCGGACCGGTGGGACCGGCTTTGGCCGGAACAGGCAGGACGGGGAACGGCATTCCCTCGCAATTGGATCGACCGATGATTCCGTTGAAAACCCTTGGGCGCTGGTTGCGCCCGGGCCTGCTGCTGTCGTTGCTGGTGATGCTCACCGGCTGCGATGCCGTGGCCATCCTCAGTCCGAAGGGCCAGATCGGCCAGGATGAGAAGACCCTGCTGATCACGGCTACCGTGCTCATGCTGCTGGTCGTCATCCCGGTCATCATCATGACCCTGACCTTCGCGTGGAAGTATCGCGCCTCCAACACCAAGGCCCGCTACGAGCCGAAGTGGTCCCACTCGACGGCGATCGAGGTGGTGGTGTGGTCCATTCCGTGCATGATCGTGCTGGTGCTGGCGGTCCTGACCTGGCGTTCGTCGCACGCGCTTGACCCGTACAAGCCGCTGGAATCGGACGTCAAGCCGGTCACCATCGAGGCAATCTCGCTGGACTGGAAGTGGCTGTTCATCTATCCGGAAGAGAAGGTGGCGGTCGTCAACGAAATCAAGTTCCCGGTCAACACGCCGCTGAACTTCAAGATCACGTCCGACACGGTGATGAATGCCTTCTTCATCCCGCACCTGGGCAGCATGATCTACTCGATGGCTGCGATGGAGACCAAGCTCCATCTGATCGCCAACGAGACCGGTGAATTCCCGGGCATGTCCTCGCACTACAGCGGCGCGGGCTTCGCCAAGATGCATTTCACCGCCTACTCGGTCACCGATGCCGAATACCGCCAGTGGCTGGACCAGGTCCGTGCCGGCGAGCAGACCTTGGACAAGGCCTCGTTCAAGGCCCTGGGTGAAGCACGCAACGCCGAGTGGTACCCGGTCACCTACTTCGGCAAGACCGAAGAAGGCCTGTTCAACTGGGTCATCGCCAAGCACATGGGCGACAACAAGCACTACGGCATGAAGCACGAACACGCCGGTGCCGCCGCTGCCGATGCCGCCAGCCATGAAGCGCACGAGGGCCACGCCCCCAGTGACGCGCATGATTCCAAGGAATCGGGTGAAAACCTGGATGCCAACGAACACGAACACGCAGGCCATGCCGGCCACGCGGGTTCGGGAGAATGAACATGTTGGGAAAACTCTCTATTGAGTCGATCCCCCACGATCCGATCGTGCTGACCACCCTGGTCGGTGCGGTGCTGGGTGGCCTGGGCGTCATGGCCCTGATCACCAAGTTCAAGCTGTGGGGCTATCTGTGGAAAGAGTGGTTCACCTCGGTGGACCACAAGAAGATCGGCGTGATGTACCTCATCGTCGCCTTCGTCATGCTGCTGCGCGGTTTCTCCGACGCCATCATGATGCGTACCCAGCAGGCGCTCGCCGTCGGCGGGTCCGAGGGTTACCTGCCGCCGCACCACTACGACCAGATCTTCACCGCCCACGGCGTGATCATGATCTTCTTCGTGGCGATGCCGCTGATCACCGGCCTGATGAACCTGGCCGTGCCGCTGCAGATCGGTGCGCGCGACGTCGCGTTCCCGTTCGTCAACTCGCTCAGCTTCTGGCTGTTCGTGTCCGGCGCGGTGCTGATCATGCTGTCGCTGTGGATCGGTGAGTTCGCTGCCACCGGCTGGCTGGCGTTCCCGCCGTTGTCGGGCATCGAATACAGTCCAAGCGTCGGCATGGACTACTACATCTGGGGTCTACAGGTCGCAGGCCTGGGTACCACGCTGAGCGGTATCAACTTCTTCATCACCATCCTGAAGATGCGTACGCCCAGCATGAAGCTGATGCAGATGCCGGTGTTCACCTGGACTGCCCTGGTGACCAACGTGCTGATCGTCGCTGCCTTCCCGGTGCTGACCATCACCCTGGTGCTGCTGACCCTGGACCGTTACCTGGGTACGCACTTCTTCACCAATGACGGTGGCGGCAACGCCATGCTGTACATCAACCTGATCTGGATCTGGGGCCACCCGGAGGTGTACATCCTGGTCCTGCCGGCGTTCGGTGTGTTCTCCGAAGTCATCGCGACCTTCTCGCGCAAGGCGCTGTTCGGTTACAAGGGCATGGTCTACGCCACCGCCTGCATCGGCGTGCTGTCGTTCATCGTGTGGCTGCACCACTTCTTCACCATGGGCTCGGGTGCCAACGTCAATGCCTTCTTCGGCATCACGACGATGATCATCTCGATCCCGACCGGCGTGAAGATCTTCAACTGGCTGTTCACCATGTTCCGCGGTCGCGTGCAGTTCACCACGCCCGTGCTGTGGACCATCGGCTTCATGGTCACCTTCACCATCGGCGGCATGACCGGCGTGATGCTGGCGATCCCGGCCATCGACTTCGTGCTGCACAACAGCCTGTTCCTGATCGCCCACTTCCACAACGTCATCATCGGCGGCGTGGTGTTCGGAATGTTCGCCGGCATCACCTACTGGTGGCCGAAGATGTTCGGCTTCCGCCTCAATGAGTTCTGGGGCAAGTGCGCGTTCTGGTGCTGGTTCATCGGCTTCTACGTGACCTTCATGCCGATGTACGTGCTGGGCTTCATGGGCATGACCCGTCGCCTGCAGAGCACCGTCAACCCGGCCTACGAGCCGCTGCTGCTGGTGGCCGCTGCAGGTGCCTTCATCGTCGGCGCCGGCATCCTGTGCCAGATCATCCAGGTGGCCGTGTCGATCCGCGACCGCAAGAAGACTGCCGACCTGACCGGCGACCCGTGGGATGCCCGTACGCTGGAGTGGGAAACCTCTTCGCCGCCGGCCTTCTACAACTTCGGCACGCTGCCGGAAGTCACCGAGCTGGACGATTTCTGGGAGCGCAAGCAGCGTGGTGAAGCCTGGCCGAAGCCGGCCAAGTACACCGACATCCACATGCCGCGCAACACCGGCACGGGCGTTGTCATCGGTGCCTTCAGCCTGGTGTTCGGCTTCGCGATGATCTGGCACATCTGGTGGCTGGCCATCGTCGGCTTCGTCGGCATGATCGCCACGTTCATCTACCGCACCTTCGACCAGGACGTGGACTACTGGGTCCCGGCCGCCGAGGTGGAACGCATCGAGAACGAACACCGCAAGCACCTGGAAAACCAGGGCCTGGTGAAGTCGGAGCTGAAGGCATGAGCACCAATACCTCGACCCTGAGCCACGGGCACGCCGCGCATGCGGCGGCCCATGGCCATGACGACCACGAGCACCACGACACCGGCGGCAACACCGTCTTCGGTTTCTGGGTGTACCTGATGAGCGACTGCCTCATCTTCGCCTCGCTGTTTGCCACCTACGTGGTGCTGTCCGGCGGTACCGATGGCGGCCCCGGCGCGAAGGACCTGTTCGAGCTGCCGTTCGTGGCGTGGGAAACCGCGCTGCTGCTGACCTCGTCGCTGACCTTCGGCCTGGGCATGATCGCCATGCACCGCAAGCAGGTCGGCCAGATGTTCCTGTGGCTGGCGGTCACCTGGCTGCTGGGCTTCGGCTTCATGTGCATGGAAGTCTATGAATTCCAGCACCTGATCCATCAGGGCTACGGTCCGGACCGCAGTGCCTTCCTGTCGGCGTTCTTCGCCCTGGTCGGTACCCACGGCCTGCACGTCAGCGCCGGCCTGCTGTGGCTGCTGGTGATGTTCGTGCAGCTGAAGAAGTACGGCCTGACCCCGACCAACAAGACCCGCATGGCGTGCCTGAGCCTGTTCTGGCACTTCCTGGACCTGATCTGGATCGGCGTGTTCTCCGTCGTCTACCTCAATGGAGCGCTGTAATGGCACATGACAACCATGCACACGACCACGGCACCGGCGGCGAAAGCCATGGCACCGTGAAGTCGTACCTGATCGGCTTCGTGCTGGCGGTGGTGCTGACCGTCATCCCGTTCTGGATGGTGATGTCGGGTGATTTCTCGCGCACCGTCAACGGTGTGGTGATCGCGATCACCGCGGTACTGCAGATGCTGGTCCACCTGGTGTTCTTCCTGCACCTGGACCGCTCTTCGGAAAGCCGCTGGAACGTCAACGCTGCGGCCTTCACCGTGGTGGTGATCGGCATCATCGTGGTCGGTACCCTGTGGGTCATGCACAACATGAACGTGCACATGATGCACTGACGTCCCCGCGACGTTGCCACGCAGAAAGGCCGCCCCGGGGCGGCCTTTTTGTTTTTCCGTTGTCCGGTAGTGCCGGCCGCTGGCCGGCAATCGCGGGAAGCCGGCCAGCGGCCGGCTCTACCCCGCCACCTTGCGCAGGAATTCCTCGGCCTCCATCGGCCGGCCCAGGTGGTACCCCTGCAGCTGGTCGCAGCCCAGCTCGCTCAGGTACTCGCGCTGCGCCTGGGTCTCCACGCCTTCGGCCACCACCTGCAGCTGCAGGGTGCGGCCCAGCGCGATGATTGACGAGACGATGGCGGCATCCTCGTCATTGCGTTCCAGGTCGTGCACGAAGGCGCGGTCGATCTTCAGTTCGGTGGCCGGCATGCGCTTGAGGTACAGCAGGCTGGAATAGCCGGTGCCGAAATCGTCGATGGCAATGTGCACGCCCATCGCGGTGAGGTCGTTGAGGATCGCCAGGCTGGCATCGACATCCTTCATCGCCGTGGTCTCGGTGATCTCCAGGGTCAGCCGTGCCGGTTCGATCCGGTGCCGCTGCAGCACCTCGCGCACGCTGTCCAGCAGCGCCGGCGAGGCGAACTGCAACGGCGACAGGTTCACCGCCATCGACCATTCCGCATGGCCGGCCTCGTGCCACGCACGCAGCTGCGCACACGCACGGTCCAGCACCCAGTCGCCAATCGGCAGGATCAGGCCGCTGCGCTCGGCGATGGGGATGAACACATCCGGGGCCAGCAGGCCCAGCTCCGGGTGTTGCCAGCGCAGCAGCGCCTCGGCGCCGGTGGCCGGTGCGCCCGCGGCCGGGAACTTGGGCTGGTAATGCAGGATCAGTTCGTCGCGGGCGATGGCCTTGCGCAGGTCCTGCAGCAGGCGCAGCTGGCGGTTGGCGCTCAGCTGCATCGACGGGGTGAAGAAGGTGTAGCCGTTCCGGCCGGTTTCCTTGGTGTGGTACATCGCCGCATCGGCATGCGCCATCAGCTCGCGCTCGTTGCCGGCATCGTCCGGGTACAGCGCGATGCCGAGGCTGGCGCTGACCTGCAGTTCGGCCGCATCCAGCGTGAACGGCTCGCCGGCTGCGGCGATGATGCGCTCGGCCACCACCACCGCATCGTCGGGAATGTCGATGGCCAGCACGATCACGAACTCGTCGCCGCCGAGGCGGGCGAAGGTATCCTGCGGCCGCAGCAGGCCGCCGATGCGCTGCGCCACCGCCACCAGCAGGCGGTCGCCCAGCTGGTGGCCGTAGGCATCGTTGACCGCCTTGAAGCCGTCCAGGTCGCAGAACATCACCGCCACCGTATGGCCGCGGCGGCGCGCCTTCTCGATGGCCTGCTCGATGCGGTCCTGCAGCAGCATGCGGTTGGGCAGCTGGGTGAGCGGGTCGTGCAGCGCGGCCTGGATCAGCTTGTTGTTGGCGCGCGCCAGCGAATCTGCCAGCAGCCCGGTGCGTACGCGCATCTGCCGATCGAACAGCGAGGCGACCAGCGCGATGCCCAGCGTGGCCACGGTGGTGACGATCACCAGCATCGCCAGCCAGCGGGTGTCGATGGCGCCGCTGCCGACCGCGCCGCAGATGCTGCCTTCGGGGAAGCGCGCCGCGGCCATGCCGGTGTAATGCATGCCGACGATGGCCAGGCCCATCACCAGCGAGGCCAGTGCGCGCAGGCGCAGGGTGTTGTGCTGCTCGGCACGCAGGCGGAAGGCGATCCACAGCGCGGCGCCGGCGGCACCGATGGCCACCGCGATCGATGCGGCGAACCAGCCCGGGTGGTAATCGATGCCCGGCTGCATGCGCATCGCCGCCATGCCGAGGTAGTGCATGGTGGCGATGCCCAGCCCCATCAGTACCGCGCCAGCCAGCAGTCGTCGCCACGGCAGGCTGGGCCGCGACACCAGCCACAGCGCATAGGCCGAGGCACCAATGGAGACCGCCAGCGAGTACAGGGTGATGCCGAGGTCGTAGCCGACTGGAATCGGCAGGTCGAAGGCCAGCATGCCGATGAAGTGCATCGACCAGATGCCCAGGCCCATCGCCGCCGCGCCCCCTGCCAGCCACCAGCGGGCCACGCGGCCTTCGGCGGTGGCCAGGCGGCCGGCCATGTCCAGCGCGGTGTACGAAGCAAGAATGGCCACCAGCAGCGAGATGGCAACCAGGCTCTGACTGTAACTGCCAGTCATGTTGAATCCAGTGGGAGGAGGGAGGGGCGCCCGCAAGGCGCACGCCCGCGACCCCTATCGGCGCGGGTGGGCGGGACTTGAGCGGTCGCAGCACCTGCGACCCGGCTCGGCTATCCTGCCACGCCTGTTCCCGTTGCTGGAAATCATCCGATGGCCAAAGCCCGCACCGCCTACGTCTGCAATGAATGCGGCGCCGAATACAGCAAGTGGCAGGGCCAGTGCACCGAGTGCAATGCCTGGAACTCGCTGTCGGAGATCGTGCTGGAGAGCGCGGCGGCGGCCAAGGCGCCGGCCTCGCGCCGGGCCGGTTGGGCCGGCAAGATCGATCCGCCGAAGATCACCGCGTTGAAGGATGTTGAGCAGACCGAGCACCGCCGGGTCTCCACCGGCATCGGCGAGTTCGACCGCGTGCTGGGCGGCGGCCTGGTCGAAGGTGCGGTGGTGCTGGTCGGTGGCGATCCGGGCATCGGCAAGTCGACCCTGCTGTTGCAGGCGGTGGCCAAGATGGCGGCCGAGCTGCCGGTGCTGTATGTCACCGGCGAGGAGTCGCTGGCCCAGGTGGCCGGCCGTGCGCATCGGCTGGAGCTGCCGCTGGACGGAGTGAATGCGCTGGCCGAGACCGGGGTTGAATCGATCCTGCAGCATGCGTCCAGGGCCGGCCCGCGGCTGATCGTGGCCGATTCGGTGCAGACCCTGTGGACCGAAAGCCTGACCGCCGCGCCCGGCTCGGTCAGCCAGGTGCGCGAGAGCGCGGCACGGCTGGTGCGCTTCGCCAAGGAGACCGGCACCGCCGTGTTCCTGGTCGGCCACGTGACCAAGGAGGGCGGCATCGCCGGCCCGCGCGTGCTGGAGCACATGGTCG
This sequence comes from Stenotrophomonas maltophilia, assembly GCF_001274595.1. Lineage (GTDB taxonomy): Bacteria > Pseudomonadota > Gammaproteobacteria > Xanthomonadales > Xanthomonadaceae > Stenotrophomonas > Stenotrophomonas forensis. The sequence goes on from NZ_CP011010.1 coordinate 1,350,180, forward strand.
ATGCGGTGCTGTACTTCGAGGGTGAGAGCGGCAGCCGCTTCCGCCTGTTGCGCGCGTTCAAGAACCGCTTCGGTGCGGTCAACGAGCTGGGCGTGTTCGCGATGGGCGACAAGGGCCTGAAGGAGGTCTCCAATCCGTCGGCGATCTTCCTGTCCGGGGGCAGTACCCACCAGCCGGGCAGCTGCGTGATGGTCACCCGCGAGGGCACCCGGCCGCTGCTGGTGGAGGTGCAGGCGCTGGTCGATGCCTCGCCGCTGTCGAATCCGCGCCGTGTCGCCGTTGGCCTGGAGCAGAACCGCCTGGCCATGCTGCTGGCGGTGCTGCACCGCCACGGCGGCGTGCTGGTTGGCGACCAGGACGTGTTCGTCAATGTGGTCGGTGGCATCCGCGTACAGGAAACCGCCGCCGACCTGCCGGTGCTGCTGGCGGTGCTGTCCTCGCTGCAGGACCGGCCGCTGGCGGAGAAGACGATTGCCTTTGGCGAGGTCGGCCTGTCCGGCGAGATCCGCCCGGTGCCCAATGGCGAAGACCGCCTGCGCGAGGCCGCCACCCATGGGTTCAAGCGCGCCATCGTGCCCAAGGCCAATGCGCCCAAGGGCGGCTCGGTGAAGGGCATGGAAGTGATCGCGGTGGAGCGGTTGTCCGAGGCCATCGACGCGGCGTGATGCAGGTTACGTAGAGTCGAGCTTGCCCGACTGCTGGCAGAACAGCAGTCGAGCAAGCTCGACTCTACGTGGATGCGGCGGCCGACACGGTACCGGTCAGGCTTGCTGTGCTAGTTTTTCCCGCTCGACGAAGACGTCCTCTGGCGCCTTTCCGTGCCCAGGAGTAAACGATTACATGCAGGACACCGCGCTCACCGCCCCCAACGCCGAAATCCGTCGCGCCGGGGTCGATCTCAATGGACTGATGACGGTGCTGGGCAAGCACCTGTATTCCACCCCGATGGTGGCGCTGCGCGAACTGGTGCAGAACGCGCACGACTCGATCATCCGCCGGCGCATCGAGCAGCCTGGCGTCGATGTGCCCTCGCGCATCGCGGTGCAGGTCGATGCCGGTGCCGGCGTGCTGCGCATCACCGATACCGGCGCCGGCCTGACCCGCCAGGAAATCCATGACTACCTCGCCACCGTCGGCGTTGGTTACACCCGTGGCCTGCGCCAGGGCGGCGAGGACGACGACGGCTTGATCGGCATGTTCGGCCTGGGCTTCCTGTCGGCGTTCGTGCTGGCGCGCCGGGTCAGCGTGCGCACCACTTCCTACCAGACGCCCGAGCTGGGCCATCTGTACGTGTCCAGCAATGCCGAGCAGTACACCGTCAGCGAAGTGCCGGCACGTGCGGTCGGCACCGAGGTGGAGCTGGAGCTGCATCCGGATTTCCTGCCGCTGGCCAACGAGGCGCGCCTGCACGAGGTGCTGGGCCGCTACTGCGCGCTGCTGTCCGAGCCGATCTTCATCGGCGCCGCAGCCGAGGCGCTCAACCCTGAGCCGCCGCCGTGGCGCGGCCAGCATGATGTCGCGCTGCATCCGGTGCAGGCGCGCCGGCAGGCGTTGCAGTTCGCCGCACGCTTCGAGCACGATTTCGAACCGATCGTGACCGTGCCGCTGCGTGCCGATGGCCGCAGTGATGCCACCGGCCTGCTGTGGGTGCAGGACGGCGCCACCTATGGCACCAGCGACAACCGCAACCTGTCGGTATTCGTGCGCGGCATGCTGCTGGACGATGATGCGCGCGACCTGCTGCCGCCGTGGGCCGGGTTCATCGGCGGGGTGATCGAATCATCCCGTCTCACGCCCACCGCCAGCCGCGAAGACCTGCAGCGCGATGACCAGTACCGTGCCGTGCAGCATGCGTTGCTGGAGGCATTGATCGACGGCCTGGCCGACGTTGCGCGACAGCAGCCGGAAGCGTGGCGGCGTGTACTGAGCCGCCACAACGAGGCGCTGCTGGGCGCGGCGCTGTGCGACGACCGCCTGTTCGACCTGCTGCTGGAACACGTGCGCGTGCCGACCTCGCAGGGCGACCTGCCGGCCAGTGCATTGCCGGCACGCGGTGCCGTGCACGTGATCCTCGACAACGGTGGCGGCTTCGAGGAAATGCTGTTCCGCGCGATGGGCGTGCCGGTCGCGCATGGCCATCGCTATGCGGTGGTGCCGTTCCTGCGGCGCTGGGCCCAGGCCAAGGGCCTGCGCCTGGTCGAACTCGGCACCGAGCAGGGCAATCGTGCGTTGTTCCGCAGCGACGACAGCCTCGACGAAGCACAGCTGGCATGGTTGCGTGAGCAGCTGGGCGACGGTGAGCAGCTGCTGCCGGCGCGCTTCAGCCCGGAGGCGCTGCCGGTGGTGGTGGTGCCCGACCGCGAGGCCGAACTGAAGCAGCGCCTGGAAGACGACGAGAACGACAAGCGTGTGTCGATGGCGGCGCTGCGCCTGGCGCGGCAGTTCACCGCGCGCATCGAATCGCGCGCGCCGTCGCGGCTGTATCTCAATCTCGACAATCCGGCGGTACAGGCGCTGCTGCGCGCCCAGCGCGAGGGCCATCCGCAGGCCGAAGCCGCGGCGCGCCTGCTGCGCTCGCTGAAGATCATCGTTGCCGCGCAGGGCCGTCCGCTGGCCCGCGCGACCGGCACGCCGGGCCCGGATCTCAACGGCGCCTTCTCCGATATTGCCGGTGCCCTGCAGCAGATGCTGCGCTGAGCACCGCCCCCTCTCATCCAGCCTTCGCTAGACAGGAGCACTTATCCCATGGACATCTGGAACTGGGTCGAAAAACTGCAGGGCGACCTGCGCCAGGCCGGCCAGGCGCAGAACGCGCACCTGCTGAACCGCCTCGCCGACGAGGTGAGTGAACTGCGTGTCGACCGCGTCGACGCGCTGCTGCCCGAGGCGCGCGCGCTGGGCAAGGCGCTGGACAACCCGTGGGTCGACGTCTACGTCGGCCATTGGGCGCTGCGCAACCGTGTCGGCAATCGTGTCGAGGGCGAGAGCGCGCTGGGCGAAGCGGTGGCGCTGTTCGAGCGGGCGCACCGCGAGGACACGCTGGAGTGCCCGCAGTCGATCTGCGTGACCCAGGACCTGGCCGCCTGCTACGGCAACATCGATGGCCCCGGCTGGGTGCCCGAGCGCATCGAGGTGTGCGATGAAACGCTGGCGCGCATCAATCCCGGCTGGGCCTGCTTCCAGTGCCTGAGCTGCGAGAAGGCCGACGCGCTGCTCGACGATGGTCGCGGCCAGGATGCGCTCGACTACCTGCAGGTGCAGTCCGATGCGATCGAGGCCTGTGGCAAGGAAGTGTTCGACAGCTTCCCGGAGATGCAGATCAAGATCCTGCTGGGCATGGGGCGCGCCGAGGAGGCGCTGGTGCTGATCGAGAAGCGCGAGGCCGAAGTGGCCGCGTCCGGTGAGTACGAGCCGGCCAACTGCACGGTGCCGCGCCGCCTGTCCAAGGCCTGGGCGCTGGCCCAGCTGGGACGCGATGAAGAGGCGCTGCAGCAGCTGGTGCCCTGGAGTGAACTGACCCCCACCTACTGGCGGCTGTGGGCGAACACCGCCGCCGCGCTGTGCCAGCGCGATCCGGCACGCAACAGCTGGGATCTGGGCACGCGTTACTCCACCATCATCGAGCACTTCGCCCAGGTCGGTTCGCACCGCCTGCTGATCGAAGTGGCTGCGCTGAGCGTGGAGCTGGCCCTGCAGCGCGGTGCGCGCTGGGTCGCGCAGCGCCAGCTGGCACTGGCCCGCACCCATCTGGCGCAGTTGCGCCAGGACCGCGGTGCGGCGGCGCTGGTGGCTGGGCTGGCCGCGCGCATCGAGGCGTTGCCGGAGGTGGCACCGCTGCCGGTTCCCGCGGGCGACCTGCTGGCGTGGCTGAGCGAGCAGGGCGAGCAGAACCAGTCGCGTGACCCCGAACGCGAGGCGCAATGGCTGCTGCAGGCACAGGCGCAACTGCCCGATGACGAAGCGCTGGCCGAGACAGCGGCTTCTGCGCTGGCTGCCTGCGGTGCGCAGGCCGAGGCGCGCGCGCTGCTGTGGCAGTTCGTGCAGGCGCACGCGCAGGAAGACGGCCCGGCGGCCTACACCCTGATGCGCTGGCTGACCGAGCAGGGCGATGACGATGGCCTGCGTCGCCTGGCCGACGTCTATCGCGGCAGCGTGCCGGTGTTCGCGCACTGGTGCGAGGTGCAACGCGCCCGCCGCGTGTCCGACTGGCCGGCGCTGGAGCAGGCCGCACAGGCGTTGCTGGCGGCCTCGCCGGGCTCGCACGGTGCACGCGGTACGCTGGCGCGGATGTACATGGAAACCGGCCGCTTCAGCGAAGCACAGGCCTGCTATGCGCAGCTGGTGGAGCTGCTGGAAGAACCCAACGCCGCGCATTGGGACCACATGAGCGCGGCCAGTGCGGCGCGCGACTGGGACGCGGTGCGCCGCTCGGCGGCGGCGATCGGCATGGAGCTGTCCAGCCAGGACGGCGTGGTCGAGGAGCCCTGGGGCTGGGTGATCATCCGCAGCGAAGAGCATGGCGAGCCGATGGAGTACTACGCGCGCCGCAGCGGCCCGGTCACCGCGCGCATCGTCGAAAACGCACCGGCCAACCGCGCCCAGCAGGTGGGCGACTGGGTGGTGTTCGATGCCGCGCTGGTGCATCCGGCACCGGAAGAGGAGGAAGCGCGCGAGCATTTCATCCCGACCTACGCACAGGTGCATGTGCTGGAGCGCGGCGGCTTTGCCCGCAGCTGGCTGATCGATGGCGCGCACCCGGGCGAAGAGGCCTGGAACGCCTTTGTTGAAGCCGCCGAAGCACAGGGTTGGCAGGTCTGGTCGCACAGCCGCCCGGACTACACCGTGACCGATCCGGACGCGGACGAGGGCACCCTGCCGGGCGTGCTGTTCACCGTGGCCCAGCCGCAGGACCATGCGCCGCTGGCGCTGCATCGCTTCCTGCAGCAGCAGACCGCGACGTGGCCACATCCGCACTGCTGGCTGCGCCTGGCTGAAGCCTGTGACCAGGACCGCCAGCCGCACCTGGACGTGATCGAGCGCTACGGGTTGTAAGCCCGGTATCGGGTAGTGCCGGCCGCTGGCCGGCAGCGCCATGCGACCCTGTGTTGCCGGCCAGCGGCCGGCACTACCCCAAGGAGAGACCTATGCGAAAGACAGGGATGTGGGTGTTCGCCGGACTGCTGCTGGCCCCCGCCGTGCTGGCCGCGCCGGCCTGCCAGGCGCCGGTGGCCGTGGCGCGCGCCTTCTACGAGGCGACGACGGGCAAGGGGGATCTGCTGGAGCCGCCGCCCGCGCTGGTCAGCCCGGCCTTCGGCAAGGCGCTGCGCGGCGAACGTGCCTGCCAGGTGCGCGAGCAGGGCATCTGCACGATCGATTCGGACCCCTGGCTGGATGGCCAGGACGGTGACATCGACAGCGCGGAGGACTACCGCTGGCAGCAGGCCTCGGCCAGCGCCGGCGAGGTCGAGATGCGCTACACCGTGTGGAAGCAGGCGCGCCTGACCCGCGTACCGATGGTCCGGCAGGGCAACGGCTGCTGGCAGGTCGATGACATCGTGACCAGTCGCGGCCAGTCGGTGCGGAAGATCCTCGCCCAGCCGGTGCCCTGAACCGCCTACGGCATCCACGCAGGGTGCTGTCCAGTTGCCGGCCAGCGGCCGGCACTACCATGCGATGTTGGGGTGGGTGCCGACCGTGGGTCGGCACGCCGCTATCGCGAATGCCCGAACACCAGTTCGATCACGAACTGGCTGCCAAAGAACGCCAGCAGCAGCAACAGCATCGCCGCCAGCGTCCAGTGCACCGCCTTCATGCCGCGCCAGCCGTAGCGGCGGCGGCCGATCAGCAGCACGCCGAACACGATCCACGACAGCACGCTGAGCACGGTCTTGTGCACCAGCTTCTGCGCCAGCAGGTCGTCGACGAACAGCACGCCGGTGACCAGGGTCAGGGTCAGCAGCGCGAAGCCAACGGTGATCACCCGGAACAGCAGCGATTCCAGGTCGGCCAGCGGCGGCAGTGCGCGCAGCCACGGCCGGAACTCGCGGCGGCGCAGCGCGCGCTCCTGCAGCCACAGCATGATCGCCAGCAGTGCGGCGATGCTCAGCGTGGCATAGGCCAGCAAGGCCAGCCAGGCGTGGCTGGCCAGGCGCCAGCCCAGCACCTTGCTCGGTTCGTGGCCGTAGCCGTGGTAGGCCAGCAGCAGCACGGCGGCCAGCGGGAACACCACCACGCCCAGCGCCGACATCCGTCCGCGCGCGCCGACCAGCGAGGTCAGCCAGGCCATGCCCAGGCCGACCAGCGACAGCGCGGCGAAGAAGTGCATGTCCGGCCCGCCATTGGTGCGCATCGCCACCATCACGTGGTAGCCGCCATGCAGCAGCATCGCGGGCAGCGCCGGCCACAGCCAGATGGGGGAGCCAGTGGTTTCATCGCGGCCGAGCGCGCGCACCAGCAGGGCACTGGCGGCCAGGTAGAGCAGGACGGCGATGAGAACGATTGTCATCGTTGCAGTTTCGCATACCCCCGCGGTGGTGGCGACGGCCGCGGCGTCGCAGCCCGGCAGGCGGGGCGGACCCGTTATACTGTCTGCCTTATTGTCCCCCGTTTTCAGACAGGTCGTACCGCATGTTCGAGTCCCTGACCCAGCGCCTTTCCGGCACCATCGAGCGCCTGCGTGGCCGTGGCCGCCTGACCGAGGAGAACATCCGCGAGGCGACCCGCGAGGTCCGCATCGCGCTGCTCGAAGCCGACGTCGCGCTGCCGGTGGTGCAGGCCCTGATCGAGCGCATCAAGGTGCGCGCGGTCGGCCAGGAAGTGCTGAAGTCGCTGACCCCGGGCCAGGCCCTGATCAAGGTCGTGCGCGACGAGCTGACCGCGGTGATGGGCGCTGAAGCCAGCGACCTGAACCTCAATGTTCCAGCCCCGGCCATCATCCTGATGGCGGGCCTGCAGGGCGCCGGCAAGACCACCACCGTGGGCAAGCTGGCCAAGCACCTGAAGGAAAAGCGCAAGAAGAAGGTGATGGTGGTGTCGGCCGACGTCTACCGTCCGGCCGCGATCGAGCAGCTGAAGACCCTGGCCGAGCAGGTTGGCGTGCTGTTCTTCCCGTCCAGCGCCGACCAGAAGCCGGAAGCCATCGTCCGCGCCGCCATCGATGATGCGCGCAAGTCGTTCGTCGACGTGCTGCTGGTCGATACCGCCGGCCGGCTGGCCATCGACGAAGCGATGATGGCCGAGATCAAGGCCCTGCACGCTGCCGTGAACCCGGCCGAAACCCTGTTCGTGGTCGATGCCATGACCGGCCAGGACGCGGCCAACACCGCCAAGGCCTTCGGTGACGCGCTGCCGCTGACCGGCGTGGTGCTGACCAAGACCGACGGTGACGCCCGTGGCGGTGCCGCGCTGAGCGTGCGCTACATCACCGGCAAGCCGATCAAGTTCGTCGGCGTCAGCGAAAAGCCGGAAGGCCTGGATGTGTTCCACCCGGACCGCATCGCCAGCCGCATCCTCGACATGGGCGACGTGCTGTCGCTGGTCGAGCAGGTCGAGCAGCAGGTCGACAAGGACAAGGCCGCCAAGCTGGCCGAGAAGGTCGCCAAGGGCAAGAAGTTCGACCTGAACGACATGCGCGACCAGCTGGAGCAGATGCAGAACATGGGCGGCATCGGCGGCCTGATGGACAAGCTGCCGGGCCTGGGCAACATCCCCGACCATCTGAAGCAGCAGGTCAGCCAGGGCAAGGAAGTGCCGCGCATGATCGCCATCATCAGCTCGATGACCAAGAAGGAACGGCGCAACCCGAACCTGCTCAACGGCTCGCGCCGCGCGCGCATCGCCAAGGGCTCGGGCGTGACTCCGGCCGACGTCAACAAGCTGATGAAGCAGTACATGCAGATGGAAAAGATGATGAGCAAGATGGCGGGCGGCGGCATGAAGGGCATGCTGCGCAGCATGAAGGGCATGATGGGCGCCATGGGCGGCCGCGGCATGCCGTTCCGTTGATGCCTGAAAGGGGGAGGGCGCAGGGGGCCGGGACCGGCACTTGCGTGGCCAGCCCCCTGTTGCTTGACTACGTATTGATCTGACAAGGGAATGCACATGAAGAAGATGATCGTGGTAGCGGCGCTGGTACTGGCGCTGGCCGCCTGCAAGGACGACACCTCGGTATCGCAGAAGGCCGGCAGTGCCATCAGTGGTACCGCAGCCGATTTCGTCGCTGGCCTGGGCGAAGGCGTGGACAAGCGCATGAACGTGACGCTGCAGGCCGATCCGGGCCTGGCGGCGCGGGGCCTGACCGTGACCCTGGGCAAGAGCCGCGGCATGGGCTCCAAGGAAGCGGCCGTGTATGTGGTGGCCGACAAGGCCTTCAAGGGCAAGCTGGTTGCGCGTGCGCTGGATGCCGAGGGCACCGAAATCGGCCGTGCATCGGCCGAGGCGGAATTCGCCGCCGACGACGCACGCTATGTGACCTTCCAGTTCAACGAGGAAATGGACAGCCAGCTGGTGCGCACCTACGCGGTGGTGGCGCGCTGATCCTCGCGCGGCCAGCCCCTCGGGTTCTGGCCGCAGCGACTGGCGTATGCTGGGCAGCGACTTCTCCCACAGGTATGTCGCGTGAACGCATCGCCGATTCTTGAACGCGCCGACGCCTTCTGTCGGCGTTTTTCATTGCAGCTTCCGATCCTGCTGGCACCGATGGCCGGCGCCTGCCCGGTGCCGTTGTCGGCCGCGCTGGCCAATGCCGGCAGCATGGGCGCGATGGGCGCAGTGCTGTCGTCATCGGCCGATATCGGCCGATGGATGGACGACTTCCGTGCCGCTTCCACCGGTCCGGCACAGGTGAACCTGTGGGTGCCGGACCCGGCGCCGACCCGTGATGTTGCCGCCGAGGCTGCCAGCCGCACCTTCCTTGCACAGTGGGGGCCGGACGTGCCGGCCAGTGCTGCCGATGCCACGCCTGCCGATTTTGAGGAACAGTTCGCCGCGTTGGTGGCGGCGCGCCCGGCAGTGGCCTCGACCATCATGGGCGTGCTGCAGCCACGCCATGTGCAGCAGCTGAAGGATGCCGGCATCGCCTGGATCGCCTGTGCGACCACCTTGTCCGAAGCACGCGCGGCACAGGACGCCGGCGCCGATGCGGTGGTGGCGCAGGGCGTGGAAGCGGGCGGCCATCGCGGTTCCTTTGATCCGGCGATGGCCGAGCGCCAGCTGGTCGGGCTGTTCGCGCTGCTGCCGCGCCTGGCCGATCACCTGCGGATTCCGGTCATCGCTGCCGGTGGCATCGCCGATGGCCGTGGCATCGCCGCCGCGCTCACCTTGGGCGCCAGCGCCGTGCAGATCGGTACGGCCTTCCTGCGCACGCCCGAAGCGGCGATCGCCTCGGCGTGGGCCGACGGGCTGGCCGCCAGCGAGCCGGAGGATACCTGGCCGACGCGTGCCTTCAGTGGCCGCCTTGGCCGTGGCCTGGCCACCCCCTATGTGCGCGCCGCCGCCGCGGACGGCGCACCTGCACCGCGCCCGTACCCGGTGCAGCGCGGCCTGACCGCACCGATGCGCAGGCAGGCCGTACAGGAAAACCGGCTGGCGGCGATGCAGGCGTGGGCCGGGCAGTCGGCATGGATGGCCCCGGCACAGCCGGCCGCCGACGTGCTGCGTGGCATGTGGCAACAGGCGCAGGCGCTGCTGCGATGACGGTGACCTGCAACGGCCAGCCGGCGCAGGTCGAGGACCTGCTGCCGGCACTGGTCAACTATGGCCATTTCACCTCGCTGCAGGTGCGCGGCGGTGCCGTGCAGGGGCTCGACCTGCATCTGGCGCGGCTTGCGCAGGCCACGCGCGAACTGTTTGGCAGCGAACTGGATACGGGGCAGGTGCAGGCGTGGATGGTGCAGGCGCTGCAGCAGGCGGCGCGGGCCGATGCCTCGCTGCGGGTGACGGTGTACTCGCGCCACTTCGATTTCCGCAGCCCGCTGGCGACCGTGCCGGTGGACGTGCTGGTGGCCGTCTCGGCGCCGGTGGCACTGAGCGCACCCAAGCGGGTGCGCAGCGTGGTCTGGCAGCGCGAGCTGCCGCAGATCAAGCATGTAGGCACTTTTGGCCTGTTCGCCGAGCGGCGTGCGGCGATGGCCGAGGGCTTCGACGATGCCTTGCTGGTCGGCAGCGACGACTGCATCAGCGAAGGCACAACCTGGAACCTGGCCGTCCACGACGGTCACCAGTTGCTCTGGCCGCGCGCCCCCGCCCTGCGTGGTACCGCCGAGAGCCTGCTGAAGCAGCACTGGCCCGGCCCGCAGGTCAGCCGGCCCCTCCCGCGGGCGGCCCTGGCTGGCGTGAAGGCGGCCTTCGCCTGCAATGCCAGCGGCCTGTGGGCGCTGGAGGCCATCGACGGGCATGTCCTGCCGGGTTCGCAGGCGCTGGCTGAACAGGGTAGGGCGGTGCTGGCAGGGGTGCCTTGGGACGATCTGGGCTGAAAGCCCCGCCGGGCAGGGCCCGGTGCTACCGTGAAGGTCGGGGCACCCCCGGGGTTGGCTCGGCCCGGCTCTGCCGCTATAATCGCCCGCTTACCTCGCCATCCTGGCGACTGGGCAATAGGAAAAACACCATGGTCAAGATTCGACTGACCCGCGGCGGCGCCAAGAAGCGTCCGTTCTACCACATCATCGTCACCGACGTGCGCAGCGCGCGCGACGGCCGCAACATCGAGCGCGTTGGCTTCTACAACCCGGTCGCCCAGGGCGCCGAGAAGCGCATCGAGCTGGACCTGGCCCGCGTTGACCATTGGGTCAAGAACGGCGCCCAGCCGACCGACAAGGTCCGCAACCTGATCAAGGAAGCGACCAAGTCCCAGGCCGCTGCGGCCTGATCCTGACGGGCCACGCTTCGGCGTGGCCCTCTTGGTTGAAGCAGATGAAAGATATCGAGCGCCGCATCCTGCTGGGCAGGGTTGTCGGCGCTTTTGGTGTGCGCGGCGAGATCAAGCTCGAGTCCTGGACCGAGCCACGTTCCGCCATTTTCCGTTACCAGCCGTGGATCGTGCGCAGCCCGTCCGGCGTGGAAACCACGATTGAAGGTGTGCGTGGCCGCGACAGCGGCAAGCACCTGGTCGCCCGTTTCCCCGGCGTCGAGGACCGCGATACCGTCGAAGCGATGCACGGCACCGAGATCTACGTGGCGCGCAGTGCGCTGCCGCCGCCGAAGCCCGATGAGTACTACTGGGTGGACCTGGAAGGCCTGGACGTGAAGACCACCGAGGGCGTCGCCCTGGGCCAGGTCTCGCACCTGTTCAGCACCGGCGCCAACGACGTGGTGGTGGTCCGTGGTGACCGCGAGCGGATGATTCCGTTCGTGCAGCCGGACTTCGTCAAATCGGTCGACTTCGAGGCCAACCTGGTCGTGGTCGACTGGGATCCCGAGTTCTGAGTGTGAGCATGCGTTTCGACGTCATCACCCTGTTCCCCGAGTTCCTCGCCCAGTCCGCTGGGTTGGGCGTGGTCGGGCGTGCGCAGGAGAAGGGCCTGTTCAGCCTGCATGGCTGGAATCCCCGTGATTACGCCGAAGGCAACTACCGCCGGGTGGACGACCGTCCGTTCGGCGGTGGCCCGGGCATGGTGATGCTGATCGAGCCGCTGCAGGCCTGCCTGCAGGCGATCCGCGACGCCGACCCGGCCCCGGCGCGGGTGATCTACCTCAGCCCGCAGGGCGCACCGCTGACCCAGGCCAAGGTGCGGGAACTGGCGGCTTTGCCGCGCATGGTCCTGCTCTGCGGCCGCTACGAAGGCATCGACGAGCGTTTCCTGGAAGCCAATGTCGACGAGGAGATTTCCCTCGGCGATTACGTGCTGTCCGGGGGCGAGCTGGGCGCGGCGGTGATCATCGACGCCGTGGCGCGCCTGCAGGACGGCGCCCTGAACGACGCCGAATCTGCGGCGCAGGACAGCTTCGAGGGCGACCTCGGCCTGCTCGACTGCCCGCACTACAGCCAGCCGGCCCAGCATCCGCTGGGTGACGTGCCGGAGGTGCTGCGCTCGGGCAACCACGCGGCCATCGCTGCATGGCGTCGCCAGCAGTCGCTGGTCCGTACCGCCCAACGGCGCCCGGACCTGCTGGATGAACAGGCACTGGGCAAGGCCGACCGCAAACTGCTGGACCAGGCCCGGCAGGCCCTGAAACAGAAGGCCCGCCCCTAGCGCAGGGCTGGCTTTATCGGCTATCATGGCCAATTCCCGCCAGCCCCGGCCGGCGCGCGCAGTACCCACAACAAACGTGCAGCACAGTCCAGTGACTGCATCAGCCTACGTTGTCGAAACGACACACCCACCCGAACAAGAATCGGTGTAACCCATGAGCAAGCTGAACAAGTCCATCGTCGCGGAATTCGAATCCGCCCAGATCACCCGCGAACTGCCGAAGTTCAGCCAGGGCGACACCGTTGTCGTCAACGTGAAGGTGAAGGAAGGCAGCCGCGAGCGCGTGCAGGCCTACGAAGGCGTTGTGATCGCCACCAAGAATGCCGGCCTGAACTCCTCGTTCACCGTCCGCAAGATCTCGCACGGCTACGGCGTCGAGCGCGTCTTCCAGACCCACAGCGCCATCATCGACTCGGTCGAAGTGAAGCGTCGTGGTAAGGTCCGCGCCGGTAAGCTGTACTACCTGCGTGGCCTGGAAGGCAAGGCTGCCCGCATCAAGGAAGACCTGGCTGCCGCTGCTGCCGCCAAGGCTGCCCGTCTGGCCGAAAAGGCCTGATAAACAACTTCGGTTGTTGCCGCGACGGCCACCTTCGGGTGGCCGTTTGCGTTTCCGGCCGTGCATCGGTCACGATCAGGTGATGAGCGACATCAATCCGCGCTATCCCGCCGCAATCCAGTCGGCGCTGCGCTTTCTCGACAGCAAGGGGCTGGCGCGTGCGCAGTCGGCCCCGCTGTTGCATCGGCTGCTGTGGCGAGTGGGCGTCGCATTGCCACCGCCGATCCTGGCCGGCTTCGGCACCAATGCGCTGGTGCAGGGCCTGTTGTTCGGGCTGTTCTGGACCGGCTTGATGTGGCTGATGCTGTGGCAGGGCAGTGAGCGCCCGCTGGCCCTGCTGCTGGTGGCCGGGTTGCTGGCCGGTGCCTTGTTCGGCGTGGTGATGGCGGCGCTGATGCATGCGCTGCGGCGTCACCGCAAGCTGCCGGGCTGGCGCCAGTTCCTGGCCGGCCAGACGGACTGAACCGATGGCGCAGCGCGCCGTGACCGGCAGGCATGCACCGCGCTAGGCTGCGCTTTCCACTCAGATGGACGTGCCGTGCGATGCCTGCCAAGCGAACCGCACCTTCCGCCGTTCCCAGGCTGCTGTCCGGTGGCAACCCGCAGATCGCCAAGGGCGAGGGCGATGCCACGGTGCAGGCCTACATCGCGGCGATGCCGGACTGGAAACGACCGATCGGCGAGCGCCTGGATGCGCTGATCGAGCAGGCCGTGCCCGGCGTGCACAAGGCGGTGAAATGGAATTCGCCAATGTATGCGGCGGCCCCGGGCGCAGGCTGGTTCCTCAGCTTCCATTGCTTCACGCGCTACATCAAGGTCGCGTTTTTCCGCGGTGCCGCATTGAAGCCGGTGCCGCCGGAGCCATCCAGAAGCGCCGATACGCGCTATCTGCACCTGCAGCAGGACGGGGTGCTGGATGAAGCACGCTTCCTCGACTGGGTGCGGCAGGCGGCCGCATTGCCTGGCGAGCGCATGTAAGCCCGACGTTTCGATGTCCTTCCCGACGAGAGCACCTGATGGCCACGCACGCGCCCAACCCTGCCGATGCCGGAACCCCGGCGGCCGAACTGATCGATGCACGCATCGCCGAACTGGGCGACTGGCGTGGCGAGACGCTGGCACGCGTGCGCGCGCTGATCCATGAAGCGCTGCCGGAGGTGCAGGAAACCTGGAAGTGGCGCGGCACGCCGGTGTGGGAACACAACGGCATCCTGTGTACCGGCGAGACCTACAAGCAGGCGGTGAAAATGACCTTCGCCAACGGTGCGGCGTTGGCGGACCCGAAGGGTCTGTTCAACGCCAGCCTGGACGGCAACACGCGGCGCGCGATCGACATCCATGAAGGCGCGATGCCCAATGCCGCCGCGTTCAAGGCGCTGCTGCGCGAGGCGGCGATGTTCAACGCGGCGAAAAAGAAGAAGCGGTAGAGCCGGCCGCTGGCCGGCTGTTGCGTGATGATTCCGGAGCGGCATGAAGCTGCCGGCCAGCGGCCGGCACTACCGTGGCGGCGATGATTCCAATGCGGCATCCGGGTCGGCCACCGGCGAGGGCGGGCAGGCCGGAATTTCCGAGGGCGTGGCCAGTTCCTCGGCGTGCGAAGGTTTGCCGATCATCTTCGCCTTGCGCCAGCCGCCCCAGCGGTAATACGCCAGCGACAGCAGCATCGATACGAACGAGCTGACCGGGAAACTCCACCAGATCGCATCGGCACCCCAGTACGGCTGCAGCAGTTCGGCGAACGGCACGCGCACGCCCCACAGCGAGCCGGCCAGGATCAGCAGCGGCGGAATCACCGCGCCGGTCGAGCGCACCACGCCGGAGATCACGAAGCTGACGCCGAAGAACAGGAACGAGCCGATCACCACATGGTTGAGATGGCGGGCGATGTCCAATGCCTCGCTGGCCGGCGGCAGGAACAGCGCCAGCAGCTGGCGATCGAATACCACCAGCGGCAGGATCAGTGCGCCGGTCAGCAGGAAGTTGAACATCACGCCCTGGCGTGCGGTGCCACGCACGCGGTCCCAGCGCTGTGCGCCCACATTCTGCGCGGCCATCGACGAGCAGGCCGCACCGATCGCCATCGCCGGCATCTGCAGGTAGTTCCACAGCTGCAGCGAGGCGCCATAGCCTGCGCCGGTAGCCGTGCCGTACTGGTTGACCATGGTCATCAGCAGGATCACCGACAGCGAGATCAGCACCATCTGCAGGCCCATCGGCACGCCCTTGAGCACCAGCGCCTTGAGGATGGTCAGGTCGAGCTTGAACAGGCGCATGTCGGCACGCCCCAGCCATAGCGTGTGGCGCTTGTGGCGCATGTACAGCAGCAGGCCGGCCAGCGACAGGGTCTGCGCGACCAGCGTGGCCCACGCCGAGCCGGCGATGCCCAGCGCGGGGAACGGCCCCATGCCGAAGATCAGCACCGGGTTCAGCACGATGTCCAGCGCCACCGACACCATCAGGAAGCGGAACGGCGTACGCGAATCGCCGGCACCGCGCAGCGCGGCGGTGAGGAAGGCGAACGCGTACAGCGTCGGCATCGCCAGGAAGATGATCTGCAGGTAGGCCTCGGCCAGCGGCAGCGAGGCGGCCGGCGTGCCCATCGCCGCCAGCAGCGGATGCGCCATGAACCAGCCGGCGATGGCGATGATCACCGACAGGCCGATGAAGAAGGTGGCGCTGGTACCGACCACGCGCCGCGCCTGGGCGATGTCGCGTGCGCCGATGGCCTGGCCGATCAGGATGGTCGAGGCCATGCCGAAGCCGAACACCGAGCCGATCAGGAAGAACATGATGTTGTTGGCGTTCGCGGTGGCGGTCAGCGCCGCCTCGCCGAGGAAACGCCCCACCCACACCGCATTCACCGAACCATTCAGCGACTGCGCGATGTTGCCGGCCAGGATCGGCAGGGAAAACAGCAGGAGATTGCGGCCGATCGGGCCGGAGGTCAGGTCAAGCGGCGCTTTGGCCATGGAGTGGTGATCGATTCCCGGGAGGCGCACACTAGCACCAAGCCGGTTTGCGGGATGTGGCAATGCATCAACGACTACGGGTGGGACGGGGCATGGCGCTGGCCTTGATCGGCGTCGTACTGGCCGCATGTTCGATGGACGACCGGCTGGGTGATACCCAGGTGCGGCCGACCGACCGGCCCGAATGCCTGGTCGGCAGCCAGCGCCAGGATCTGTCCGCTGGCGTACCCACCCTGATCGGGGGCAGCGGTTGCCGTACCGACCCCGACCATCCGCGTCCCCTGAACAAGCCACCGGAGTAGTACGCACCGATGCATGAGCTTTCCCCGCTGTCGCCCAGTGTCCGCCTGGACATCTGGCTGTGGGCGGCCCGTTTCTTCAAGACCCGCAGCCTGGCCAAGCAGGCCATTGAGACCGGCAAGGTCAGCGTGGCTGGCCAGCGCCCGAAATCCTCGCGCGCCGTGCGCGTGGGTGAGCAGCTGCAGGTCGATCGCGGCGAAGAGCATTTCGAGATCCAGGTACTGGGCCTGAGCGACCAGCGCGGGCCGGCCCCGGCGGCGCAGCAGCTGTACACCGAGAGCGAAGCCTCGAAGGCGCGTCGTGCCGAGCAGCGCGCATTGCGCATCGCCGCCCGCGATGGCTTCCAGCCGCCGGAGCACAAGCCGGACAAGCGCGCGCGGCGGTTGATACGGGCATTGGGTGATATCGACGCGCTCTGACGGAACGGCGATTCCGGTGCATTGTTCCTATCGCGGTGCGAAAGGAGGCGCGAGTCACGGTGCGTTCGGAAGCGGCGGGGCAGGCTGGATGTTCACCTTCTGGAAGCCTGCCGATGCGTTGCCTATTGTTGTGCCTGTCCCTGCTTGCTGCCGCGCCCTTGCACGCGGCCGATATCACCTTCTGGGATGCTCCGCAGCGCGGGGGCAACAGCATGAACATGTCGCCTCCGGACCGGGACTACTTCGAGGCGCTGCGTGCGACCGGCGCGACCTGGGTGCGGCTGGTACCGGACAAGTGGAAGGCGCAGGGCGGCCGTGACTTCCTGATCGGCAACGCGGACGACTATCAAGGGCTGGTCGCAGCTGATCTGGCGACATTGCGCCGCGTGCTGGACGATGCCGACGCGGCCGGACTGAAGGTGGTGCTCACCACGCTGTCGCTGCCGTTGCTGCGCTGGAAGCAGCACAACGGTGACAAGGTCGACCAGCGCCTGTGGCAGTCGTTCGACAATCACGCCCCGGCGCTACGCTTCTGGCATGACCTGGCCGTGGCGCTGAAGGGACATCCCGCACTGGCCGCTTACAACCTGATCAACGAACCGGTGCCGGAATTCGGTGCCGGCCTGGCCGAACATGCGTCCAGCGAGGCGATGCAGCAGTGGTACGCCGGGGTGCAGGACGGTCCGCGTGATCTGCGCCGTTTCTACTCGGAGCTGATCGCGCGCATCCGCGAGGTCGACGCGGAAATGCCGCTGATGCTGGATGCCGGATGGTATGCGGCCGCCGATGGCTTCAACTACTGGCCGGCACCACTGGCCGATACCCGGCTGCTGTACAGCGTGCACATGTACGAACCGTACGCAGCGACCAGTGCGCCCAACCAGAAGCGAGCCAAGCCCTGGCGCTACCCGGGCAGCGTGCCGTTCGGCGGCCACAGCGAGCGCTGGGACGCGGCGCGCGTGCGCAGCTACCTGCAGCAGCCGATGGAGTGGGCGAAGACGCACGGGGTGGGGGCCAACCGCATGGTGGTCGGTGAATTCGGCTGCATGCGCCGCTGGCCCGACTGCAGCCGCTACCTGCAGGACGTGCTGCAGGTGCTGGAACAGGACAAGGTGCACTGGGCCTTCTACGCTTTCCGCGAGGATGGCTGGGACGGCATGGACTACGAACTGGGCGACAAGGCGCTGCCGTGGTCGTACTGGCAGGCACAGGAACAAGGAAAGCCAGCGGTGCCGCCGCGCTCGATGCAGGCGCCGTTGTTCGCGCCGATCCTGCAGCGGCTGAAGGCCGGGAACCGGTAGGACGCCGGGCAGGGCCCGGCGTGATCCGTAGCGATGCAGTTCATGCCGGGTCATCCCCGGCGACAGCGCCGGTCAGCGCTTGCCGCCGAGCAGGTTGCCGCCCAGCTTCAACAGGTCACTCATGCCGAACTGGCCGTCGCCGTCCTGGTCCAGCACGCTGCCGAGCAGGCCACCGGCAATGCCGCCCTGCTGCTGCACCTGCTGCTTTTCCTGGCCGAGCGCCTGGCTGAGCGAGCCGGCATCGGCCTGGCCGCCACCCAGCCGCTGGGCGAGGAAGGCCATCACGATCGGCGCGAGGATCTGCAGCAGCTGGCTGGTGCGGCCGCTGTCGAGCTGGGTGGCCTGGGCCAGGCCGGTTTCCACCTTCTGCTGGCTGCCGCCGAAGATGTGGCCGAGGATGCCGGCGCCATCGCTGGCGGCACCACCGCCACCTCCGCCCAGCACCGAACCGAGCACGCTGCCCAGGTCCAGGCCGCTGTGGTTGTTCTGCAGCGCGCCGAGCAGGGCCTGCGCCCCCTGCGGCTGCGCAGCGTTGTTGCCCAGCGCGCCCATCAGCACCGGCAGCGCGGCACTGATCGCGCCGGAGGCCTGGGTATCGCTGATGCCGAGCTGCTGCGACACCTGCTGCAGCGGAGCGCCCTGCAATTTGGCGAGAAGTTCATCGGTCAGGCTCATCAGGGGAATCCTCGATTGGGATGGGGCGTGCAGAAGGTACGACGCGGACCGTTAAAACGGCGACGCCGCCTCACGGGGAGGCGGCGTGCCGTACACGGGGGAGGCCGATCAGAGCTCGATGTCTTCCGCGCCCGGGGTGGCGGCAGGGAAGTCGGTTTCCGGCTGTGCCGGCTTGAACGGGTCCGACGGCTGGCTGGCCAGCGCCTTCAGGGCCGCAGCGACGCCGGCACCGTAAGCCGGATCGGCCTTGCTGCAGTTGTCGATGTGGCGCTGCTTGATGAAGTCCGGCGCATCGCCCAGGGCACGGGCGGTGTTGGCGAACAGGCGGTCCTTCTGCGCCTGGTTGTAGCTGCGGAACAGTGCACCGGGCTGGCTGAAGTAGTCGGCGTCGTCCTCACGGAAGTTCCAGAAGTCGGCGTCACCGCGGATCTTCATTGGCGGCTCGCGGTACTCCGGCTGCTCCTGCCACTGGCCGTAGCTGTTCGGCTCGTAGTGCGGCAGGCCGCCGTAGTTGCCGTCCACGCGCATCGCACCATCGCGGTGGTTGCTGTGCACCGGGCAGCGCGCAGCGTTCACCGGGATCTGGTGGTGATTGACGCCCAGGCGGTAACGCTGCGCATCGGAATAGGCGAACAGGCGCGCCTGCAGCATCTTGTCCGGCGACGGGCCGATGCCCGGCACCAGGTTGCTCGGTGCGAACGCCGACTGCTCCACGTCCTGGTACCAGTTGACCGGGTTGCGGTTCAGTTCGAACTGGCCGACCTCGATCAGCGGGTAGTCGCTCTTCGGCCACACCTTGGTCAGGTCGAACGGGTGCACGCGGTAGGTTTCCGCATCCAGTTCCGGCATGACCTGGATGAACAGCTTCCACTTCGGGAAGTCGCCCTTGTCGATCGCGGCGAACAGGTCGCGGCCGTGGCTTTCGCGGTCATGCCCGACCAGGATCTGCGCCTGTGCGTCGGTCAGCGATTCGATGCCCTGCTGGCTGACGAAGTGGAACTTCACCCAGAAGCGCTCGCTGTCGGCGTTGGTGAAGCTGTAGGTGTGCGAGCCGAAGCCGTGCATGTGGCGGAAGCTGCGCGGGATGCCGCGGTCGCTCATCACCACGGTCACCTGCAGCAGGGCTTCGGGCAGCAGCGTCCAGAAATCCCAGTTGTTGCGCGCGCTGCGCAGGTTGGTGTGCGGGTCGCGCTTGACCGCCTTGTTGAGGTCGGCGAACTTGCGCGGGTCGCGCAGGAAGAACACCGGCGTGTTGTTGCCGACCAGGTCCCAGTTGCCTTCTTCAGTGTAGAACTTCAGCGCGAAGCCGCGGATGTCGCGCTCGGCGTCGGCGGCGCCACGCTCGCCGGCCACCGTGGTGAAGCGGGCGAACATTTCGGTCTGCTTGCCGACCTTCTCGAACAGCTTGGCGCGGGTGTACTTGCTGATGTCGTGGGTGACGGTGAAGGTGCCGAACGCGCCCGAGCCCTTGGCGTGCATGCGGCGCTCGGGAATGATCTCGCGGTTGAGATTGGCCAGCTTCTCCAGCAGCCACACGTCTTCCATCAGCAGCGGGCCGCGCGGGCCGGCGGTCTTGCTGTTCTGGTTGTCCACCACCGGCGCGCCGAAGGCCGTGGTCATCGGGGTAACCGGGTCGTCACCGTGCTTCTGCTTCGGCGTGGTGCTCAGCTCGCGCTGCTGCTGGGCGCCTTCCTCAGGCGTCGGGGCGCTGTGGTAAGGGCACTTGGCGTTGTTGTTGTCGGACTGGCTCATCGGCTGGCTCCTGGTGGCGGTGAAGACGTGGGAAACATCTTCACTCGACTGTAGCTAGGGCCAGATGAAATGAATAATCGAATGATTCGTTCAGGTTGATAGATTCTGTCAATTGAAAAGCAGAATCGGATTTGTGGAATCTTTCAATTGGCCCCCCGCGGCCAGGCGGGAGGCCATGGACGTGCGCTGCGGTTACAGCAGCGCCTTCAGCCGGTACAGCGCTTCCAGCGCCTGCTTCGGGGTCAGCTCGTCCGGGTCGATCGCCGCCAGCGCTTCCTGCGCCTTGCTGGAGGGTGCTGCGAACAGGCCGAACTGCTGCGGTGCATCCAGCGCCTGCGGTGCCAGCTCGGCGGCATGGCTTTCTCCGCCGCGCTGCTCCAGCTCGGCCAGGCGACGACGCGCCTGCGCCACGGTGGCGCGGGGCAGGCCGGCCAGTGCCGCCACCTGCAGGCCGAAGCTGCGGTTGGCCGGGCCGTCCTTCACCGCATGCATGAACACCAGCGCTTCGCCATGCTCGACCGCATCCAGGTGCACGTTGGCGATGCCGCTGCGGCCACCTTCGTGCTGCTCGTCGGCCAGCGCGGTCAGCTCGAAGTAGTGGGTGGCGAACAGCGTGTAGCAGCGGTTCTGGTAGGCCAGGTGGCGGGCCACCGCGTCGGCCAGGGCCAGGCCGTCATAGGTGGAGGTGCCACGGCCGATCTCGTCCATCAGCACCAGCGAGTGCGCGGTGGCGTGATGCAGGATGTAGCTGGTCTCGGCCATTTCGACCATGAAGGTCGACTGCCCGCGGGCGAGGTCGTCACCGGCGCCGATGCGGGTCAGGATGCGGTCGATCGGGCCGATCAGCGCACGGCTGGCCGGCACGAAGCTGCCGATGTGGGCCAGCAGCACGATCAGCGCGTTCTGCCGCATGTAGGTCGATTTACCGCCCATGTTCGGGCCGGTGATCACCAGCATGCGGCGGTCCGGATGCAGGTCCAGGTCATTCGGTTCGAACGGCTGTTCGCGCACCGCTTCAACCACCGGGTGGCGGCCGCGCTCGATCTTCAGGCACGGCTCGGCCTGCAGTTCCGGGCGTGCCCAGTCCAATGCCTGCGCGCGTTCGGCGAAGCCGGCCAGCACGTCGAGCTCGCTCAGTGCTGCCGCGCATTGCTTCAGCGGTTCCAGCTGCCCGCCGAGGGTGTCCAGCAGCTGCTCGTACAGGTACTTCTCGCGCGACAGCGAACGGTCGCGCGCGGACAGCACCTTGTCCTCGAAGGCCTTCAGTTCCTCGGTGATGTAGCGCTCGGCGTTGGTCAGCGTCTGCCGGCGGGTGTAGTGCACCGGTGCGCGGTCGGACTGGCCCTTGCTGATTTCGATGTAATAGCCGTGCACCCGGTTGTAGCCCACCTTCAGGGTGGCGATGCCACTGCTCTCGCGCTCGCGCTGCTCCAGATCGACCAGGAACTGGTCGGCATGGGTCGACAGGCGGCGCAGCTCGTCCAGCTCCTCGTCGAAGCCGTCGGCCAGCACGCCGCCATCGCTCAGCTTCAGCGGCGGCATCTCGGCGATGGCGCTGGCCAGCAGCTGCGCGCATTCGTCATGTTCGCCCAGCGCGGCGTGCAGCGCCTGCAGGCGTGGAGAATCCAGCGGCGCCAGCACCTCGCGCACTGCCGGCAGCAGGCCCAGGCCATCGCGCAGGGTGGAGAAGTCGCGCGGGCGCGCCGAGCGCAGTGCGACGCGGGTGAGGATGCGTTCGAGGTCGCCCAGGCGGCGGAACTGCTCGCGGATGTCGGCATCACTGCCGCGGTCGATCAGCGTTTCCACCGCATGGTGGCGCTGCACCAGCACCTCGCGCAGGCGCAGCGGGCGGTGCAGCCAGCGCCGCAGCAGGCGTCCGCCCATGGGCGTCACGGTGCTGTCCAGCACGCCCAGCAGGGTGTTGCGGGTGTCGCCATCGACGCGCGTATCCAGTTCCAGATGGCGGCGGGTTGCGGCATTCATCGCAATCGCCTCGCCGGCGGTTTCCATCGCGATCGAGGTCAGGTGCGGCAGGCGCTGCTTCTGGGTTTCTTCGACATAGCCGAGCAGGGCGCTGGCCGCAGCCGTGGCGCGCGGCTTGTCATCGATGCCGAAACCGCTCAGGTCATGCAGCTTGAAGAACGCCAGCAGCTGGCGGCGGCCACTGTCGGCGTCGAACAGCCACGGCGCGCGGCGGCGCACGCCGGTACGCTGGCGCAGGAATTCCGGCCAGTTCTCTTCGTCGGGCACCAGCAGTTCGGCCGGCTCCAGCCGCGCCAGTTCGGCTTCCAGCGCGTCGTCGGTTTCCACCTCGTTGACCAGGAAGCGGCCACCGGCCAGGTCGGCCCAGGCCAGCCCGTAGCCCTGCTTGGTACGCGACAGCGCCATCAGCAGGGTGTCGCGGCGTTCGTCCAGCAATGCCTCGTCGGTCACCGTGCCGGGGGTGACGATGCGCACCACCTTGCGCTCGACCAGGCCCTTGGCCAGCGCCGGATCGCCGATCTGCTCGCAGATCGCCACCGACTCACCCAGCGCCACCAGCCGTGCCAGATAACCCTCGTAGGCATGCACCGGCACGCCGGCCATCGGGATCGGCGCGCCGCCGGAGCTGCCGCGCTGGGTCAGGGTGATGTCCAGCAGCCGCGCCGCCTTGCGGGCGTCGTCGTAGAACAGCTCGTAGAAATCGCCCATGCGGAAGAACAGCAGCAGGTCCGGATGGTCGGACTTGGCCGCGAAGAACTGCTTCATCAGCGGGGTGTGTTCTTTGGACGCCTTGGCGTTGCTGGTGTTGTCTTTCGTATCAGTCACTTGGAGCGGTTCGCGTCTGGGCAGGGCGTCTGGGCGAGGCCTTGCGGGGCAGGGCCGGAAGAACAGTTAGTGTAACGGCCTGGGCGGGTCGATGATCCCCGCCCTGATCCACCGGGCGGGGCGCGCGCGCCGGGGCTGTCTGGGCGCCAACGACAGCGGTGGTTTGGTTGATTTCCATGGAGGGCCACGGTAGTGTCGGCCCCGGCGATTCCCGCCAATCGGCCTCCATGGAAACCGGGGCAATTCATCCCCGGGCGGGCGTTGATGGAAAGAACACGCATGACTGCAGCCTGCATGGCCGCCGAACCTCGCCATTACTGGCGCATCGCCCTGCTGAGTACGCTGGTTGCCGTTGTCCCGCTTGCCGGATCTGCGCCGTACAACCTGTTGAAGGCCGTGCTGCTGCTGGCCCTGCTGGTCACCGGCGTGGTGCTGATCCGTCGCCAGCCGGATGTCCGCCTGCGCTACCGCATCGCGCGCTTCATCGTGATCGCCTGTTTGCTGCGCCTGGCCTTTGCCTTCTTCAGCATCGCCTGGCACGACCTGCGCTGGAGCGAGCTGGACCTGCCCGCGCAGATGCTGCTCTATCTGGGTACGGCCGCGGTGTTCGCCGCCGTGCTGGACTGGCGCCTGATCTGGACCCTGTTCGCGCTCTCCACCCTGGTGTTCGGTGGCTCATGCATCGTGCAGCACCACGTGATGGGGTTGGAACGTGCTTATGGTTTCAGTGGTGGCGAATGGACGGCCATCGAGTTCACGATGGTCACGCTGTGCATGGCGCTGTTCTCGGTCATCCGGTTGATCCAGCCGAACGTCCATCCGGCCGAGCGCTGCCTGCATGGGGTTGCCGTTGCCGTGGGCGTCTACGGCTCGATCCTGGCGCAGAGCCGGGGGCCGATCCTGGCCTTCATTCCGGCGATGCTGATGGTGATGACGGTGCACGTGTGGCGTACCCGGCGCTGGCGTGGCCCGCTGGCCTTCGTCGGCGCCCTGGTCATCGGCGTGCTCGGTGCCACCACGGTGCTCAACCATCAGGTCATCCAACGCTTCGGTGAGGTCAGTGGCGAGATCGCCGGCTTCAACCAGCACAACGAAGTGGGTTCGGTGCGTGAGCGCATCGCGATGTGGGGCGTGGCGGTCGACGCCATTGCCGAGCACCCGCTGACCGGGGTGGGCTTGAACCAGTTTGGTACCTATGCGCGCGAGGGCATTGCGCGCGGCGAGGTGTCCGACGCGATCTCTCGCTACAACCATCCCCACAACGAGTACCTGGAAGCGGCAGTGACCGGTGGCGTGCCGCTGTTGCTGATCATGCTGCTGATCTTCATCCTGCCGGGTATTCATTTCGTGCGGCGGATCGGCCATGCCGATGAAACCACGGCGATGGTCGCCACCGCCGGCCTTGCCGTGGTCATCGTCTACGCGCTCTCGGCGTTCACCGACAACGTGTTCTATCGGGCAATGCCGCATTCGTTCTATTTCTACCTGGTGCTGGGCTTCGTCCTGGCGACCGCGTTGCCGGTCCGCGACCTGCGCCGGGACGGGAGTTCGCACTGATGGCGCATGTTCACCTGCTGGCCGCCGACAACCAGCGCGGCTTGAGCCATGACATCCAGGTGATCGAGCGCTCGCTGCGACAGCTCGGGCATGAGGTGACCATCAGCCGCCTCGATGCGGTACGCAATGGCGGGGCGTGGAAACTGCGCCGGTTGCGCCTGCGTCGCCTGCTGGCGTCGTGGCTGAGCCTGGGGCGGAAGCCGGCGCGATTCGATATCAACATCTCGCTGGAGCACGTACGGCCGGCCAGTTTTGGCCTGGCCGAGGTCAATCTGCTGATCCCGAATCCGGAATGGGTATCTGCGCGCAGCCTCCGCATCCTGCCGCGATTCGATGCCCTGCTGACCAAGACCGAGGACGCCACGCGCATCTTCACTGCGCTGGGCATGCGCGCGCTGGAAGTGGGCTTCTGCAGCCGCGACCGCTACGACGCTTCGGTGCCGCGCAAGCCCCGCAGCTTCCTGCATGCCGCAGGCAGCAGCCGCATGAAGGGTACGGCGACCCTGGTGAAGGTCTGGAAGCGGCACCCGGAATGGCCCCTGCTGACCGTCCTGCGTGGCGGGCCTTCGGACGAAGACGAGGGTGGGGCGGCAAACCTGCGGATCGTCCGCGAGCGCCTGCCCGATGAAGAGGTGCAGCGCCTTCAGAACGAGCATGTGTTCCACCTGTGCCTGTCGCAGACCGAGGGCTGGGGCCACTACCTGGTCGAAGCGATGAGCTGCGCGGCGGTGGTGATCACCTGCGATGGCGCGCCGATGAACCAGATGATCGATGAGAGCCGCGGTCTTCTGGTGACGGCCCACGAGGGCGCGCCCTGCCACCTGTCCAGGACCTGGCATGTGGACGAGACAGCGTTGGAGCAGGCCGTCGAGCGTGCGCTGGCGATGGATGAGGCCGAATGCACCCGGCTGGGTGCCAATGCACGCGCATGGCATCTGGCCAGCGAGGTTGCGTTCCCATTGCGGCTGGGTGAGGCCCTGGCGAAATTCTGAAGCCCGGCACGCGGCGTTGCCGCAGCGCTCAGGCAGCGACCAGGGTGATCTGCGGATGCCCGTCGAAGATCTCCATCACGATCTCGAAG
Organism: Stenotrophomonas maltophilia; assembly: GCF_001274595.1. GTDB lineage: Bacteria > Pseudomonadota > Gammaproteobacteria > Xanthomonadales > Xanthomonadaceae > Stenotrophomonas > Stenotrophomonas forensis. The sequence continues at coordinate 1,375,786 of NZ_CP011010.1, forward strand.
TACGTCTGTCCCTGGCGGTGCTCCAGCGCCGCGATCTGCTCGTTGATGGCCGCGACATTGAAGGTGCCGGGCTGATCGAGTTTTGACCGCAGCCACGCATGCGTGGCGTCCCGCCCCAATACACTGCGGCTATGCGCGATGTCGTGCCAGACGACGGTCGCGGCGGAGTGGCCGGCGAGCACGCCATAGCCACCCCACAGCAGGTCATCAAGCGCGTCCAGGCTTGCTCCCAGCTGCCAGTTCTCGCTGGCCATGAACACACGGTTGATTTCCGCGTACAGGCTGGCGATGTCGTTGATGGATGCGCCGTCGATGTGCAGGACCAGGGACATGCCGCAACTGTAGCCGTTCGCCGGTAACGGCTGCATGCACTGGCAGCCCGATCCGGAACGGTGGTGTCCGCTGCTGATTATCAATGGATGCTGGATGGATATACCGGGGAGAAACTGTCAATGCGGCGTGATTTCAATGCTGCGCTGGCATGTCATCGGCAGCCAAAGGGCGATGGGAGGGGCGGTATGGGGGCGGGTCCATTCTGCCTGTTCAATATTATTGGATCGTTACAAATATAAACTCCCATAAAGTTTCCCTTGCCTGCGCCGCCATCGATCGTACGGCCATGATCAAGGGAATTGAGATGCTCGCCTTACGCAACCTCCGAGTGGGATCCCGGCTGGGCGCCGGCTTTGGTTTGCTGCTGCTGTTCATCATGGCCATCGTTGGCCTGGTGCTGTACGGAAACCAGCTCAAGTCCGCCCAGTTCGAGAAAGTGGTGGACGTCAACATGGTGAAGATGCGGCTGCTGAATGACATGCTCGATACCAACAATGCCGTGCTGATGCATCGGCGGCTGATGGTGATCAAGCGTGGCGAGGATTTCGACAAGGATTATCAGAAGGCACAGGAACTGTCGCAGACCTACGACGGCATCTGGGCCAGGTACATCAAGATTCCGCGTGACGCCACCGGCGATGCGCTGGTTGCGAAAATCGACGCGGCACGCAAGGCGACCGACGCCTCTACCCAGCATCTGCACGAGCGCATGAAGGCTGGGGATTTCGACGGCGCTGCCAAAGAGCTGCTGGCCGAGCACGGGCTGGCCACGGCCTGGAACGAATCCATCTCGACGCTGCTGCGGCATCAGGAGACACTGACCGAGCGCAGCCGCCAGGAATATCGCAGCACGGAGGCCTGGACCGGCACCTTGTCGATCGTGTTCGGCGTGATGAGCCTGATACTGGGTTCGCTGGCGGCCTGGGCGATCACCCGCAGCCTGACCCGTCCGCTGGAGGGGGCGGTGAAGCTGGCTGATGGCATCGCCGGTGGCCGCCTGGACAACGTCATCGATGCGTCGGGCAACGATGAGGTGACCCAGCTGCTCAGGTCGATGCAACGCATGCAGATGCAGGTACAGGCGGTGATGGCGGCGCAGGGCGAGCTGGCCCGCCAGCATGACGCCGGCAGCCTCAGCTACCGCATGGATGAGAGCGCGTTCCCCGGCGACTTCGGGCGGATGGTGCACGAAACCAATGCGCTGGTTGGTTCGCACGTGCAGGTGCAGAACCGGCTGATCGAAGTGATGAAGCACTATGCCCGCGGTGACCTGTCGGTGGACATGGACCCGTTGCCGGGCGAGAAGGCGGCGATCACCCAGGCAATGGATGAAACCAAGAGCAGCCTGTCGGCGATCAACAGCGAGATCCGCCGGTTGGCGACCGCAGCTGCGGCGGGTGATTTCAGCCTGCGCGGCGATGAGGACCGCTTCGCCTACGATTTCCGCGACATGGTGGCCGGGCTCAACCAGCTGATGCAGACCACCGATGAGAACCTGGTGCAGGTGTCGACCCTGTTGCAGGCCATCTCGCGAGGCGACCTGACCGTACGCATGCAAGGTGACTTCCATGGTGTGTTCGCCCGCATGCGCGATGACTGCAATGCCACCGTCGATCAGCTCAAGCAGATCGTTGGCCGCATCCAGGCCAGTGCATCCAGCATCAACCTGGCTGCAGGCGAGATTGCCTCGGGCAACACCGACCTGTCGCGGCGCACCGAGCAGCAGGCCGCGAATCTGGAGGAAACGGCCGCGTCGATGGAGGAGCTGACCTCTACCGTGAAGCAGAACGCCGAACACGCGCGCCAGGCCAACCAGCTAGCCATCGGCGCGCATGGTGTCGCCTCGCAGGGCGGGGAGGTGGTCGGCCAGGTGGTGACCACGATGTCCGCCATCGAAGCCGCCTCGAAGAAGATTGCCGAGATCATCTCGGTGATCGATGGCATCGCATTCCAGACCAACATTTTGGCGCTGAACGCTGCGGTGGAAGCGGCGCGTGCCGGTGAGCAGGGCCGGGGCTTTGCGGTGGTGGCCAGCGAGGTGCGCACGCTGGCGCAGCGCTCGGCCGGTGCCGCCAAGGAGATCAAGGGCCTGATCGAGGACTCGGTCGGCAAGGTGGCCGATGGGTCGGCACTGGTGCGCCAGGCAGGCACCACGATGGGCGAGATCGTGGCCTCGGTGCAGCGGGTGACCGACATCATGGCCGATATCTCCGCCGCCTCGCAGGAGCAGAGTTCGGGCATCGAGCAGGTCAACCAGGCCGTAGTGCAGATGGACGAGACCACCCAGCAGAATGCGGCATTGGTGGAAGAGGCCAGCGCTGCGGCACGCTCGATGGAAGAGCAGGCCAACCTGTTGGCTGAAGCAGTGTCGGTGTTCCGCACCGGCGCCGCCACGGCCGCGGCGGTGGTACGGCCTGCGTTGGCGGCCGTCGCTGCGTCGGTGGTTCCGGTGCGCAGGGCGACGGTTCTTTCGCCCCGCATCGATTCGACGCTGGCCGCCAACGCGAGTGGCTGGCAGGAGTTCTAGAAGGGCGGCATGCCGGCAGGGAGACGGCGCCCATCGCGATGGCTGGTCGCGATGGGCGCGGATTTTTTTCCTGAACGGGCGATGGCCGATGTCGCCGCGCATACGTCCATTTCACTTCCGGTTGCCAGCCGTGGGAGGACACTTGCGGCATACCGGACCTCAGGAGATGGCCATGAAGACCTCGACTCGACTGCTTGTGCTGGGCACGCTGCTGGCGGCCAGTTCGGTTGCAGGCGCACAGACCTACGGGCCGCGTGATGAAGGGCGCAAGTTCAACGATGGCAGCCGCGTGGTCTGCAAGAACGTGGAAGTGCAACGCAATTCGCGTGACCCCAACCGTATTGCCGGTACAGCCACCGGTGCGGTGATTGGTGGCCTGCTCGGCAACCAGGTGGGTGGCGGCAACGGCAAGAAGCTGGCCACCGTCGCCGGTGCCGTCGCCGGTGGCGCCGCGGGCCGGCAGATCCAGGGCAACAGCCAGCAGAAAAACGGTGATCGCGTGGTCGAACGCCGCTGCGAGCGTGTTTACCGCTGATTGTCTGCACCGGTAGCGCTTCCTTCCACAGGATTTCGCAGTACGCATGTCCTCGAACGCCGGCCCTGTGCCGGCGTTCGTCGTTGAACGGCCCTGTATCGCGGGCTGCAGCGCGGTGTCTATACTGCGCCGACTTCAATGGATGAACGCAATGTGAACGAATCACCCCTGACTGAGTCGCACACGCCGGTTGCCGAGGTCGATCCAGTACTGGAAGCGACAGCGCGCTTCGGCCGACTGCGTGAGCGTACCGACGAGCTCGAATTGTTCATTTCCGGCCTGCTGGCGTTTGCACTGTTGGCGGTTCCTGGCTATCTGTTCGATGCCTGGGCGCGCAGCAGCCTGCATACCGAAGGCATTTACTTCCAACTGCTGTGGTTTGGTTTCAGCATCAGCGTGGGCATGTGCTACGTGTTGGCAGTGGCGCTGATCGCGCACCTGACCGTGCGCGGCTACTGGATAGGCCTGATCGGGCTGAAATCGCACTTCCCCAAGGGCATCGACTGGCAACGGCTTCCGCAGATGGGCCCGGTATCGCGCGCCTTCCTCAAGGCCCGCGACGGTGGCCTGGATGGCAGCATCGAGCGCGCTGATCGTTTGGCCACCATGCTCTTCTCCACCACGCTGTTGGCCGTGCAGACGCTGGCCGGAACGCTGGTGATGGCCGTGCTGACGCTGTGCGTGGCGATGGCGATCAGTGCGCTTGCCGGCGGTTCAGAACGTGTTGTCATGATCGTGGTCATTAGCGTCCTGACCGGCTTGCTTGCACTCGCGCTGGTGCCCGCGCTGCTGGAGCGCGTCATTGCGCGTAGGCAGCGGCGCAACCAGGCCCATGAGGGCCTGCAGCACTGGCTGCAGCGCTTCCTGGCGGGCCTGCAGCGGATTCCCCTGCTGCGCCAGATGCAGACGATGCAGCTGACCCTGCAGAGCAACCTGCGCTCGCGTTCATTCATGGCGGTCTATCTGCTCGCCGTGGTGGTGGCCATGGTGCTGGGAGCCGTCCAGGTACTGGGTTCGGTGAAGTTTTCGCTGTTCAACCGTTACCAGGTGATGACTGACGAGGCTGTCGAACACGGCATGTTGAGCGCGCATTACGAGTCGATGCGCTCGGCACACGATCAGCTGTTGGCGTACCCGATGATTCCCTCCGACACGATCACCGGTTCGCGCCTGCGCGTGTTCATTCCGCATCGTCCCCAGCGCGACAACCCGTTGGCACGCCAGCATTGCAGTGCGCTGCCCGGGGCGCGCAACGAAGCCGTAGGCGCGCAGGCTGCCAGTGCGGCGGTGGAGTGCCTGTCGCGGCTGTGGCAGGTGCAGTTGGATGGCGCGCCGGTCGACCTGCACGAGTTCATGCCGATGGAACGCCGTGATGTCGACATGCGCGGCTTGGTCGGATACCTGCCGATGGCGGGGTTGGTACCCGGTCGGCATGATCTGAACCTGGTCTGGAATGCCGAAGGTGGCGAACGCGGCCCGGAGCGACGTCGCGAGTACCGCATCCCGTTCTGGTACGCGCCAGACCCCTGAAAAGGGGACGGAGGGGATTAAGTCGCAATCCGCCAATCCGGCCGCTTACGACTTAATCCCCTCCGTCCCCTTTTTTGCGAGGAGGCGCCAGGCGGCGAGGCTGCCGTAGAGCAGCAGCAGGATGCTGAGGGTGATCAGTTCGTGGCTGACTTCGGCCAGGCGGGCGTCCATCTGGTTCAGGCGCACCATCAGGTTGATGCCCGAGGTGGTTGGTAGCAGCTGCGCCAGCCACACCAGCGGGCGTGGCGTCATCACTGCCGGCCAGGACAGGTTGGCCAGGAAGAACAGCGGGATGGAGGTGGCGATGATGTACTGGAACGCACGTTCGCGGGTGCGGAAGAAACTGCCGACGAACAGGCCGAACGCCACCGTCGCGGCGATGAACAGGGTGCCGCCCAGCAGCTGGCCCAGTGGATTGCCACCGCGTGGATAGTCCTGCACCCAGGCGGTGAAGCCGGCGTAGTAGAACAGGCCGAACAGGCCGATCAGGCCGAAGCCCAGTGCCATGCCGGCCAGGGTCGGCAGGTCGAAGCGCAGGCGCCGGCCGAGCGCGAGACGACGGCCGCCGAGCAGGACGCCGATGCCCATCAGCAGGGTCTGGTGCACGATCAGTTCGGCCACGCCGGGGACGATGGCGCTGCCGTAGCCTTCCTGGGTGTTGTACAGCGGGCGCTGCACCAGGGTGACCGGCGGTGCCTGCGGTGCGCCCATGAAGGCCGCCTGGCCGACTACCGCCTCACGCCCGAACGCGCCCAGTGCATCGGCCACGCTGCCCAGCACCCAGCTGGCACGGCCCAGGTAGGCGCCGTTGCCGAGCAGCACCAGCTTGGCGGGGTGGCCGCGCAGGATGTCGCGCTCCAGGTTGGCCGGAATCAGCACGATGCCTTCGGCGTGGCCGGCTTCCAGCTGCTGGCGCGCACTGTCGATGTCGGCCGGTTGCCCGACCACGCGTGCGACCCGCAGCGCGTCCAGCTTTCGCAGCAGTTCGCGGCTGGTGGCGCTGTGGTCTTCGTCCACCACCAGCACCGGCAGGTTGCCGGCCACCTGGTGGCGGTACGCCGCCGGGTAGAAGAACGAATACAGGATCACCGCGCCGACCATCACCACGATCGCATAGCGGTCGCACAGCACCGCCATCAGGGTCTGCCGCAGGCTGCGCCAGAGCGTGCTCATGCGTCGGCCCTCGCCGGCTGCGCAGCGTCAGGCGTACGCGCGAAGGCGATCAGGCGCAGGCCACCGATGCCGCCGGCCACCACCGACATCAGCAGCAGCGTGGCCAACGGCCACAGCGAGACCAGCAGCGGCGAACCGATGAACTGTTGCTGGGTCTGCAGCTTGATGTAGGCGCTGAGCGGCAGCAGCTGATGCCAGATGCGGGTGAACAGGGGGCCGTCCAGCACCGGGAAGGTAGCGCTGGAGAACGCCAATGCGGTGCCGATGCTCAGCCCCACCGCCGACAGCGCGGTGCCCATGTTGCGGGTGACGCCGACGAAGAACAACGCGTAGGCCGCAGTGGCCAGGTAGAACAGCGGCTGTGCGAGCAGCAGCAGGAGCACGCTGCCCGCTACGCCGTCGCCGCGCAGCCAGGCCAGGTAGCCGAGCCCGAGCGCACCGTACAGCGAGAACAGCAGGATGTACGGTGCAACCTTGCCGGCGATGGCGGCCCACGGCGTGTGGCCCAGCCAGTCGGGCAGGGTGCCATCGCGGATCTCGCGGCCAAGGCTGCCGGCTACGGCAAGCGCGAGCACCAGCGACAGCACCGCCGGGAAGATCAGCGGCAGCAGGAACAGCTCGTAGCTGCGTGCCGGGTTGTAGAGGATGTCCGACTGCACCGCGATCGGTGCCGCACGCAGCTTGCCTGGGCCGACCTGCAGGCCGATGCGCTCGCGCAGCAGTCGTGCGTTCCAGGCCGAGACCGCATCGCCGATATCACGCGCGGCGGACTGGCCGGTGGTCATGTAGGTGGCGTTGTAATAGGCGAACACCGTGCCCTGGCGCCCGCGCAGCGCCTGCCGGGTAACGTCGCGCGGCACCAGCACGATGGCGAACACATCCAGGCTGCGCAGCTGCGAGCGTGCGTCCTCCATGTCGGCTGGTTGGCTGGCGATGCGCACGCCCGGGCTGGCATCGAGCATGCGCAGCAGCAGGCGGCTGTCACTGCTGTGGTCGAGGTCGACCACGGCAATCGGGATGTCGCGCATCACCGAGGGGGTGAACATCCATGCCATCACCGCCAGCATCAGCAGCGGCAGCACGGTGACCAGCATCAGGTCGGCTCGGTTGCCGCGCAGCGACCGCAGCTCGCGCCGCCACGACGCGGCGAAGCCGCCGCCATCAGGGTTCAGTGCTGGGGCCATGCGAACAGCACGCTCATGCCGGGGCGGAAGCCCTCGATGCGGCGTACCGGGCGCACCCGCACCTCGAAGCTGCGGACGTCGTAGCCGGACGACTGGCGGGTGGTACGCCAGGTCGCATAGTCACCGGCCGGATTGATGAAATAGACCTCGAACTCGCCGTCCTGGCCGAGCGCCGGCACGCTGCCACGCAGCTTGCTGCCGACCTTCAGGCCCTGCATCTGCGATTCGCGCAGGTTCATCGCCACCCACATGCGGTCGATGTCGACCAGGGTGAACACCGGATAGCCGGCCGGCACCAGTTCACCCGGGTCGGCCATGCGCTTGTTGATCTCGCCGGCGACCGGCGCCCGCCCTTCCACTTCGGCGCGCGCGGCGTTGACTTCGGCCACCGCGCCCTGCGCCTGCTGCACCTGGCCCTGCGCGGCGCGCTTGTCCTGCTCGCGCGCGCCAGACAGCGCCATGTCGTACTGCGCGCGCGCGGCGCGGGCCAGTTCGCGCGAGCTGGTGGCCTGGGCATGTGCTTCATCGCGCTTCTGCCGGGTCATCACCCCTTCATTGAACAGGTTCTGCACGCGCTGGTAGGTGGCGTCGGCCAGCGTCGCGCCGGCTTCGGCGCGCTTCCAGTTGGCTTCGGCGGCGCGGATGTCCTCGCTGCGCGCGCCTTCATCGGCCTTGTCGGCCACCGCCTGCGCCGCGGCCAGGGCGCCGTGTGCCTGCTGTTCCTTGGCGGCCACCTCGGGGCTGTCGAGCAGGAACAGCACCTGCCCGGGCTGCACGCGGTCGCCCTCGCGCACCTTCAGTTCGGCCACGCGCGCGGTGATCTTGGCGGCCACGTTGATGGTGTCCGCATCGGCCATGCCCTGGATCTGGTCGGCCGGGCTGCGCCAGGCCAGCCACAGGCCGAGCACCACCACCACCAGCAGCACTACTATCAGAATCGGTCCCAGCCGGCGCTTGCCCGGGGGCGTCGTCGCATCGTCGTGCAGCACATCACTCATGGTCGATCACCTCGTCCGCACGCCGCCGGAACTCTTCGAAACGGTCCATCTGTCCACTGACCTCCAGCAGCTGTGCCAGCGCAACATCGTATTGGTAGGCAGCCTGTGCGCGCTCGACGCGGGCACCGCCGAGGCCGAGCCGCGCGTCGATCACATCCAGCGAGGTGGCCTGGCCTTCGCGGAACGCCAGCTCCTGCAGGCGCAGGTTTTCCTGTGCCTGGGCGATGCTGCTGTCGAGCAGCACGAACTGCTGGCGCGCGGTTTCCAGTTCGTTCCAGGCCTTGCGCACGCCCAGCGCAACCTGGTTCTCGGCTTCGCGCAGGCCCGCTTCGGCCTGCTCCTGCTGCGCACGCGCGGCGCTGATCTGCGCCGGCCGCGAGTTCGGCGACAGGAAGGTGTACTTCAGTCCGATGCCGAAGGCCCAGTCCGGATCGGTCAGCATTTCATCGCGACGACGGAAGTCGTACTGGCCGAAGGCGAAGATCTGCGGTTTCAGCTTGGCCTGCTGCACGCGCACGCCCTGTTCGGCCTGCGCCACCATCGCCCGCAGGCGCGCGATCTGCGGCTGGCGGGCCTGCGCGGTGCGTTCGAAGCGGGCGACCGGCTCCAGCGGCGCGCGCTGCACGAACAGCGGTGATACCGGCTGCACCTCACCGCCGCTGCGCAGCAGGGTGGACAGCGCGGCCTTCAAGGTGGCCAGGTCGTTCACCGTCTTCTGGTACTCGCGCTCGGCTTTGTCGCGGGCCACGGTGGCCTGCAGGCGCTGGGCGCGGGTGGCGAAGCCCTCGCGCTCCAGTTTCTCGGCGTCGGACAAGTGGCGGTTGAGGCCATCGCGCACATCGCGGCGCACCTCCACGGCCTGTTCGGCCAGGCGCTGGCCGAAATAGGCCTGTGCCAGCTGCACGGTCAGCGACTGGCGTTGCGCCTCGCGCTCGGCGCTGGCCTGTTCATGGGCGGCGCTGGCGGCGCGCTGTGCAGCAGGGATCACCCCGCCGGTGTACAGCGGCAGCACCGCAGTCACCACCGGGCGGGTGCGCCAGTCGCGTTCGGTGAACGACAGCGGCGAGTCGATGCCGAAGGCTTCGGCCACCGGCGCCAGTGAACCCAGCGGCAGGGTCAGGGTCTTCTGGAACTGCAGGCGGCGCACTTCGCCGGTGATCTCCGGCAGGCGCAGCAGGCGGGTGGCGTCCTGCAGGTCCTGCTTGTTGCGCACGGCGGCGTCGGCGGCGGCCAGCGCATCGGAGACCTGTTCCAGGCGCTGCCGTGCCTGTTCCCAGTCCAAAGCCGGTGCGTCGGTGATGGACTGCGCCGACGCAGTGATGGGCAGGCAGGTTGCCAGCGTCAGCGCCAGCGCGGCCTTTGCGCGGAGCATCCTTGTACGTCGGCCGATCACGCCCATGCCGTCCCAATGGTGAAGAAGTGCGCAAACGGTAGTGCGCGCGGTGTGAAGCCCGGGTCTGCGGTCATCGTGTGGTCCTCAGCGAAGGGTGCTGCTGGCCGCGCTGCGCAGCGCCTGGGTGATGTGCTGCAACGTGCTTGAGCGCACGGCGGCATGCTGCCAGTACAGCGGCACATCCAGCCAGCGGCGGGGTTCCAGTACCACCACGCGGCCGTCGCGCACGGCGGGTGCGATCAGGGTTTCCGGGGCCATGCCCCAGCCGAGTCCGCACGCTGCGGCTTCGACGAAACCGGTGGAGGAAGGCAGGTAGTGTAGCGGCGGCTGCAGGCGCGCGCGGGTCAGCCGCCGCACGAAGCGCCATTGCAGTTCATCCTTGCGGTTGAACACCAGCATCGGTGCGCGTGCCAATGCGGCGGCCTGCATGCCATCGCTGAAGTACCGGCGGGCGAAGCCGGGCGAGGCGATGGCGTGGTAGCGCATGGCGCCAAGCGGATGCACGTTGCAGCCTTTCACCGGCTGGCTTTCGGCAGTGACCGCGCCGAGCACGCTGCCATCGCGCAGCAGCTGCAGGGTGTGGTCCTGGTCATCCATGCGCAGGTCGAACAGGTAGCCGTGGCGCTGGTGCAGTTCGGCGATGGCCGGCACGAACCAGGTATCGAGCGAGTCGTCGTTGACCGCCAAGGGGATCGGCGTGCGCGCAGCGTCGCTGCCACGCTCGGGCAGCAGTTCGGCCAAGGCCTCGGCCTCCAGTGCCTGCATCGGGCGAACCCGGCGCAGAAGGGCCTCCCCGGCCGCGGTGGGGCGGCACGGCGCCTGGCGGACCAGCAGTACCTGGCCGAGCCGGTCCTCCAGGGCCTTGATCCGCTGCGACAGCGCCGAGGGGCTGATCGACAGGCGGCGTGCCGCAGCCTCGAAGCTGCCTTCCTCCAGCACCGCGGCAAACGCGGCCAGTTGCGGATGTACCAGATCCATGCAGGCGCCCCTTCAGTTTTTCTGCACAGGATAAAGAAAAATCAGATTGTCTTAACGCGGCAATGGCCGCACCCTGCGCGTCCCTTCGCTGCCTGGGCCTTCCTGATGTGGATCGCCGCTACCACCGCCGGCCTGTTCGCAGGTGCCGGCCTGATCATCGCCATCGGTGCGCAGAATGCCTTCGTCCTGCGCCAGGGGCTGCAACGTCGCCATGTCGGAACGGTGGTGCTGGCCTGTGCCGGCGCTGATATCGCGCTGATCCTGGCCGGCGTTGGCGGCATGGGGGCGTTGGTGCAGCAGTGGCCGTTGCTGCTGCAGGTGCTGCGCTTCGGCGGTGCGGCGTTCCTGCTCTGGTATGGACTGCAGGCCGGATTGCGCGCCTGGCACGGTGGCAGTGCCTTGGCCGCCGCCGAGACGCAGGGTGGCAGCGGGCGCCAGGTACTGTTGACCTGCCTGGCGTTCACGCTGCTCAATCCGCACGTCTATCTGGATACGGTGGTGCTGCTCGGCAGCTTGTCCACGCGTTACCCCGGCGATCTGCGCTGGGCCTTCGCCGCCGGAGCCTGCGTGGCCAGCGTGGCCTGGTTCTGCACGTTGGGCTATGGCGCGCGCCTGTTGCAGCCGGTGTTCCGCAGGCCGGCTGCGTGGCGCGTGCTGGACGCAGGGGTGGCGGTCTTCATGTTCTGCCTCGCCACGCTGCTGCTGTTGCGCCCGCTCTAGGCCGCATCCACCGCACACAATGGCGCTTCGCCGGGGCGCAGGGTGAGCACGCGCACGCCACTGGCGGTGACCGCCACGGTGTGTTCGAACTGCGCCGACAGCTTGCCGTCGCGCGTATACACCGGCCATTCGTCCGGTTGCTGGCGGATGGCCGGCTTGCCCTGGTTGAGCATCGGTTCGATGGTGAACACCATGCCTTCTTCCAGTGTCATGCCGGTGTTCGGATGACCGTAGTGCAGGATCTGCGGTTCCTCGTGCATCTCCTGGCCGATGCCGTGGCCGCAGTATTCCTTCACCACGCTGTAGCCATGGCTGCGCGCGTGGCGGGCGATGGCGTGGCCGATGTCGCCCAGGCGCGCGCCGGGGCGCACCGTGGCGATGCCTTTCCACATCGCCTGGTAGGTGGTCTGCACCAGCCGGCGCGCGGCATAGTCGACCTCACCGACCAGGTAGGTGGTGCTGGAGTCGGCGATGTAGCCGTTCTTCTCCAGGGTGATGTCGAGGTTGACGATCTGGCCGTTGCGCAGCACGTCGGTGGTGCTGGGCACGCCGTGGCAGATCACGTTGTCGATCGAGGTGTTGAGCACATACGGGAAACCGTACTGGCCCTTGCTGGCCGGCCTTGCCTGCAGTTCATCGACGATCATGCGCTCGACGAAATCGTTGATTTCCATGGTGCTGCGGCCCTGCAGCGGCAGCCGGTCGAGCGCGGCGAACACCTGCGCCAGCAGGCGACCCGATTCGGCCATCAGCGCGATTTCGTGCGGCTGCTTGATCATCGCCATGTCAGGCCCGCCCGGGCGCCAGCGCCTGTGGCTGTACGCCGGCCGCGCGCAGTTCGCTGGCGACGATGTCCTGGAAGCTCAGCGTGGGATTCATCTCGCACAGCATGCCGACCCGGATCCAGAAGTTGGCCTGGGCGTTGATCGAGCGGCTGGAGACGGTACAGGCACGGCGCAGCTGGTCGTGCAGGGTGTCATCGATGTTGACGATGCCCATCGGCGGTCCTGGGGTAGTGGATATACGAAGCATATATGTTTCGTATATTCGCCTCAAGCCGCTGGGGTTCAGTCTGCGTGGGTGGCGAAGCGCAGGCGGTTGCCGTCGGGGTCACGCAGCAGCATCTCGCGGCTGCCCCATTCGGTGTCATGCGGCGGCTGCTCGATCGGCACGTTCGCGGCGCTGAAGGCACGGTGCAGCGCATCGACATCCTCGACGATGAAGTACACCGCGCCGCCGACCTCGCAATCACCGGTGTGTTCGGTGAGGAAGAGGGTCTGGCCGTCGCGGGTGAGCTGGGCGAACAGCGGGAAGCCGGGTTCGAAGCGGTGTTCCCAGTCGACCACGAAGCCCAGGCCCTGCACGTAGAACGGCAGGGAGGTGTCGGCATGGCGCATGCGCAGCTGCGGGATGACGGTCTGGGGCATGGCGGCGTCTCCGGGGGTAGGCGTCCAGTGTAGTGCCGGCCGCTGGCCGGCATCCTTTTGAGCCCGGGAACGATGAGGCTGCCGGCCAGCGGCCGGCACTACCGAAGCCACGCCGGCCGGCAGCCGACGCGACCGCAAGCGGTCAGCAGACCGTCGGCACCGTAGCCATCGCCGCCAGCAGTTCGCGGTTCACCTGCTGGTGGCGCGCCTGCCATACGGGAAGATCGTCGGCAGGGATGTCGGGCTGGCCATCCAGCGACGACAGCCAGCGCTTGAACCGGCTGCGGTAGTTGGCCAGCGACACTTCGCCGGTGATGTCACTGCCGACCAGTCCGCCGGCGCGCAGCGCCTCGATCACCACCAGCGCGTCTTCCAGCTGGAAACGGCCCTGATCCCAGTTGCTGCGGGCCACGTCCTCGGCGAACACATCCTTGTCGATGGACAGGTAGGTCGGTTGCGGCGACTTGGCCTGCTCGGCAGCGAACGCAGCGACCAGTGCCTCGGGATGTTCGAAACGGCGGAAGGCGCGGCCCATGCCCAGGCGATGGCCCCAGCCCACGTCCACGTCCATGCACCAGTACGTGAGGCGACCGCCCAGCAGGGGGCGCCAATGGTTCTCCCAGGCATGGCCAAGGCCGATGTCGCTGGAGGTGATGCCCAGCACATGGATATGCGAGATCTGCGGCAGCTTGCTGGCGGCGTTCACCCACGATCCGCAATGCATGCCGAACGGGAAGCGCATGTTGTCGGGGTGGTTGTCCAGTACCACCAGCTGGAACGGTGCCTGCGCGCGCATGCGCCGCAGCAGCGGCAGGCTGAGGTGGTGGAAATCGCCACTGCCAAGCATGACCGTGCCGAGCTGGGCCGGCAGCGGGGCCAGCACGTCAGCGGCGAAGCGGTCCAGCGTGGCATTGCTGCAGGCGAAGCGCAGCGGATCGTGCCACTGCGGCAGGGCCAGGGTCTGCGCCTGGGGCAGCGGCAGCACGCCACCATCCAGGTCCAGGATCAGCGGGGAACGCAACGGCATCGTTCAACCGCCTCCATCAGGCTCGCCCTGCAGATGCGGCGCCAGCCTGCGCAGGGCGGCGCGCAGCAGCGGTGAGCGCGCGTGGATCGCATGCCGGGTGGAAGTGAAGCTCGCACCCAGTTCGGCCTTGATCCGCGAGTCGGTCCAGCCGGCCACGTAATGGCTCAGGCCGTGCTGCAGCGCGTATTCGAGGTTGTGCATCCAGCTGACCGCGTACAGGTTGTGCTCGCGCGACTGCGGGTAGGCCAGGCCGATGTACTTGTCCACCAGCTTGCCGGCGTGCACGTAGCACAGGTTCCAGCCGATCAGCTGGCCCTGGTGGCGGTACAGGAACATCCGCCCCTGGCCCTGGCTGTCGGCCAGCAGGTGCTGGAAGTAGGGCAGGTCGAGCTGGTCGAAATGCACCGCGCTCTGCGCATATACGCCCAGGTAAAGGGCATACAGTTCGGCCTGCAGCTGCGGGTCCGCCAGCGCCGGATCACCGCTGGCGATGCAGTCGATCTGCAGGTCATCACGCGAGCGCAGCTTGCGCCGGATGTTCTTGCGACGCGAAGACGACAGGCGGCCGAGATAGCCGTCGAGCGAATCGAAATCGATCGCCACCCAGGCCAGCGGCATGCCTTCCAGTTCAACGAAGCCACGTGCCAGCAGCGCCTGCAGGAAGGCCCCGCTGTGTGCATTGGCGGCGTCGTCCAGCAGCGGTGAATCGATCGCCAGGTCCTTGACCACCAGCAGCCGGGTATCGCCGATCGCGTGACGCGTCACGTCCTCGGCCAGCGCCTCCGGCGCGAGGTGCGCCGGCAGCGGGGTGTACTCGGTGCTGGTGGCACCGACGAAGCGGGTCTGCCAGGTGATCCAGGGCCGCCACAGGCGCGACAGCGGCAGGCCAAGCAGCTTGCCGCGCAGTGCGTCGTCCATCGTGGTGGTCAGGTCCAGCGGCGCACGGAAGGTCGGCAGGCCGCTGGGCAGGCGGCTTGCCTCGAATCCGAGCGGCGGGTGGGCCAGGAAGCCCTCCAGCAGCGCGGCCGGTTCCAGCGCAGTGCTGGACGCACGTGACGTCATCTCCATCGGCACGGGAACCGGCAGCGCATCGACCTCAGCCCTTGGCCTTGGTCAGCGCCTGGTCGAGCAGGGTGATCGCCAGGTCGATCTCTTCGTAGCTGATGTCCAGCGACGGCGCGAAGGTGATCACGTTCTTGTACCAGCCACCCACGTCGAGCACGAGGCCCATGCGCTTGCCGTCGTGCAGCAGGTCACCGGCCAGGCCGATGTCGACCATGCGGTCCAGCAGTTCCTTGTTCGGCGTGTAGCCGTCGGTCTGGCAGATTTCCGCACGCAGGGCCAGGCCCAGGCCGTCGACGTCGCCGATTTCCGGGTGGCGCTTCTGCAGGCCACGCAGGCCGTCGAGGAAGTACGCGCCCTTTTCCGGCACGGTGCGCTCGTAGTCCATCTCCTTGCCCAGCTTCAGCACTTCCAGGCCCAGGCGGGTGCCCAGCGGGTTGGAGTTGAAGGTGGAGTGGGTGGAGCCCGGCGGGAACACGGTCGGGTTGATCAGCTCTTCGCGCGCCCACAGCCCCGACAGCGGGTTCAGGCCGTTGGTCAGCGCCTTGCCGAACACCAGCACGTCCGGGGTCACGCCGAAGTGCTCGATCGACCACAGCTTGCCGGTGCGCCAGAAGCCCATCTGGATTTCATCGACGACCATCAGGATGCCGTACTTGTCCAGCACGCGCTTGAGGCCGGTGAAGAAGTTGCGCGGCGGGATGACGTAGCCGCCGGTGCCCTGGATCGGCTCGACGTAGAACGCGGCGTACTCGGCCTGGCCGACCTTGGGATCCCACACGCCGTTGTATTCGCTTTCGAACAGGCGCTCGAACTGCCACACGCAGTGGTCGGAATACTCGTCCGGGGTCATGCCCTTCGGGCGGCGGAAGGGGTACGGGAACGGGATGAACATCGCGCGCTCGCCGAAATGACCGTAGCGGCGGCGGTAGCGGTAGCTGGAAGTGATCGACGAGGCACCCAGGGTGCGCCCGTGGTAGCCGCCTTCGAAGGCGAACATCAGGCTCTTGCCGCCGCGCGCGTTGCGCACGATCTTCAGCGAGTCTTCGATGGCCTGCGCGCCGCCGACATTGAAGTGCACGCGGCCGTCGAGGCCGAACTTCTCGTGCATGTCCACGGCAATGGTCTTGGCCAGCTGCACGCGGGTCGGGTGCAGGTACTGGCTGGCGACCTGCGGCAGGGTGTCGATCTGGTCCTTCAGCGCATCGTTCAGGCGCTTGTTGCTGTAGCCGAAGTTGCAGGCCGAGTACCACATCTGCAGGTCGAGGTAGGGCACGCCCGCACCATCGAACATGTAGCTGCCTTCGCCGCGCTGGAAGATCTTCGGCGGGTCGACGTAGTGGACGGTGTCGCCGAAGGAGCTGTAGCGGGCTTCGTCGGCCAGCAGCTGCGCATCGGAGGCAGCGGCGTCGGCATTCTTGTCAAAAATGTTCATGCAGTTCGGTTCCGTGAAGGACGTTCGAAAGGGGGCAACGGGGGAGCGGGTCTGGAAGGAGGTGCTCAGGCGGTGGCCAGCAGCAGGGGCAGTGCAGTGGGCTGCGGGCTGGCGTCGATGCGACGTGGCTGCAGCAGGCTGCCATCAAGCAGGCGCGGCAACAGCGCGATGGCATCGTGGAAGGTATCGATCGCGGCATGTTCGATGCCGGCATGGGTGCAATGGGTGATCAGGCGGCGCTTGGCAAACACGAAGTCGGCATCCTCCGACACGCAGAAGTCCGAACTGCCGTCGCCGATCATCAGCACGCGCGGTGCTTCGTTGGCACGTGCCTGCGCAGCGCAGGTGCACTTGCAGGTGCCGCTGCGGCACCCTTCGGACTGGTAGGGCGATTCCAGTTCCCAGTGGTCTTCGCACCAGCGCAGGTGGTTGGCCACCACCGGCAGCCGCGACAGGCCGTGGTTGGCGAGGATGCGGTGGATCGCATAGTCCAGGCCGTCGCTGACGATGCGCAGCGGCAGGCCCAGCTGCTCGGCGCGGGCGACGAAGGCAGTGAAGCCCGGATCGATCTGCACCTGGTCCAGGTGCGCATCAAGCGTGGCCGGGTCCAGCTTCAGCAGCCGCACCTGGCCCTGCATGCATTCACGCGAGCCGATCTTTCCCGACTTCCACTGTTCTTCCAGTTCCTGCCAGCCCGGCTGGCCGTACTTCTCCAGCAGCGAGTCGATGACATCTTCGAGGCTGATGGTGCCGTCGAAGTCACACAGGATGCTCCAGTGCATGGGCAGGTCCGTCGATGGGAAAGGCGTCCGGCACGGTGCCGGGGCAGGCTCAATGTAGGCAGGCCGCCTTTCTCGTTCCTTTCCTGTTGAAAGCCTTCATTTCCGGGCGGGGAAAGCGTTCAGGAAGTGACGTTGCTGAATGCGCGAAACGCCCGGGAGGAGCGGCTTTCACGCTTGGGCATCAGCCAGCGCACGCAGGATTTCCGCGGTGTCTTCACGGGTCTGCCAGGCGCTGTTGCCGAGGGTCAGCATGCGTGCGGCGAAGTCGCGTGCGTTGGGCACGTCGGTGGCCGGCACGATGCCGCGCAGGTAGACGTAGTCGGGCAGCGCATGGATGAACATGCGGCTGGCGCCGAGGCCGCGCGGCCACAGGTTTTTCAGTGCCGCATCGCGGGCGCGTTGGCTGGGCAGCAGCAGCATCAGCATCGGCCAGGTGCCACCGGTACCGGCCAGGCCATCGACCACCTCCACGGCTGGCAGCTGGGCCAGCTGCACGCGCAGCTGCAACGCGCGCAGGCGTCCGGCCTGCAGGAAGGCCGGCAGGCGCCGTGCGGCATTGGCACCGATGTTCTGCCGCCACTGGCTGACCCGGTGCTGCGGAATCTGCAGCGGGAAAATGTCACCGACCGCTTCTTCCAGGTCGCCACGCTGCAGCGCGCCGCGCAGTGGATTGCCGTATACCAGCGACAGCAGCGAAGGTCGGTAGCAGGCCGCCAGGCCGAGCAGCTGCACGCTGCGCAGCAGCTCCCAGCGCAGGCTGAAACGTACCTGTTCGGCAGCATGTCCGGCCAGCGCGGCACGCAGCTCGTCGTCGCGGCTGACCAGCAGGCCGCCTTCGTGCAGGCTCAATCCCTTGCCGGCGGCCAGGCTGAAGAAACCGATATCGCCGCGCAGGCCGACACTGCTGTTGCCGATCCGTGCACCCAGTGCCTGCGCGGCATCCTCGATGACCCAGGCACCCGCGCCGCGTGCAATCTCGCAGGCCAGCTCGACATCGGCGATGCGGCCACCGAGGTGGGTTGGCAGGATCGCCAGCGTGCGCGCATCGGCCAGCCGCTTGAGCTGGCCGGGATCGAAGTCGAAGTGGCCGTGGCGGGTATCGCACAGCTGCACGCGCAGGCCCAGGCTGTGCACCGCGATCGGCACCAGCGGGCAGGTGTAGGCCGGCAGGATCACGGTGTCACGATTGGGCGCGCGCTTGCGCAGGGTGCGCAGCGCGATCAGCAGCGCGTGGGTACCGGAGCAGGTCAGCTGCAGCGGCGGTGTGCCGAGCTGTCGGGCCAGGATGTCGCGCAGGTCGCCACCACCGGGAAGGAAGTCGCTGGCCTGCATCGGCAGGCCTGCGGTCGGTGGCAGTTCGCGCGCGAACAGGCTCATCGCAACGCGCTCACGCGGTGCTTTCGGCGGGGCTGTGCGGGTCGTCTGCTTCGGCACGGCCCAGGCAGACGATGCCGGCCACGATCAGTACCGCGCCGACCAGGTGATGCAGGGTCAGTGGCTCGTTCAACAGCCAGGCCGACAGCAGCAGCACGCTGATCACTTCCAGGTGCGAAGCGGCGAATGCTGGGCCGATCGGCGCATGGCGCAGCAGGCTCATCCAGGTGAAGAAGGCACCGATGTAGCCGAGGATGGCGCCGTAGACCCACGGCTGCGACAGCACGCGCAGCAGCCACGCGCTGTTGGCTTCGACCGGCAGCGCGGCATCGCCCGCATACTTGAAGCACAGCTGGGCCAACGTATCGAACGCCATCAGCAGCGGGAAACCGATCACATACAGGCGCCTCATGATCCGGCCCCCACCACCGCCACGCCGGCGGTGACCAGCAGCATGCCGGTGACCCGCAGCGGCGTGAGTTTCTCGCGGAACAGGAAGCGGCCGGCGATCATCAGTGCCACGATGTTGATCGAGCCCAGCAGCACGCCCTTGGACAGCGGTACCAGTGACAGGAAGGCGATCCAGGCGACGAACTCAAGCACGTAGCAGGCGATGCCGATCCACAGCCAGGGGCGGCTGAGCATGTGTTTCCAGCGTTGCAGGCCTTCGCCGTCCTGTGGGTCGCTGGCCGCAGCCTTGAAGGCGAGCTGGCCACCGGTATCAAGCACGACGTTGGCCAGCCACAGCAGGGTGGCGAGTGCCCCCATCTCAGGCCACCGCCTTGAGCACGCCGCTGCGTTCACCGACCTCGGTGAAGAAACGCGCGCTGCGGCGGATGACGTCGCGGCGTTCGCGGTCGATGGTGATCATGTGGTAGCTGTCTTCCAGCACCACCAGTTCCTTCGGACCGCTGACCCGCGACATCACCAGTTCGGCATTGCCCATGCTGGCCACATCATCCTCACGGGCGTGCATCACCAGGCAGGGTGCGGTCACCTGGTGCAGGTGGCGGCGGGTCCAGTGGCTCAGTGCACGCATTTCGGCCAGGGCATGCCAGGGATTGCCCGGCAGGCCGGCGGCGGCGCTGTCGCCGGACAGCATGGCGGCGCTGACCTGCGCGCGCAGGCGCTCGTCACGCAGGCCGTACGGCGGCTCCTCCATGAACATGCGGTCGCGGCCGATGTTGAAGCGCTTGAACCACGGCAGCAGGAACGAGAAGCGGGCCACGGCCGGGATGTTCCAGCCGTCGTAACGGAAGGTGGCGCCATACACGCCGACGCCGGACACCCACTCCGGACGGCGCGCGGCCAGTGCCAGCGACAGCACCGCGCCCATCGACAGGCCACCGACGAACAGCTGGTCGACCTTGCCGCGCAGCTCGGCCGCCGCATCTTCCACGCCCTGGTACCACTGCTCCCAGGTGGTCGCCAGCAGGTCATCCACGGTGCCGCAATGGCCGGGCAGCTGCACGCCATGCACGGTGAACCCGGCGTTGTTCAGGCCCTTGCCCAGCATGCGCATTTCCGCCGGGGTGCCGGTCAGGCCATGCACCAGCAGCACGCCCTGCGGGCCACCGGGGAGGAAGAAGTCGTGCGATTCGGTCACCTGGTGGCTCCGGGACGGCAGTGGGGATGGCAGGATCGCAAGCGCGATTTTCACCAGCCTTTCAACGCCCCGGGCCGGGTCAGGGGGCCTTCAGCAGCGGCAGCGTGATGGCCACCTTCAGCCCGCCACCGGGCCGGTTGAGGAAGGCCAGGTGCCCGCCGAAGTGCTCCACCGCCTCATGGGCGATGGCCAACCCCAGCCCGGTGCCGCTGGCAGCGGTGCCGGGGGCACGGAAGAAGCGTTCGCCGAGCCGGGGCATCACGTCCTCGGGCACGCCGGGGCCGTTGTCTTCCACGTACAGTTCGACGTCATTGTCATCCAGCGCGTGCACGCCAACCGTGACGGTGGCATCACGGCCGGCATAGCGCAGGGCGTTGTCGATCAGGTTGTCCAGCGCCTCCTGCAGCATGGCGCCGTTGCCGAGCACGCGCAGCGGCTGGCTGCTGCCGCGGTAGCCGAGGTCGATGCCATCGCGGATCGCCTCCGGCACGCGTATGCCAACCCATTGCGGGACCAGTTCGCACAGGTCCAGCGCTTCCACCGTGTCCGGCACGGTCTGCGCCCGGCTCAGCGCCAGCAGCTGGGTGCTGACCCGGGCGGTGCGCTGGTTGAGCCGGCGGATGTGCTGCAGGGCTTCGCGCACGGTGTCCGGGTCGCCATGCGCCAGCGCCTGGTCAACGTGCAGGGCCATGCCGGCCAGCGGCGAACGCAGCTGGTGGGCGGCATCGGCGATGAAGCGGTTCTGCAGGGTGATCATCTCGGCCTGGCGCGCGAACAGATCGTCGATGGTGCTGATCAGCGGCTGGATCTCTTCCGGCACGTCGGCATCGGAGATCGGCGCCAGTTCGCCGCGGCGCTGTGCCAGGCGGGTCCTCAGCGGGGTCAGGATGCGCAGGCCGTAGGTCACGCCGAACCAGACCAACGCGGCGGTGCCCAGCGCCAGCATGGTCATCAGCGGGATGATGATCATCAGGATCTCGCGCGCGCGCTGGCGGCGGTCGGCCATGCTTTCGGCCACGGTCACCGCCAGCTGATCCTGCGGATCGTTCATCGCCTGGGTGCAGACGGTGGCCATGCGCACCTGCTGGCCGTTGAGGTTGCCGTCATACAGCGCCGGATGCACGCCCGCGCAGTCCTGCGACGGCGCGTAAGGGCTGAAGTCGGCGTTGCCGCTGAGGGTGCCCTTGCGGCTGCTGTCGACGTTGAAATAGCGATGGCCGTCGGGATCGTATTCGATCAGGAAGCGCGCCTGCGGTGACAGATCGCTGGTCACCGGCATGGTGCTCAGCATCTGCGCGAACGAATGCGTATCGTCGATCAGGTTGCGGTCGTGGATGCGGTTGGAATAGTCCAGCGCAACGTAATAGGCCAGGATCGTATTGAAGATGAGCAGGCCCAGCATCGGCAACGCCAGGAAGGCGAGCAGGCGCCGGCGCAGGCTGGGCGGTCCACTGATCACGGGGCGCTGTCGTCCTGCCCGTCTTCCAGCATGTAGCCCAGCCCGCGCACGGTGCGGATGCCCATGCCGCCGGGCTGCAGCTTGCGGCGCAGGCGGTGCAGGGCGATATCCAGGCCGTTGTCGGTCAGGTCCTGGCCCCAGTCGCACAGTGCTTCCACCAGCTGCGCGCGCGAGACGATGCGCTCGGCGCGTACCGCCAGTGCCGACAGCAGGCCGAACTCCCGTGCGGTCAGTTCCAGCGACTGGTCATCGATCCACACCCGGTGACCGGCCAGGTCCAGGCGCAGGCGGCCGATGCGCAGGTCCGGATTGCCATTGCTGGTGACCCGGCGCAGCTGTGCACGCACGCGCGCTTCGAATTCGTCCAGCGCGAACGGTTTGACCAGATAGTCATCGGCACCGAGGTCGAGCACGCGCACGCGTTCGGCCAGGCCATCGCGCGCGGTCACCACCAGTACCGCCAGGCCATCACCGCGCTGGCGCAGGCGCTGCAGCACGTCGCGGCCGTCCAGCTGCGGCAGGCCCAGGTCCAGCACCAGCAGCGCGTACTGGGTGGAGCCCAGCGCAGCATCGGCGTGCGCGCCATTGTCGACGTGGTCGACCACATGCCCCTGCCGGCGCAACGAGGCGCACAGGCCGGAGGCGATGTCCGGGTCGTCTTCAGCAATCAATACGCGCATGCGCGGGGGCTCCTGTAACGGTCAGGCCCGCCGGATGGACGGGGTGGGCCTCTCGGCTGCCGAGGGTAGCCGCAAACCGGGTGAAGGTGGAGCAGCGCGGGGTGGTTGGCGGCCGCCGCGCTGTCCCGCCATTCAGTCCTGCAGGCCGGGTTCGCCCGGTGCCAGTGGCACCCGTGAGCCGTCCAGCAGGCCACGGCTGAGCGCGCCGTTCTCGATGAACAGCAATTCGCCGTTCTCGCCGTTCTTGATGCTGCTGTCGATCGCGATCACGCGGTCGCCATGGAAGCTGCTGACGTGCGGCATCGAGGTGTGCCCGACCACGATGCGCTTCAGCTGCAGGCGGTCGAGCACGTTCTGTACACCGGCGGTGTCGAGGCGGCCATCGAAATAGCCGCGGTACCAGATCGGGCTGGTCTTGCCGTCATACAGCGGCGCGGTGGCGGGGTCGGCCTTCACTTCGGCCTTGGGCAGGCCCAGCGAGGCCTGGTAGGCCGCATTGGTGCGCGCCGGGTCCAGCGCCAGTGCCACCGCCTCGGGCGAGATGCCGCCGTGCAGGAACAGCGTGTCACCGATCTTCAGCAGCACCGGGCGGGTGCGCAGCCATTGGCCGATCACCGAATCAGCGCCGTACAGCTGCGGGTAGCTGCGGCCAAGCAGCTGCGCGCTGCGCAGATACTTCGGGTTGACGTAGCGCAGGTCGTCGTACAGCACCATGGTTTCGTGGTTGCCGAGCACGAAGTGCACCGCGCCACCGGCAGCGGCGGCCTGCTGCTGAAGGCCATACAGCAGCCAGAACGCTTCGGTCACCTGCGGGCCGCGGTCGAACACATCACCGGCGATGACCAGGGTGTCCTTGCCCATTGCCCAGCGGTCCTGGGCATCGATGACCTTGTTGGCGCGCAGCAGGCGCACCAGCAGCCCGTACTGGCCGTGTATGTCGGACAGCGCCACGATGCGTGGCACCGCCGGCAGCACGGAGACCGAGGGCGCAGTGGGTGCGGCCACGTGCACGGTGTGCGCGTACCCGCAGCGCGGCGCGACATCGGTATCTGCTGCGCCAATGGCCAGCGTGCGCGACTCGACCTTGTCGGCGCAGATCCACTTGGCCTGCAGCTGGTTACCCTTGCGGAACACATAGGGGCCATCGGCCTCAACATGGGCGGCCGGTGCGGCGACCTCGCGGGCCTGCAACAGGGGCGTGCCCAGCAGCAGGGCCAGTGTCAGCAGCAGGCGGGCAGGGCAGGACAGGGCACGGTGCAGCATCGGGTGTTTCCTTGGCGGGCAATGAAAAGGCGGGCCCGAAGGCCCGCCCCTGATGCTACGCCGTTGCTCAGAACTTCGCGCGCAGGTTGAACAGCACGCGGCGCGGTTCACCCCAATAGCCAGAGTTGAAGAAGCCGACGTTGCGGTAGTAGGCCTTGTCGAACAGGTTGGTGACCGTCACGCCCACGCTCAGGTTGTCGTTGATGCGGTAGCGGCCCATAAGGTCGAACAGCACGTAGCCGCCCTGGCTCATCTTGCCGGTGGCCGTGACCGGCGTGCCGCTGGCGGTGAAGCGACCGGTGGGAATGGGCTGCATCTGGTAGATCTCGCTCTGTACGCTGACACCTCCGCCCAGCGTCCACTGGCCATGGGTCCAGGTGGTGTTGAAGCGGGCCAGGTGCATCGGGCTGGTGCTGGCGAAGCGGCTGCCATCGGGGTTGCTGCTGTAGCTGTAAGTGTAGCCGCCGGTCATGCTCCAGTGGTCGTTGATCGAACCGGAGACTTCGAACTCACCGCCCTGGGTGGTGATGCCGCGGCTGGCGATGTACGGCGAACTGCCATCGGGCAGCTTGATCTCACCACCGTTCGGGTCCAGTTCGGCCACGTTGTCCTGCTTCATGTAGAAGCCGTTCAACGCCGCGTACAGGCGGCCGCCGAAGAAGTCGGCCTTCAGGCCGTACTCGTAGTTGCCACCGGTGGTGGGGTCCAGCAGCTGGTTGTTGATGTCGCGGCGCGCGGTGGCCTGGAACACGTCCGAATAGCTGGCAAAGGCGGTGATGCTGCTGCTCAGGTCGTACAGCACGCCCACGTACGGGGTCAGCTCATGCGCGGTGGTGCGCGCGCTGCGGCTGGTGAACACGCCGTCGGTGTTGTAGTTGTCGGTGGTGGTGCGGTAATCGGAATAGCGCGCGCCGGCGATGATCTTCAGCGGGTCGATCGGATTCAGGCGCACGGCGGCGTAGTAGCCGGTTTCGGTGGTGTTCACCGTGCTGGACGGAATACCGTAGTTGTAGGTGGTCGGCTTGCCGATGTTGCCGTCCCAGCTGAAGATGCTGGGAAAGGCGGCCACGCTGTACGGGCGCGAGGTGATGCCGGCGCGGATGGTGTCCAGGTCACGGTCGTAGTGGTTGATGCCCACCACCAGCTCGTGCGAACGGCCGAACAGCTGGAACGGACCGGACGCGTACAGGTCGAAGGCATCTTCGCGGGTTTCCGAGACCGAGTAGGTATCGGCAATGCGCAGGCCCAGGCCGGTGACCGGGTCGGCCCAGTTGCCGGTGTTGGAACCGGCCAGCAGCAGCGAATCGGTGTCGGTGGCGCGGTGGTTGTAGGCCAGGCGGCCACTCCAGCCGGCGCCGAACTGCTGTTCCAGCGTGGCGAAGTAGTTGGTGCTTTCGCGGTTCCATTCGTTCCAGCGCGCTGCGGCGCTGTACGAACGCGGCATGTGCGCGCGGCTGCCATCGCGGAAGTACAGCGGCGAGGCGCTCCAGGCGCCGCCATCGGAACCGGTCTTCAGGTAGTCGATGCCCGCACGCAGGCGGGTGCTGTCGGTCAGGTCGGCTTCGATCACCCCGTACAGGCTGGGCGATTTGTCATGCTGGAAGCGCACCCAGCTTTCCTTGTCGGTGTAGGCGCCGACGAAGCGCCCGCGCACGCGGCCACTCTTGCTGAGCGGGCCGGATACATCCACTTCGGCGCGCTTGTAATCCCACGAACCGGCGCTGAGGCTGGTGCTGGCCTGGAACGTTTCGGTCGGGCGCTTGCGCACCATGTTCACCGTGGCCGACGGGTTGCCCGAACCGGTCACCAGGCCGCTGGCGCCGCGCACCACTTCAATGCGTTCGTAGATGGATGTGTCGCTGAGGATCGAGTTGCCGCCGGCGCCAGTGGTGTAGTTGGTGGGAATGCCATCGAACATGAAGTTGTTGATGGCAAACCCACGCGCGTTGAACAGCGTGCGGTTGCTGTCATACGACTGGATGGTGACGCCCGGCGTCTGCTGCAGCACTTCGGAAATCGTGATGAGGTTGAAATCCTCGATGCGCTGGCGGGTGAACACGGTCAGCGACTGCGGGGTTTCACGCAGGGTCAGCGGCAGCTTGGTGGCGGTGTTGGTGCCATAAACCTGGTAGCCCTCGGTGCGCTGGGTCACCATCACCCGGTCCAGTTCGGTGGTGGCCGGCGCAGTGTCCTGGGCCAACGCCGGCGAGGCGGCGCAGGCGAGCGACAAGGCGAGGGCGTTCCGGCGCAGGGCGCCAGAGTGCGTGTACTTCATGGAATGACCTTTCTAGTTCAGGAACGGGAAGACGGGCGTGGCGCCGGCTTGGCCGGGCTGCGGAAACTGAGCCAGAGCACTATGGCCCCAGCACCTGCGGCGAGCACGCCGCACCAACCAACAAAACCCTGTGCAGCGCCCCAGGCTGTGATGCTGGCCAACAGGCTGGCGAGCAGCCCGAGCGCGCCCAGCACCTGCAGCAGGCGACGGCGCGGCGTTGGTGGCGCATGGCCGGCCACATCGCGGTGGTGGCGTTCCATTGCCATGGCCAGGCAGGCGAAGGCGGCGGCCGCCAACAGCAGTGCAAGCACGCTCATGCGCCCGCCTCGGCCGGCGTGGTGGCGCGTGCGGTGCGGGGCTTGCGCTGCGCCGGCACGAAACGGTGCACCTTGCGCGCGGCCCACAACAGGCTCGCGCCGATCAGCAGCAGGCCGATGTCGATGCCGGCTTTGGCGCCATCACCGTTGGCCAGCGCACTGACCGCGCCGCCCTGCCAGACCACCAGGTTGTACAGCGGCAGGCCCAGCGCCAACGCGCCGGCCAATGCCAGTTGTTCTACCCAGCCGCGTCGGGCCGGGCGCAGCATCGCGTGCACCACGCAGGCGGCCCAGGCGTAGAAGAACACCTTCACCTCGGCATCGCTGCGGTTGGCCACGTCCAGCGGCAGCAGGCGGTTGCCCCACAGGAAGGCCAGCATCGCCACCGGCAGGCCGGTGACGAAGCCGATGTTCAGGCGTTCGACGATGCGGAAGCCCAGGTGCGGCCGCGCCGGATCCGGCAGCTGGGTGCGCCGCTTCACCGTCCACAGCACCAGCCCGGTGGCCACCATCAGCGTGCCGGCCACGCCGGAAAGGAAGAACAGCCAGCGCATCGTGGTGGGTGCGAAGCGCGCCGCATGCAGGCCGATCATGCCGTCGCGGGTGATGACGGCGGCCGAACGCGGCGGCGCCGCATCCAGCAGGTTGCCGCGCGCATCGAAGGCCAGCGTGTCGGCAGCGCCAGCGATCTGGTCGCCCTGCTGGCGGCGCACGCTGATGCGCATCGCCGCATCGGCAGGCTGCTCGACCTGCAGCGAGGCCGCATGGCCGCCGCCCCATTGCACTTCGGCACGGCGCAGCACCTCGGCCAGCGCCGGCGGCGTCGCGGCCACCCCACTGGCCTCGGCCTTCTCCGCACGCGGGAACAGTTCGGCGAAGAACGCATCGCGGCCACCGGGGTAGTTCGCATCCACCGCCCACGGCATGTACAGGGTCATCAGGGTGATCAGACCGGTGTAGGTGATCATCAGATGGAACGGCAGTGACAGCACCGCAAGCGCGTTGTGGCCGTCCAGCCAGGTACGTTGGCCTTTGCCGCGGCGGAAGGTGAAGAAGTCGGTGAAGATCTTCTTGTGGGTGATGACACCGCTGATGATCGCCACCAGCATCAGCATGGAACAGGCACTGATGAACCAGCGCGCCCACAGCACCGGCACGTAGTGCAGATCGAAATGCAGGCGGTAGAAGAAATTGCCGCCGCGTGTTTCGCGTACCTGCACCGGGGTGCCGTCGGCATCCAGAGTGGCCTGGTTGGGATTGCGCTGGCCGCGCCGGCGTTCCTTTTCGCCCTTCGGCTGCCAACTGACGGTGGTGGCGCTGCTGCGCGAATCGGGGAGTTCGATGCTCCAGCGCTGCGCGTCGGCTGCGGTGCGGGCCAGGAACTGCTGGGCTTGGTTCACTGCGGTGGTGGCATCGGCGGGCAGGCCGATTTCCGGCTGCATCCAGCGGGTCAGTTCTTCCTTCCAGTACGACGCGGTACCGGCAATGAAGATCAGGAACAGCACCCAGCCGACCACCAGGCCCGACCAGGTGTGCAGCACCGATTGTGATTGCCGGATGCCGCCCAGGTTGTCGGCGCTGCTCATGCGATGTTCCCGCGCAGCAGCCAAGCGATCAGTGCAGCGAGTGCGCCCGCGGCCAGCAGACCCAGTGCGGCGCGCAGGGTGCTGCGCGCGGCATAGGCCCAGATGGCGGCCAGGGCGTAGACCACGAACGCGGCCATGGTCGCCACCAGGGTGGCATCGGCCCTGGTGCCGGGCAGCAGGCGCGCCAGCGCGGCAGCCCAGCAGGCGGCCACCGCGTAACCGCCCAGCAGCGCCAGCAGCCCGCGGGTCCAGAGCAGGCCATGACCGTTAACGCGCGCCACACGCTTGGCCGGCGCAGCGCCGGCAGCAGAAGGAGAGGTAGGAGCGGCCATCGCCGAAGTCAATGAGAACCGTGTGCAATTGCGATTGAATGCTATTTGACGCCGGTGGCCCTGTCGAGTCCCCCATCCGGGGGATGCGGCGGTCTACAGCTTGCGTACTACAGTGGCGTGCGCGGGCAGCGGCTGTCTGTTGTTGTCCAGCGGTTGCATGTAGGGAACGGCTGAACCGTTGTCACGCTGGATCAAGGAAGAGTGGGCTTCGCCAGCGCCGAAGCGATGGCGTTCACTCCATTGGCGCAGCGCTACCAGCAGCGGGAACAGCTCCAGGCCGGCGGCGGTGAGCACATATTCCTGGTAGGCCGAACCATCGGAGGCCGGCTGCAGCTGCAGAATGCCGGCCTCGACCAGCCTGCGCAGGCGATCGCTGAGGATGTTGCGCGCCGCGCCGAGGCTGCGCTGGAAGTCGCCGAAGCGACTGACGCCGTCGAAGGCATCGCGGATCACCAGCAGGGCCCAACGATCACCGAGCAGGTCGGCGCCGCGGGCGACGGGGCAGGGGCTGTCAGCGTGCATGGCGGGCGCCTCCAAATGTGGTTGCAGTTTAAAACCAATGCCGCTAGCCTGCATCCAGTTTCAATTTGCAACCACATCCCAATGGCCGCATCCATTCCCCGACCGCTGCTGGTCCTGCTGGCCGTTGCCGCAGGCGCCAGCGTCGCCAACGTCTATTACGCCCAGCCTCTGCTGGACCAGCTGGCACAGGTGTTCGCGCTGGATCGCGCGGTGGCGGGCACGGTACTGGCCGCTACCCAGGCTGGCAGCGTGCTGGCGCTGCTCGGACTGCTTCCACTGGCTGACCGCGGTGACCGGCGCCGGCTGCTGCGGTTGCAGCTGATGGCACTGGTGGTGGCGTTGGTGTGGCTGGCGGCGGCACGCAGCGCAGTGTGGCTGCTGTCGGGCATGCTGCTGGCCGGGCTGCTGGGCACGGCGCTGACCCAGGGGTTGATCGCCTATACCGCCACGCTGTCGCCGCCCGAGCAGCGCGGTCGCAGCGTAGGTGTGGTGCAGGGGGGAGTGTTCATCGGCCTGCTGCTGGCGCGCGTGCTATCGGGCGTGGTGGCGGCCGGCGCTGGCTGGCGGGCGGTCTATCTGCTTTCAGCGCTGGTGATGGCAGCCCTGGCAGGGGTGCTGTGGCGGCGGCTGCCGGCGGTTCCGGTGCCGGCGATACCGCCGCGCTGGTCTGCGCTGCTGCGCTCGATGCTGGGCATGCTGCGGCGGGATCGAACGCTGCGCGAGCGTGGTCCGCTGGCGCTGCTGCTGTTTGCCGGCCTCAATGTGTTCTGGGCAGCGGCACCGCTGCCACTGTCGGCACCGCCGTTGAACTGGTCGACCGCCGCCATCGGTGCCCTTGGCCTGGCGGGTGTGCTCGGCGCGCTGATGGCGGCGCGGGTGGGGCACTGGATGGACCGTGGCTTCGCCCATCGGGTCAGCCTCGGTGCGCTGGTGTTGATGCTGCTTGCCTGGTGGCCGCTGCTGGGGCTTCAACAGTCGGTGTCCTTGCTGCTGCTGGGCGTGGTTGTGCTCGACCTCGGTGGGCAGGCACTGCACGTGTCGAACCAGGCCTTGCTGCTGCGCGCGCCGGCTGAACAGCATGGGCGCCTGGTGGCGCTGTACATGCTGTTCTACGCGGTGGGCAGCGGCATCGGTGCGGCGGCCGGGCCCTGGGTACAGGCCCGGCATGGCTGGGCCGCGGTGTGCCAGCTGGGGGCGGGCATCGCAGTGCTGGCGCTGCTGTGGTGGGGATGTGGGGCATACCGCGGCATGCCCCTGCGGAGCGACACGCCCGTCCGGCGTTGACGCTACCGCTGCAATGCGCGCCGCCCCGGCGCCTCCTGCAGCGCCTCGCTGGCCACCACCACGCGGTTGCGGCCGCTGCGCTTGGCCTCGTACATCGCGGCGTCGGCGCGCGCCATCAGCCGCTCGTAATCCGGGTGGCCGTCATGGCCGGCCACGCCGATGCTGGCGGTCAGTGCCAGTACCTGTCCATTGGCCAGGGCCACCGGCGACTGTGCGATCTGCCGGCGCAGGCTTTCGGCAATCACTTCGGCCTGCGATTCGCTGGCCGCGACCAGCACCACCACGAATTCTTCGCCGCCATAGCGGAACAGATAATCGCTGCCGCGGGTGAGCTGGCCGAGCAGGCCCGCCACGTGCTGCAACGCGCGGTCGCCGGCATCATGGCCGTGGCCGTCGTTGATGGCCTTGAAGTGATCCAGATCCAGCAGCAGCAGCGAGAACGGCGTGTGGTTGCGCGTGGCCAGCTCGATCTCCCTGCGCAGTACCGTCGGCAGGAAACGGCGGTTGAGCAGGTTGGTCAGGGCGTCGCTGCCGGCATCCAGTTCGCCGATGCGCTCGAACAACAGCGTCATCAGCGTGCGGATGGCCGCCAGGTCTTCGCGGATGACAGGCAGCACCGCCAGGCGTTGTGCAGCATCGCTGTTCGCGCGCTGCAGGTTGTCGTCGATACGCGCCATCAACTGCCCGACCTGCTGGGTCTCGCTGCTTTCACCGAAGCTGGGGATGCCCTTGTGGGTGAACCACAGGCCGAACTCGGAGCTGGCCAGGCTGGCACTGTCGCTGCCCTGCACGTGGCCGGCCAGGGCGTACAGCAGGGCGTTCTCCCAATCCAGCAGCAGGGCGCGCTGGCGCTCGCGCTCGGTGCTGACGTTCTGCACCAGCGAGAACAACCGGTAGGCCGCATCGGCACGGGTGGAGCGTTCGCGCGCATGGGTGTAGGCCAGGGTCATGCCTTCCATGGCGATGTCCATGATCGCGCTGAGGCAGTCGATGGCGGCGAAGGCGGTGGCACTGTCGGGCGCGGTGTCGCGCAGGCGCACGAACAGCTCGTGCTTGAGCACGCGCGCGCCACGGGTCACCAGGTCGACGGGAATGCCGACCCGCGCGTGCACATCGCCGATCACCCGTTGCGAGGCGACGGTGGTGGCGATGCCGGCGGCATCGGTGGTCAGCAACTGCACCAGCCAGCGCTGCATGGCCGGTTGCAGGCGCTGCTTGACCTGCTCATGGGACAGGAAACGGCGTGCCCGTGCATCCTGCAGCAGCACTTCGTAGAAGTGCTGGGCCAGCGCGGGCGGGGCATCGGTGGCAGCGGCGCGCAACAGCGCGGTGGCGGCCGGGCCGGCCTGTTGCAGGCAATGCTGCCACGCCTCGGCCAACGGCTGGCTGGCATCGTCCAATTGGGGTGATTCCACGTCGATCTCTGGCTGCGTACGGCAAACCACCGGTATCGGCCGTGGTGGCGTGCGGTTGATGGCGGGTGAGCCGGCCAGTTTAAGCGCGATGCAGGCTTGCCCGGTGCGCAAAGCACATCGCGCCTGCTGCTGCAATGAGTGAACGCATTTGAGAATCAATCGCATTAATGGGAGAATGCGCGCACGGAACGGGCCGCAGGCGACTGCAGCGACGCTCCGCCTCCCCCCTCGTCGTTGCCTCAAGCCCTTTGCCAGAGGCCCCGTTGCCCTGCCAGAAGGTCCAGATCATGTCCCCAGCCGTTGTCCTTTCGCCGCGCCCGCTGGCGCTCGCCGTTGCCGCCCTGCTGGCGGGCAGCGCCCTGACCGCCCAGGCCGAAACCGACGCAACCGATATCGACACGGTGCACGTCACCGCCTCGCAGATCGCGCGGCAGGCGTTGGGCACCTCGACCATCACCGCCGAGGACATCGCCAAGCGCCCGCCGGCCAACGACATCGCCGAACTGCTGCGCACCATGCCGGGCGTCAACCTGACCGGCAACAGTGCTTCCGGCCAGTACGGCAACAACCGCCAGATCGACCTGCGCGGCATGGGCCCGGAAAACACCCTGATCCTGGTTGACGGCAAGCGCATCGGCGCACGCGATGCGGTGCGCATGGGCCGCAGCGGCGAGCGCAACACGCGCGGCGACACCAATTGGGTCCCCGCGGAGATGATCGAGCGCATCGAAGTGCTGCGCGGACCGGCGGCAGCCCGCTACGGTTCCGGCGCTTCCGGCGGCGTGGTCAACATCATCACCAAGCGCCCGACCGGCGACCTGACCGGCGCGGTTGACCTGTATGGCCTGGTGCCCGAGCACAGCGCCGAAGGCGGCAGCGAGCGCGTCGGCCTGCAGCTGAGCGGCCCGATGACCGACACCCTGTCGTTCCGCCTGTACGGCAACCTCAACAAGACCGACGCCGATTCGCTGGACCTCAACCGCCAGTACGCGACCAACCCGAATGCCGTACCGCCGGCTGGCCGCGAAGGCGTCAAGAACCGTGACATCAACGCGCTGCTGCGCTGGGACCTCACCGCCGACCAGGTGGTCGAGTTCGAAGCCGGCACCAGCCGCCAGGGCAACATCTATGCCGGCGACCGCGCCGTCAGCACCACCGGCACCTCGACCGGTGTCGATCTGGCCGCGCTGGCCGACGGCAAGGCGGAAACCAACCGCATGTACCGCAACACCGGTGCGATCACCCATCGTGGCCGCTGGGGCGACGTGACCTCGCGGCTCACGGCCGCGGTCGAGGCCGTCAACAACTCGCGCATCAATGAAGGCCTGGCCGGTGGCCCGGAAGGCAGCTTCAACGGCACCGACTGGTCGACCTCGCGCCTGCGCAACTACCAGCTGGATGGCGAAGTGAGCTTCCCGACCACGCTGGGCGGCGCCGAGAACATCTGGACGCTGGGCTTTGAATACCTGGACAGCCGCCTGACCGATCCGTACTCGATGAGCCAGTCCAGCAGCAGCGGTGGCGGTCTCCCCGGCCTGTCGGCCGACCGTGCACGCGGCAAGGCCGATGCCCAGACCACTGCGGTGTTCGTGGAAGACAACATCTACCTGGGCGAGCGCTGGATCGTCACCCCGGGCCTGCGCTTCGACCACCACAGCCAGTTCGGCAACAACACCAGCCCCAGCCTCAACGCGCAGTTCCGCATCAACAGCGACTGGGTGGTGAAGGGCGGCATCGCGCGCGCCTTCAAGGCACCGAACCTGTACCAGTCGAATCCGGACTACCTGTACTACACCCGCGGCAATGGTTGCCCGAATGCGTTGCCGAGCCTGGGTGCCGGCTGCTACATGCGCGGCAACGCGGACCTGAAGGCGGAAACCAGCGTGAACAAGGAACTGGGTGTGGAGTGGGCGCCGCAGAGTGGCTGGCAGGCGTCGCTGACCTACTTCCACAACGACTACAAGGACAAGATCCAGGCCGGCTACGACCAGATCGGCCTGACCGACGATGGCAGGGGCCGCATCTTCCGCTGGGAGAACGCGCCGAAGGCGATCGTGCAGGGGCTGGAAGGAAACCTGGTGATCCCGCTGCTGGGCGAGCAGGGCAACCGCCTGAAGTGGAGCAACAACTTCACCTACATGGTGGAGAACGAGAACAAGACCACGCGCCAGCCGCTGTCGGTGATCCCCAAGTACACGATCAACACCATGCTGGACTGGCAGGCCACCGACAAGCTGTCGCTGCTGCTGACCGGTACCTTCTATGGCAAGCAGAAGCCGGCCACCACCAACATCAACAATGATCCGCGCTGCACCGGCACCTGCGATCCGTCGCTCGCGCTGCAGGATCGCGGGGCGTACAACATCTGGGGCGTGAGCGCGCGCTACAGGGTGACCGAGACGGTCAGCTTCGGCTTCGGTGTGAACAACCTGGCCGACAAGCGCCTGTTCCGCGAGGCCAACAGCAGCGATGCCGGTGCGGCGACCTACAACGAGCCGGGTCGCGCGTACTGGGCCAGCCTGCGCTTCGGCTTCTGATCGGACGCGGACTTCACTCCGCTGTGATCGCCGGGGCGGGCCTGGCGCCACCGGACGGGCTCCGGTAGCGCCGGGCCCGGCCCGGTGAGGGACCGCGTGGCCTGCAATGTTATAAACACCGTGATAGTTTCCCCACGCACGCACGCGTAGCCTGCGTCCATCGCAAAGGAGCTGTTGCCATGGGCCACGACCACGATCACCTGCCATCCCAGATCCGCCACGAGAAGCCCCTGTGGTGGGCGCTCGGCCTGACCTCCACCTTCCTCGTCGTCGAAGTGGTGGGCGCGTTCTGGACCAACAGCCTGGCGCTGCTGTCCGATGCCGCGCACATGGCCACCGACGCACTGGCGCTGATGATCGCGCTGGTGGCGGTGCGACTGAGCCGGCGCCCGCCGGATGCACGGCGCACCTACGGCTATGCACGCCTGGAAGCGCTGGGCGCGATGATCAACGGCGCGATGCTGTTCGTGGTCGCCGCCTACATTCTGTGGGAGGCGGTGGGACGTTTCCGCGAGCCGCAGGAGATCGCTTCCTCCGGCATGCTGGTGATCGCCGCCGCGGGCCTCATCATCAACCTGATCTCAATGCGCCTGCTGCAGGCCGGCAGCGGCGAGAGCCTCAACGTGAAGGGCGCCTACCTGGAAGTGTGGGCGGACATGCTGGGCTCGGTGGCGGTGATCGCCGGCGCGTTGTTGATCAAGTGGACCGGCTGGAAGCCGATCGACCCGATCCTGGCCGTGCTGATCGGCCTGTGGGTACTGCCGCGCACCTACGTGCTGATGCGCGAGGCGATCAACGTGCTGCTGGAAGGCGTGCCCAAGGGCATGGACGTGGCCAAGGTGCGCGACAGCCTGTCCGGCCACGCGGCCGTGCTGGACGTGCATGACCTGCACGTGTGGGCGCTGGCTTCCAGCACGCCGGCACTGACCGCGCACATCGTGATGCGCGACGGCACCGATGCCGATGTGCTGCGCCGTGAACTGGGTGGCCGCCTGCACGATGACTTCGGCATCGAGCATGTGACGCTGCAGATCGAGGCGGACCACTGCGGCGAAGCCTGTGGCGAGCCGGCGCCGGCCAAGGGCGGCGAGCACGAGGGCCATGAGGGCCAGGACCACGGCGAGGATGCGCAGGGTCATCGCGGCCACGTGCATCGTTGATCGAAATCGAAGGCCGCGCCGGGAATGCCCGCCGCGGTCATTCGTCCCGGCGCGAGGCCAGCCGATCCGCCAGCCGGGTCGGCTCAGGCAGGCGGTAGCCCCGCAGCGTGCGCTGCACCCAGTCCAGCGCGGTATCCGCGCTGACCCGATGGCCGCCGGCCACGAACAACGGCTTGCAACGCACCTTGCTGCGCAGTACCCAACCGAGCTGTTCGTCACCGTCCAGCAGCGGCGTATGCGCGCCGGGTTCCGGTGCCGGTTCCTCAAAGCGGCCCACCAGTTTCGACTTGGCCACGCCGATGCTTGGCAGGTCGGTGACCACGCCCAGGTGCGCGGCGATGCCCAACCGGCGCGGATGGCTGATGCCGTGGCCATCGACGAACACCAGGTCGGGTGTGCGCGGCAGCAAGGCCAACGCCGCCAACAACGCGGGCAGTTCGCGGAAACTGAGCAGGCCGGGGATGTAGGGCATCACCGTGGGAATGCGCGCGATCTCCTGCGCGACAGGCCGTAGCATCGTTGCGTCCAGCAATACCGCAGCGGCGCGGGTGATGGCGCCGTCCTCCTCGAAGCCGACATCCAGCCCGGCCAGCCAGCGCACGTGGCGGGGCAGGCGGTCCTGGCGCTCCACGCGTCCGGCCAGCTGCAGCTGCTGCGCGCGGGCGGCGCTGACGCTGCCTTCCCAGCGCCCGGGGTCGATCATCGTATTCATCGGCCACAGCATCGCATGCGCGGCGCCACAGCCCGGTGAGCAGCGGCCGGGGCTACAATGGCGGCCTGCCTTTCCTCGCGTTGGAGACCCTGCAGTGACCCGTAAACTCGTACTGTTGCGCCATGGCCAGAGCCAGTGGAACCTGGACAACCGCTTCACCGGCTGGGTCGATGTCGACCTCACCGAGCAGGGGCGCCGGGAAGCGGCCGCCGCCGGCCGCCTGATGCGCGAGGAAGGCCTGCAGTTCGACGTCGCCCACACCTCCGTGCTCAAGCGTGCCATCCACACCCTGCAGGGGGCGCTGGCCGAGCTGGAGCAGGACTGGCTGCCGGTGAACAAGTCCTGGCGCCTCAATGAGCGCCATTACGGCGGCCTGCAGGGCCTGGACAAGGCCGAGACTGCGGCCAAGCATGGCGAGGAGCAGGTCAAGGTGTGGCGTCGTTCGTACGACATCCCGCCGCCGCCGATGGAGCTGGAAGATCCGGGCCACCCGATCCATGACCGCCGCTACGCCGGCCTGGACCGCAACGCGCTGCCGGGCACCGAATCGCTGGCGACCACGCTGGACCGCGTGCTGCCGTACTGGCACGACGCCATCGCGCCGCAACTGAAGGACGGCAAGACCGTGCTGGTCACCGCCCACGGCAACTCGCTGCGCGCGCTGTACAAGTACCTCAACAACGTCTCGCGCGATGAAATCCTCGAGCTGAACATTCCGACCGGCATCCCGCTGCTGTTCGAACTGAACGACGACCTGACCGTGCAGTCGTTCCGCTACCTGGGCGACCCGGAAGCGGCACGCAAGGCCGCTGAAGCCGTGGCCAACCAGGGCAAGGCGAAATAAGGCAGAAGGCCGGCGCAAGCCGGCCTTCGTTTTTGTAGAGTCGAGCCATGCTCGACTGCTCTCCGTTCCACGTTCATGACCGCTGCGGCAAGAGGCGCAGAGCAGTCGAGCATGGCTCGACGCTACAGGGGTAGGCCCTGTGACCTTTGGCCGGTCCGTCTCGCCGGCCTCCCCGGCTACCCTGTGGGATTACCCGCAGGAGAGCCTCATGAACGTCCGCAATCTGGTCCCGCTGGGCCTGACGATCGCCATCGCCGCCTCGCTGGCCGCCTGTGGCAAGAACGAAGCCGCCCCGGCCGCCACTGCCGATGCCAAGCCGGCCTTCGACCTGTCGCAGATCAAGACGCCGCTGATCTCGCTCAACAGCGCCGATCTGGACCCGGCCATTTCGGCCTGTACCGACCTCAATGGCTTCGTCAACAGCAAGTGGCTGAAGGCCAACCCGGTGCCGGGCGACCAGACCACCTGGGGCAGCTTCGAGATCCTGCGCGAGCGCTCGCTGGAAGTGCAGCACACGCTGGTACAGCAGGCCGCCGCCAGCCAGGCCAAGGCCGGTTCGGTGGAAGCCAAGATCGGTGACATCTGGAAGACCGGCAACGACGAAGCGAAGATCGAAGCCGCCGGCCTGGCGCCGCTGCAGCCGACGCTCGACAAGATCGGCGCGCTGAACGACACCGCCGCCATCACCCAGTACCTGCGCGACAGCCAGGCCGAGGGCAAGGGCGTGCTGTTCTCGCTGTTTGCCAACGCCGATTACAAGGATTCGGCCAACGTCATCGCCTATGTTGGCCAGGGCGGCCTGGGCTTGCCGGAGAAGGGCTACTACTTCGATGACGCCCAGGCCAAGATCCGCGACGCCTACGTGGCCTACATCGCGCAGGTGCTTACCCTGTCCGGCGTGGATGCTGCGCAGGCGGCCGAGCAGGCCAAGGCCGTGATGGCCTTCGAAACCCGCCTGGCCAAGGCCTCGATGTCGCGCATCGAAATGCGTGACCCGGCCAAGCGCTACAACCCGCTCAGCGCCGCCGCCGCCGACAAGCTGACGCCGAACTTCAGCTGGACCGCGCTGTTCGACACCCTGAAGGTACCGGCCGCGCAGAAGTTCTCGCTGGCCCAGCCGGGTTTCTTCGGTGAAATGGACAAGATGCTGGCCGACGTGCCGGCCAGTACCTGGCAGGCCTACCTGCGCTTTCACACCATCGATGATGCTTCGCCGTACCTGAGCAGCCCGTTCGAGAAGGCCAACTTCGACTTCTACGGCACCACCCTGCGTGGCCAGAAGGAAATGCAGCCGCGCTGGAAGCGCGTGCTGGAGTCGGTCAATGGCGGCATGGGTGAAGCGCTGGGCCAGCTGTACGTCGACGCCGTGTTCCCGGCCGAGTCGAAGGTGGCCATGCAGCACCTGGTGGAGAATCTCTCGGTAGCGCTGAAGGCGCGCCTGGAGCAGCTGCCGTGGATGGGCGAGGAAACCAAGAAGAAGGCGCTGGAAAAGTGGGCCAGCTTCACCCCCAAGATCGGTTACCCGGACAAGTGGCGTGACTGGGCCGGCCTGCAGACTAACGGTGACAGCTACCTGGGCAACATGCAGGCCGCGCGTGCGTTCAACTACCGCTACATGCTGGACAAGATCGGCAAGCCGGTGGACAAGACCGAGTGGGGCATGACTCCGCAGACGGTCAACGCCTACTACAACGCCACCAAGAACGAGATCGTGTTCCCGGCGGCAATCCTGCAGGCGCCGTTCTTCGACGCCAAGGCCGATCCGGCGCTGAACTACGGCGGCATCGGTGCGGTCATCGGTCACGAGATGATGCACGGCTACGATGACTCGGGCAGCCAGTTCGCCGCCAACGGCAACTTCGACAACTGGTGGACCGACGGCGATCGCAAGGCCTTCACCCAGCGTACCGACCAGCTGGTCGCGCAGTTCGACGGCTATGAGTCGGTGCCGGGCGTGTTCGTGAAGGGCAAGCTGACCCTGGGCGAGAACATCGGCGACCTGGGTGGCCTGACCGTGGCCTACGACGCGCTGCAGATGGCGCTGAAGGAAGACCCGAAGGCGAACGTCGCAGTCGATGGCCACAGCCAGGACCAGCGCTTCTTCATGAACTGGGCCACCGTGTGGCGCCGCAACTTCACCGACGGTGAACTGCGCGTGCGTTTGAACACCGACCCGCACGCCCCGGCCAACTTCCGTGCCAATGGCGCGCCGTCGAACATGCCGTCCTTCGCTGCCGCGTTCCAGTGCAAGGCCGGCGACGCGATGGTGCGTGCCGACGACAAGCGCGTGGTGATCTGGTAATCGATCGCACGTGATGCGTGATGCGAAAGGCCCGGCGAACGCCGGGCCTTTTGTTTGTCGGCCCGGTGGCGCCGGATCGGTAGAATCGACCGTTGGTCGACTATCGCGCGCAGCGCGGGATGTTCTCGATCTGGACGAAGGGCAGTCGACCAACCGGCCCGACGAAACCCGCTTGGTAGAGTCGACCGTTGGTCGACTATCGCGCGCAGCGCGGGATGTTCGCGATCTGGACGAAGGGCAGTCGACCAACCGGTCCGATGGAACCCGCTTGGTAGAGTCGACCGTTGGTCGACTATCGCGCGCAGCGCGGGATGTTCGCGATCTGGACGAAGGGCAGTCGACCAACCGGCCCGACGAAACCCGCTTGGTAGAGTCGACCGTTGGTCGACTATCGCGTGCAGCGCGGAATGTTCGCGATCTGGACGAAGGGCAGTCGACTAACAGTCGACTCTACCGGCGCGTCGGCGGGCGCGTCAGTTGATACCCGGCGGCAGGCAGTTACGCCAGCTCCGGCTCCTGCGCCAGCATGCGGTGGAAGCGCTGCAGCACGTAAGGATCGACCAGGCCACCGGACTGGTTCTCGATGATGCCCAGCGCAGCCTCGCGCGCCATCGCGGCACGATAGGGACGCACGCTGGTCATCGCATCGTAGGCATCGGCGATGGTGACGATGCGCGCACCCAGCGGAATGCTCTCGCCACGCAGACCATCGGGATAGCCGCTGCCATCGAATGCTTCGTGATGGGCACGGATCAGCCGTGCAACCGGTGCGGCATCGCTGCGCCCGGTGGCCAGGAAGATATGCTCGCCGCGCACCGGGTGCTCACGCATGATCGCGCGCTCTTCGTCGGTGTGCCGGCGCGGGGCCAGCAGCACGTCGTCGGGGATGCCGATCTTGCCGATGTCGTGGAAGCGGGCGGCCAGGCCGATCTGTTCACAGGCCTCGGTGTCGAGGTCGCAGTGCGCGGCCAGGCGCTGCGCGAGCAGGCCGACACGGTCGCAATGGTGGCGGGTGTAAGCGTCGCGCATCTGCAGCGACATCGAGAGGGCATCGATCAGGCAGGCCTGCGCGTGCAGCAGGTCGGGGGCGGGTACGGCGTCAGGAAACATGGGCATCCACCCGCACCGGGTGGGGACCGGTGCGGGGTATTCGGGGGCGATCAACCCGGGGCGAGGGTGGTCAGGAGGGCGCGGGCCGCGTTGAAGCGGTCTTCCGGCAACGGCAGTGGGTGCTTGATGCGCAGCTTGTCGGGCCCTTCCATGGCGTAGAGGTTCGGTTGCTTCTGGATCAGCTGGATCACCGCCATCGGGTCGATGTTCGGCTTGGATTCGAACACGATGCGGCCACCGTTCTCGCCCAGGTCCAGCTTGCGGATGCCGAGCGTGTTGGCCTTCAGCTTCAGCTCGGCGATGGCGAACAGGTGCTTGGCCGCATCCGGCAGCAGGCCGAAGCGGTCGATCATCTCCACCTGCAGCTCGCGCAGTGCATCGCTGTCGCGCGCGCTGGAGATGCGCTTGTACAGGGTCAGGCGGGTGTGCACGTCCGGCAGGTAGTCTTCCGGAATCAGCGCCGGCACATGCAGCTCGACTTCGGCGCCGCGCACTTCCTCGCCGGCATCCAGGTCGGGCAGCTTGCCCTGCTTGATGCTGCGTACCGCGCGTTCCAGCAGTTCGGTGTACAGGCTGAAGCCGACCTCGGCCATCTGTCCGCTCTGGTCCTCGCCCAGCAGTTCGCCGGCACCGCGGATCTCCAGATCGTGCGTGGCCAGGGTGAAGCCGGCGCCGAGTTCGTCCATCGAGGCGATCGCTTCCAGGCGCTTTTCCGCATCCGGGGTGATCGAACGACGGTCGGGGGCCACCAGGTAGGCGTAGGCGCGATGGTGCGAACGGCCGACACGGCCGCGCAGCTGATGCAGCTGGGCCAGGCCGAAGCGGTCGGCGCGGTTGATGATGATGGTGTTGGCGTTGGGGATGTCGATGCCCGACTCGATGATCGTGGTCGACAGCAGCACGTTGAAGCGCTGCTTCTGGAAATCCAGCATCACCTTTTCCAGCTCGCGCTCGGGCATCTGGCCGTGGGCGATGCCGATGCGCGCCTCGGGCACCAGCTCGGACAGCTCGCGCTGCATGCGGCCGATGCTCTCCACGTCGTTGTGCAGGAAGTACAGCTGGCCGCCACGCGCCAGCTCGCGCTGGAAGGCTTCGCGCAGCAGCGCGTTGTCCCACTGCGTGATGAAGGTCTGCACCGCCAGCCGGTTCGGCGGCGGGGTGGCGATGATCGAGAGGTCACGCAGGCCGGCCATGGCCATGTTCAAGGTGCGCGGGATCGGCGTGGCGGTCAGGGTCAGCAGGTGCACGTTGGCGCGCAGCGCCTTCAATGCTTCCTTCTGGCGCACGCCGAAACGCTGTTCCTCGTCGACGATCACCATGCCCAGGTCCTTGAACTTCACGTCCGGCTGCAGCAGGCGGTGGGTGCCGACGATGACGTCGATGGTGCCGGCGGCGACCTTCTCCAGTTCGGCCTTGATTTCCTTGCTGGTCTTGAAGCGCGACAGCACTTCGACCTTCATCGGGTAGTCGGCGAAGCGGTCGCGGAAATTGCGGAAATGCTGTTCGGCCAGCAGCGTGGTCGGCACCAGCACGGCCACCTGCTTGCCAGCGCTGGCGGCGGCGAAGGCGGCGCGCACGGCCACCTCGGTCTTGCCGAAGCCGACGTCGCCGCAGACCACGCGGTCCATCGGCTGGCTGCTGGCCAGGTCGCGCAGGGTGGCGTCGATCGCGGCCAGCTGGTCCGGGGTCTCCTCGAACGGGAAACCGGCCGCGAACGGTTCGTACATCGCGCGGTCCACCTGCAGCGCCAGTCCGGCACGCGCCTGGCGGCGGGCCTGGATCTCCAGCAGTTCGGCGGCCACGTCGCGCACCTTCTCGGCGGCCTTGCGCTTGGCCTTGCTCCACTGCTCGCCGCCGAGCGAATGCAGCGGCGCGGTTTCCGCAGATGCACCGGAATAGCGACTGATCAGGTGCAGCTGGGCCACCGGCACATACAGGCGGTCGCCCTTGGCGTATTCGATTTCGAGGAACTCGCCGGGCATGCCGCCGACGTCCATCGCGATCAGGCCACGGTAGCGGCCCACGCCATGGTCCTCGTGCACGATCGGTGCGCCTTCGGTCAGCTCGCCGAGGTCGCGGATGATCGCTTCCGGCTCGCGGCCGGCACGGCGCGTGCGGCGGGTGCTGCCGGCGCGCTCGGGGAACAGCTGGCGCTCGGTCAGCACCGCGATGCGCGGATCGTCCAGCGCGAAGCCGTCTTCCAGTGGCGCCACCGCGATCGCGAAGCGCGCATCGCCGGCGAGGAAGCCGGGCAGGTCGGCCACCACCGGTGGCTTCAGCTCGGCGGCCTGCAGCACTTCCAGCAGGGCTTCACGGCGGCCAGGCGAATCGGCGGCGATCAGCACCCGGCCCGGGTAGTGGCCGAGGAAGGACTTCAGTGCATCACCGGCCGGTGCTTCGCGTGCAGCCACCGGCAGCGGCGGCAACGGCTGGTCGCCCAGCGCGTGCGCATCGGCGATGCGTGCGTGGTCGGCCGACCACACTTCGATGCGCGGCGCATCGTTCAGGCGCTCGCGCAGCAGTTCCGGCGACAGGTACAGCGCCGACGGCGGCAGCAACGGGCGCTCCACATCGTGGCGGCGCTGTTCGTAGCGCTCGCCGGTCTGCGCCCAGAACGTCTCGGCGGCTTCACCGGCACCGGCACAGACCACCGGCAGGCTGCCGCTGGGCAGGTAATCGAACAGGGTCGCGGTGCGCTCGAAGAACAGTGGCAGGTAGTACTCGACGCCGGCCGGGGCCAGCCCGGACTTCAGGTCCTGGTACAGCGCGCTGCGCCGGGTATCGACATCGAAGCGTTCGCGCAGCGTGGCCAGCACGCGGGCGATGCTGGCCTCGTCCATCGGCACTTCGCGGCCGGGCAGCATGTGCACGGCCTCGACCTTGTCCAGCGAGCGCTGGCTTTCCGGGTCGAACGCGCGGATCGAGTCGATGTCCTCGTCCAGCAGCTCTACCCGCAGGGGCTCGTCGGCACCCATCGGGAACACGTCGAGCAGGCCACCGCGCACGGCGAAGTCGCCCGGGTCCATCACCTGCGGCACGTTGCGGTAGCCGGCGCTCTCCAGGCGGCGCTTCTCGGCCTCCAGGTCCAGGCGCTGGCCGACCTTCAGGTCGAAGCTGCCGCCGATCACGTAGCTGCGTGGCGCCAGCTGCTGCAGCAGGGTCTGCACCGGCACGATCACCAGGCCGCGCTTCAGCGCAGGCAGGCGGTGCAGGGCGGCCAGGCGCTGCGAGATGATGTCCGGATGCGGGCTGAAGCGGTCGTAGGGCAGGGTTTCCCAGTCCGGGAAGGCGACCACCGGCAGGGCCGGGTCGCCGCCAAGCAGGGTCTGCAGGTCGGCTTCGAGCTGGTTGGCACCGTGGTTGTCACGGGCGATCACCAGCAGCGGGGCGTCGTGCGCACGCGCGGCCTGGGCCAGGTAC
The DNA here is from genome assembly GCF_001274595.1 of Stenotrophomonas maltophilia. Classification (GTDB taxonomy): domain Bacteria; phylum Pseudomonadota; class Gammaproteobacteria; order Xanthomonadales; family Xanthomonadaceae; genus Stenotrophomonas; species Stenotrophomonas forensis. The sequence goes on from NZ_CP011010.1 coordinate 1,419,088, forward strand.
CAGGCCAGGGCGGTCGGCGATGCGGGGGCGCGCCACCAGGCGCGGAGCTGGCCGGCGCGCGGCAGCGGCGGGGCGGGGTATGAGGTACGCGACATGGACCCCGGATTTTAGCAGAAGCCCGGTCGAAGCCCGCCAGGTAGTCCCGGCCGCTGGCCGGCATTCCGATACCCCAACGGTGCATGAGGCTGCCGGCCAGCGGCCGGCACTACCGGAATGCGGTGCCGGGCAGTGCCCGGCGCATCCGTAGAGTCGAGCTTGCTCGACTATCGAAACATGCGGTGCCGGGCAGTGCCCGGCCCATCCTTCAGTTGTCCAGCTCCAGCACCATCCGCACCAGGCCTTCGGCGCCGGTAGGATGAGGCACCGGCTTGAAGCCCAGCGAGGCGGCCAGCTGCTTCATCGGCTCGTTCTCGGCGGCCACGTCGCCGTACAGGCGGTCCAGGTACTTGCCGCGGCCCCACTTCACCAGCTTGCGCATCAGCTGCCGGCCCAGGCCCTGGCCGATCAGGAAGCGGCTGATCAGGATCGCGTACTCGGCTTCACGGGTACCGGGGATGATCGAGGCCCGGGCGACCGCGCCGACCACCGCTTCGCCAGCGGGCAGGGATTCGGCTGCGACCAGGGTGATCTCGGTCTTGGGATTGGGGTGGGTCAGGCGCTGGGTGGTTTCCGGCGACAGCTCGGTCACCGCCTGCAGGAAACGATCACGGATTTCTTCCGGCCCGAACAGGCTGAACGCTGCTTGCAGCGGCGCGCCATCTTCCGGGCGGATGGGGCGGATCAGCAGCTCGTGGCCGCTGGGAGCCTTGAAGATCTCATGCCAGGGCGGCATGCGGTTGCGAGTGGCCATACCGGGTGATTCCTTGGTGGTCCATCGATTGTGGCATCACCGGGGCTGCATTCCGTGAACGAAAGGCTCACGGCGGTACAGCCTCGTGAAGGCCGTTATTCGGGGGCTTTGAGCCAATCCAGGCGGGTGCTGGCACCGGGTTCGCCCAGGTGCTGGCGCAGCGCCGGCAGGGCTGGGCCGACCACCCGATCGAACTGCCAGGGCGGGTTGAGCAGCAGCATGCCACTGCCGTTGAGGCGCAGCGGCGAGTCGTCCGGGCGCACCAGGAACTCGATCGTCATCGCCGATTTCACCGGCAGCGCACTGGCCTTGCGCAGGAAGTGCAGGATGGTGCGGCGCTGCTTGATCGGGAACCACACCGCGCAGGTCGCCTGCGGCCAGCGTGCCAGAGTCTCGGCCAGGGCGGCCAGGATGTTCTGGTACTCGGCGTCCTGGGCCTCGTAGGGCGGGTCGATCAGCACCAGGCCGCGGCCGATCTTGCTGCCGTTGAACTTCGGCGGCAGCAGCGAGCGCAGCAGCGCATAGCCATCGCCCGGACGCACGTCGACGCGGCTGTCATGGGCGAACAGCGCCTTCAGCGTGGCCGTTTCGGGTTCCTGCAGCTCACACACCGCCATGCGGTCCTGCGCGCGCATCGCCTGTGCGCTCAGCAGCGGCGAGCCCGGGTAGTTGGTCAGCGCGCCCACCGGGTTGTCGGCCTGCACGGCCTTCAGGTAGCGCTCGACCACCTCCGGCAGCTTGGGCTGGGCCATCAGTCGCATGATTCCGGACTCGGCCTCCAGGGTCTTGCGGCTCTCTTCACTGGCCAGCAGGTAGCGGCCGGCACCGCCGTGGGTGTCGAGCACGAAGAACGGGCTGTCCTTGCGCTTGAAGCTGTCGATCAGGGCCAGCTGCACGATGTGCTTGAGCACATCGGCGTGGTTGCCGGCATGGAAGGCGTGGCGATAGTTCATGGGCGGCAGTGTACGGGGCGGCGGCCGCAGCGGCTATGCTGCGCGCCATGACAGCCCCTGTTGCCCATGTCCTGGTGGTCGAGGACGAAGCCGCCATCGCCGAAACCGTGCTCTATGCGCTGCGCAGCGAAGGCTATGCCGCCAGCCACTGCCTGCTGGGCAGCGAAGCCCTGCAACGTCTGCAGGCCGGCGGCATCGATCTGCTGGTGCTGGACGTGGGCCTGCCGGATCTGGGCGGCTTCGAGGTGTGCCGGCGGCTGCGCGCGCAGCCGGGCCCGGCTGCGCAGCTGCCGGTGATCTTCCTGACCGCCCGCAATGACGAAGTGGACCGCGTGCTCGGCCTGGAACTGGGGGCCGACGACTACATGACCAAGCCGTTCTCGCCGCGCGAGCTGGTGGCGCGGGTGCGTGCTCGCCTGCGCCGTGCCGCACCGCTGGCGACAGCGGGCAGCGCCGAAGCGGGCTGGCAGGAGCACGGCGCATTTGCCATCGACCGCGACGGCCGCCGCATCCGCTTCAGGGGCCAGGCGCTGGACCTGACCCGCTACGAATACGCGCTGCTGGAGGCATTGCTGCAACGCCCGGGCGCCATCCTCAGCCGTGCACAGCTGATGGATCGCGGCTGGGACAGCAGCGCCGACAGCGCCGACCGTACCGTGGACACCCATGTAAAGACGCTGCGCGCCAAGCTGCGTGCGGCCGGTGCCAGTGATGATCCGATCCGCACCCACCGTGGCCTCGGCTACGCGCTGGAGGTCTAGCCGATGCGCCTGGTGCTGAAGCTGTTCCTGGGCTTCTTCCTGATCACCGGCATCGCCGCGTTCTTCGTGATGCGGGTGTTCGTCAATGAAGTGAAACCGGGTGTGCGCCAGGCGATGGAGTCGACCCTGGTCGATGCGGCCAACGTACTGGCCGAGATGGCCGCCGCCGACGTCAAGGACGGCACCATCCGCAGCGGCGGCTTCACCCGCAACCTGGCCAAGGCGCGGCAGCGCGACCTGAAGGCAATGGTCTGGCGCTTCCCGAAGCGCTCGCTGGATTACCGGGTGACCATCACCGACGCCCGAGGCATCGTCATCTACGACTCGCTGGGCCGCGACCTCGGCCGCGACAACTCGCGCTGGAACGATGTCTACCGCACCCTGCGCGGCGAGTACGGCGCCCGTTCCAGCCCGGAAGTACCGGGCGAGGAAGGCGATACCGTAATGCACGTGGCGGCGCCGGTATATGACCCGGCCGACGGACGCACGCTGATCGGTGTGCTCAGCCTGGCCCAGCCCAACCGCAGCATCGATCCGTTCATCGCCGCCAGCCAGCGCGCCATCATCGAGCGCGGGGCATGGCTGATCGGGCTGTCGGCGCTGGTCGGCGTACTGGTGACGATGTGGCTGACCACCGGCCTGGGCCAGCTCAGCCGCTATGCCCGCGCGGTCACCGCCGGCGAACCGGTACCGCCGCCGCGCCGACGCCGCGACGAGATCGGCGATCTCGGCCAGGCGCTGGAAACCATGCGCCGCAAGCTGGAAGGCAAGGCCTACGTCGAACAGTACGTGCAGTCACTGACGCACGAGATGAAGAGCCCGCTGGCGGCGATTCGCGGTGCCGCCGAGCTGCTGCAGGAGCCGCTGCCCGAGGCCGACCGCGTGCATTTCGCGCGCAGCATCGTCGACCAGCAGGAACGGCTGACCGAGACCATCGACAAGCTGCTGGCGCTGGCCGAAGTGGAGCAGCATGGCTGGCTGCAGACCCGCGACCCCATCGCGTTGCCGGTGCTGCTGGCCGAGGCGGCGGCTGCGGCGCAGGTGCGCGCGCAGGCGGCGGGCGTACAGGTGCGCATCGGCAGCGCGCCCGACCTGTCCGTGCAGGGCGATGCCTACCTGCTGCGGCAGGCGCTGCACAACCTGATCGACAATGCCATCGCGTTTTCGCCGTCCGGCGCGGAGATCGCGTTGCAGGCCGAGGTGGACGGGCAGGGCGTGCGCCTGCAGGTGGCCGACCGGGGGGCGGGCATTCCGGACTATGCGCGCGATCGGGTATTCGAGCGCTTCTATTCGCTGGCGCGCCCCGCTAGTGGACGGCGCAGTTCCGGCCTGGGCCTGCCATTCGTGCAGGAGGTCGCGCGCCTGCATGACGGCCGTGCCAGCGTCGAGGCCCGTGACGGCGGCGGCACCGTGGCCAGCCTGTGGTTGCCGTTGAGCGTGCCGGGCCAGCGCCCGCGCCGCTGACTTCACACTCGCTTCAAATTCGCCACAAACCCTGCTCACCGCAGCGGTCCATCCTGCAGCCCTCTCCAACGAGGATGGACCATGAAATCCCTGAAAATGCTGCTGCGGTTCGCCATTGTCGGCGGGCTGATCCTGCTGCTGCTGGTTCCACTGATGATGATCCGAGGGGTCATTACCGAGCGCAGCGCATACCGCGACGAGGCGTTCTCGCGGGTTGCCGACAGCCGCGCCGGGGTCCAGCGCCTGGTCGGGCCGGTGCGGGTGGTGCCGTGGGTAGAGCGCCAGCAGGTCGAGGTGGTCGACGCCAAGGGCAACAAGAAGACCGAGGTGCAGGTCAGCGAAGGCCACTGGCTGCAGATGCCGGCCACGCTGGAAGTGGGCGGTGAGATGCTGCCGAGCCAGCGCGAGGTCGGCCTGTTCAAGGTGCCGGTGTACAGCTGGAACGGCCAGCTGAAGGCAACGTTCGCCGTCGACGACTACCCGGTGAAGGCAGGCCGCAGCTACGGACAGCCGTATGTGGCGCTGGGCGTCTCCGACGTGCGCGGGCTGGTCGGTTCGCCCAACCTGCGCGTGGACGGAAAGCAGCTGCGGCTGCTGCCAGGCGTCGAAGCGGCCAGCGAAGTCGGTCGCGGCCTGCATGCTCCCGTGGCCGGGTTCGCCAGCGACCAGGGCGGCAGCCTGGCCGCCAGTACCGTCGAACTGGAACTGCGCCTGGACGGCAGCCGCATGTTGTCGGTGGTGCCGGTGGGCGATGACACCCGCATCGCGCTGCGTTCGAGCTGGCCGCATCCGTCGTTCAGTGGTGCATTCCTTCCCAACGAGCGACGCGTCAATGCGCAGGGCTTCGATGCACGCTGGGCGGTGTCCTCGCTGGCGTCCGACGCGCAGCGCCAGCTGCGCAGCGACGGCGCGATCGATTCGCAGGCGGTGACCGTGTCGCTGGTCGATCCGGTCGATACCTATACCCAGGCCGACCGCGCTTCCAAGTACGGCGTGCTGTTCGTGCTGCTCACCTTCGTCGGCTTCATCCTGTTCGAACTGATCAAGTCGCTGCGCATCCATCCGCTGCAGTACCTGATGGTGGGCCTGGCGCTGGCGATCTTCTTCCTGCTGCTGATCAGCCTGTCCGAGCACATCGCGTTCTGGAAGGCCTACCTGGTCTCGGCCGTGGCCTGCATCGGGCTGCAGGCGGTGTACCTGGCCAACGTGCTGGGCCACTGGAAGCGTGGCCTCGGCTTTGCCGCGCTGCTGACCGTGTTGTACGGCGCGCTGTATGGGCTGCTGGTGTCGGAGAACAACGCGCTGCTGATGGGCTCGCTGCTGCTGTTCGTGATCCTGGCGCTGGCGATGTGGGTGACCCGCCGGGTCGACTGGTACGCGCTTGGCGCGGAACTGAAGTAAGGAGGACGCCATGGGCTGGCGCCACGGATTGCGGCAACGGGCACGGCAGGGCATTCCGGCCCTGCTGGAAGTGGATGCACTGCTGCAGGCACATGGCGTGCTGGCGGCCCTGCCGGGGGCACGGATCGCCCCCGGCCTGGTCCGCTTCCAGCTGGCCGCGGTGACCTGCGAGGGATTGCAGGGCCAGGGATTGGACTGGTTGCAGGGCGCGCGGCAGGGACGCGGCGCGCTGGCGGGCAGGGTGCCACGCTACCGGCCATGGAAGGCCGGAGCGGAGGCGCTGGCCGAGATCGGCATCGGCGGCCTGCCGGAGGACTGGCCGGCACATGCGGCGGTGTACGGCTGCAGCAGCATCGACCGGCGGCACTGGTTGCTGCTGCTGCCGGCGCGGGCGCAGCTGTGGCTGGGCTGGAGTGGATGAGGTGGCTTGGCAGGCGCGAACCAACCACTCTCCTGTGTGGCCACTCTCCTGTGGGTGCGAACCAACCGCTCTCCTGTGGGTGCGAACCTTGGTTCGCACGCTTCCGCACCGCCCATGACCGATGGGACGGTATCACCGCGCCCCTGCTGGCTAGACTCGACGGGTTGATGATCGAGCCGAAGGGCAGGGGTGCGGCGTGTTGAAGTGGAGCGGGCTGAAGTGGGGTGTGCTGGCGGTAGCGCTGGCGATGGGGGGCAATGCAGGGGCGCAGCAGCGCGAGACGGTGGACCTGGACATGGTCAGCCGCATCCGCCAGGAGGCCTTCCATCGTTCGCAGGTGATGGACACCTTCAGCTACCTCACCGAGCGCATCGGCCCGCGCCTGACCAATTCCCCGGCGATGGGCCGCGCCAACGCCTGGACCCGTGGCAAGTTCAACGAATGGAAGCTGGACAACGTCCACGACGAAGCCTTCGATGATTTCGGCCGTGGCTGGGAGTTCACCTCGGCCAGCGTGGAAATGCTGGGCGACCGCATCCAACCGCTGCATGCGCTGCCCAAGGCCTGGACGCCGGGTACGAACGGCCCGGTGGAAGGCGAACTGGTGCAGGTCGAGATCAAGAAGCCCGAAGACATCGAGAAGTACCGCGGCAAGCTGCGCGGCAGGATCCTGTTGCTGGGCGAAGCACGCGAGTACAAGCGCGGCACCGAGGCAGATTCGCATCGCCACGACGCCACCTCGCTGGAAGGCCTGCAGGAATTCACCCTGCCCAAGGACCAGGACGCCACCGCCGAGCGCGCCAAGCGGGTCAAGGAATACCAGGAGCGCCAGGCGCTGGCGAGCAAGGTCAATGCGTTCTTCGTCGAAGAGGGCGCGCTGGCCTCGATCAGCATCAGCAGCTGGGACAACGGCATCATCCGTGTTGCCGGAGGTGGTTCGCGCAAGGCCGGTGAATCGGTGGGCATCCCCGAGCTGGCGATGATCAGCGAACACTTCAACCCGCTGGTGCGCGCGCTGAAGGCCAAGCAGACCGTGCGCCTGCGCGTGGACGTGGCCGCGCGTTTCACTGACGAAGCCGACCAGCCCGGTTACAACACGCTGGCCGAGATCCGCGGCAGCAGCAAGCCCGATGAGGTGGTGATGATCGGCGCGCATATGGATTCGTGGCACAGCGGCACCGGCGCGGCCGACAACGCCGCCGGCGTGGCGGTGATGATGGAGGCCATGCGTATCCTCAAGGCCACCGGTGCCAAGCCGAAGCGGACCATCCGCGTGGCGCTGTGGAGTGGCGAGGAGCAGGGCCTGATCGGCTCGCAGGCCTATGTGGCCAAGCACTTCGGCCAGTTCCCGGAACCCACCGACCCGGCGCAGAAAGCGCTGCCGGCCTCGCTGCGCGAGCCGACCGGTGCGCTGCGCAAGACGCGCGACTACAGCAAGTTCCAGGTGTACTTCAACATGGACAACGGCTCGGGCCGCTTCCGTGGCATCTACGCCCAGGAAAACCTGGCGGCGATGCCGATCTTCGAAGCCTGGCTGGCGCCGTTCCATGACGTGGGCGCCACCACCGTGGCCACCCGCAACACCGGCAGCACCGACCACATCAGCTTCGACCGCATCGGCCTGCCGGGCTTCCAGTTCATCCAGGACCGCCTGGACTACTTCAGCAACGTCCACCACAGCCACCTGGACACCTGGGACCACGCCGAGCCGGAAGACCTGAAGCAGGCCGCGGCCATCGTCGCCTCGTTCGCCTACAACGCCGCCATGCGCGAGCAGCCGTTCCCGCGCAAGGCTGAACCATAAAAGGGGACGGAGGGGATTAAGTCGTTTCTCCCCTCCGCTTCCCGTCCGTAGCCGCATCGGCTCGGCAATCGCGACTTAATCCCCTCCGTCCCCTTTTTCCGTCGGGGGCGGTGGGCTGGTAAAATCGGGGGATTCCCGTTCCCCGAGCGCCTCATGATCTGCCGCACCCGCTTCGCCCCCAGCCCCACCGGTTACCTGCACATCGGCGGTGCCCGCACCGCGCTGTACTGCTGGCTGGAGGCCCGCCACCGCGGCGGCGAGTTCGTGCTGCGCATCGAGGACACCGACCGTGAACGCAGCACCCAGGGCGCGATCGACGCCATCCTGGAGGCGATGGAGTGGCTGGGCCTGGATTACGACGAGGGCCCGATCTACCAGACCGAGCGCGTCGCCCGTTACCAGGAAGTGGCCGAGCAGCTGATCGCCAACGGCAAGGCGTACTACGCCTACGAAACCCGCGAAGAGCTGGACGCGATGCGTGAAGCCGCCATGGCCCGGCAGGAAAAGCCGCGCTACAACGGCGCCGCGCGCGAGCTGGGCCTGCCGTACAAGGACGACCCGAACCGCGTCATCCGCTTCAAGAACCCGCTGGAAGGCACGGTGGTGTTCGACGACCTGATCAAGGGCCGCATCGAGATCGCCAACAGCGAGCTGGATGACATGGTCATCTTCCGCCCGGACGGCTACCCCACCTACAACTTCGCAGTGGTGGTGGACGACTGGGACATGGGCATCACCGAGGTCATCCGCGGCGACGACCACATCAACAACACCCCGCGCCAGATCAACCTGTACGAAGGCATCGGTGCGCCGGTGCCGAAGTTCGGCCACATGCCGATGATCCTTGATGAGCAGGGCGCCAAGCTGTCCAAGCGCACCGGCGCGGCCGACGTGATGCAGTACAAGGACGCCGGCTACCTGCCCGACGCGCTGCTGAGCTACCTGGCCCGCCTGGGCTGGTCGCACGGTGACCAGGAGCTGTTCAGCCGCCAGGAACTGATCGAGCTGTTCGACGTGAAGGACTGCAATTCCAAGGCCTCGCGCCTGGACATGGCCAAGCTGGGTTGGGTCAACCAGCACTTCCTGAAGACCGAGGATGTGGCTGCCATCGTGCCGCACCTGGTCTACCAGCTGCAGAAGCTGGGCCTGGACGTGGCCGCCGGCCCCGCCCCGGAGGACGTGGTGATCGCGCTGCGTGAACGCGTGCAGACCCTGAAGGAAATGGCCGAGAAGGCCGTGGTCTGGTACCAGCCGCTGGCCGAGTACGACGAAGCGGCGGTGGCCAAGCACTTCAAGGCCGGTGCCGAGGTGGCGCTGGGCAAGGCCCGCGAGCTGCTGGCGGCGCTGCCGGAGTGGACCGCCGAGTCGGTCGGCGTGGCCCTGCACGACGTGGCCGCCGCGCTGGACATCGGCATGGGCAAGGTCGCCCAGCCGCTGCGCGTGGCCATCACCGGCACCCAGGTCAGTCCTGACATTTCCCATACCGTGTACCTGGCCGGCCGCGAACAGGCCTTGAAACGCATTGATGTGGCCATCACCAAGGTAGCAACGGCCTGAGGCATCCTTGCCAGGCCCGAACCGGAGAACACGCATGCCCGCCAAGACCGCCACTGCCTGTACCGCCCCGCACCACCACGTCCACGACGCATCGGATTTCGTGGCGGTGGTCGAGCGTGTCTCGCGCGAACGCGGGCTGCGCCTGACCCCGATCCGCGCCAACGTACTGAAGCTGATCGCCGAGGCCGGCAAGCCGGTCAAGGCCTACGAGCTGCTGGAATGGGTGCGCAACGGCAAGGGCGTGGGCGCCGATGCCCCGCCCACCGTGTACCGCGCGCTGGACTTCCTGATGGCCAACGGCTTCGTGCACAAGCTGGAATCGGTGAATGCCTTCGTGGCCTGCCATCACCCCAGCAGCGCGGCGCACTCGGTGCCGTTCCTGATCTGCAACAGCTGCCACAGCGCGGTGGAGCTGGAAGACCGCGAGATCGTCACCCAGCTGGAAAAGCGCGCCAAGGAGCTGGGCTTCCAGCCGCAGGCACAGACCCTGGAAGTGCACGGGCTCTGCGCGCGCTGCGCCGGGTAACGCAACGATAGTGCCGGCCGCTGGCCGGCATGGGAGCGGGGTCGGATCCATTCGCCATTGGCAAAGGGATCTGACCCCGTTTCATATCGGCGCAACCGGGCCTGTACCCTAGTCCATCGGCTTGGTCGCGGTATCCACCCGCACGATCACCGACATGCCTGGACGCAGCTGTGCTCCCAGCTTCTGCTCCCCGTCGATCCTGATGCGCACCGGCAGCCGCTGCACCACCTTGGTGAAGTTGCCGCTGGCGTTGTCCGGGCGCAGCACGCTGAACTCGGACCCGGTGGCGGGCGCGATCTCCTCCACGCGGCCGCTCAGCACCTGGCCGTGGAAGGCGTCCACCGAGAACGAGGCGGGCTGGCCGATCGCCATCTGCCAGGTCTGGCCTTCCTTGTAGTTGGCGACCACCCACAGCGTGTCAGGCACCAGGAACAGCAGCTGCGAACCGGCGGCCACGTACTGGCCCACGCGCACGCTGGCCTCGCTGATCTGGCCGTCGCGCGGTGCGTGGATCACCGTATTGGCCAGGTCGATGCGGGCCAGTTCCAGTTGTGCCTGCGCGCTCTCCACCTGCGCTTCCAGGCTCTTGCGTGCCACCCGGGTCGATACCAGCGTTTCCTCGGCGATGCGGATCTGCGCCTGCGACTGCTGCACGCTGGCCTGCGCCGAGGCCTGGCTGGTGCGGAACTTGTCGCGGTCGTTGACCGACACCAGCTGCTGTGCGGCCAGCTCCTCGTAACGGCGGGCCTCGTTGCGCGAGCGCTGCAGTTCGGCCTGGCCCGCCGACAGCGTGGCGTGTGCGGAGGCGATCTGCGCACGGTTCTGCGCCTGCGACTGGTCCGAATTGGCCAGTGCCGCGCGTGCGCTGTCCAGCGTCGCCTGTGCCTGGGCGACACGTTGCGCATAGATGCGGTCATCGATGCGCAACAGCGGTTCGCCCTTCTTTACATGCTGGAAGTCCTTGACCAGCACCTCGGTCACGTAGCCGTTCACCTGCGGCGCCATCACCGTGATCTGCCCGCGCACATAGGCGTTGTCGGTCACCATCACGCTGCTGGTGAAGGGCCACAGGTGCCAGGCACGCAGGATCAGTGCGATCCCCAGCAACGCCACCACCACCATCACCACCACGCTGCGCGCGCTGGGCTTGAGGTATTTCGGCGCGGCCGCCGGCGCCGCGGGCGTGGGCGCAGGCGCCGCATCGGTCGGTGGCGGCGGGGTGACGTTGTCGGCGTCGATGTCGTCTGGGCGGGGCGGGACAGGGGGCATGGCGATCAACTCAACGGGGCGCGGCCGGCGTGGCCGCAGCAGGGGACGTGGGGTGGCGCTTGCGCCATTGCTTGAGCACGGCGGTACGCAGCGACAGCAGCAGCAACCAGCACAGGAAGCCGATGGCCAGCCAGCCGCTCAGGGTGAACACATCATTGAAGCCGCGCACATTGGCTTCGCGGCGTGTGATCTGCGCCAGCTGCGCGCTGCCCTGCGCGCTGCGCAGGACCGGATCGGTGATCTGTGCGCTGTACAGCTGCTGCTGCAGGCGCAGGCGCTGCGCGACCACCGGGTCGGCCGGATCGAGCTGGCTGGTCAACGCGCTGGAGTACAGCTGCTCGCGATGCAGCTGGAAGGTGCCGAGTACCGCCGAACCGGCCAGGCCGCCCAGGGTCTGGGTGATCGACAGCGTGACCAGGAAGGTGATCATGTGGTCCACGCCCTGCTTCAGTGCAGCGGAGATGCCGAGCATGATCAGCGGGCCCATGAACATGCCGGCGCCGACCGAGGCCAGGAACTGGCTGACGTAGAAGTCGTGCGGCCGGTCCAGGCTGGTGCGGTGCTGGTCGAAGAAGGCAGCGGTGCCCAGCAGCAGGATCGCCATCAGCAGCTGGGCGATCAGCCGCTTCGGACCGAACGTCAGCGACGCCGCCGCGATGCCGGTGATCACGCCGGCCAGGATCACGCCGAACAGCGGTCGCAGCTGGTCCGGGCCCATGCCCAGCGTGCGCATCAGGTTGACCACGCCGTAGGACTGCTCGGTGGTCAGGAAGCGGATCAGGAACGCGCCGACGATGAAGTGCAGTACCGGCAGGCTGGCCAGCCAGCGCGTCTGCAGCAGCGGGTTGCGGCGGTAGTGTTCGATGATGAAGGCAGTGGTGGACAGCGCAATGGAGGCGACCAGTGCCCACCCCAGCCACGGCGTATCCAGCCACCAGCGCGTATAGCCCTGTGCCAGCACGATCACCAGCAGGGCAACGGCAGGGGCGAGCAGGGCGAAGGTGAGGAAATCCATCGGCTCGAACGCCTTGATCTGGATGCCGGGCGGCAGCTTCAGCACCACCACCGCCGCGAACGCGCACAGGGCGAGGCCGGCCTCGAATGAATAGAGCTGGTGCCACTGGCCGGTATCGACCAGGCCCGGCGAGACGATCCAGGCGATCGGCACTGCCAGCTGCGAAAGGCCCACACCCACCACCAGCAGGTTGCCGGTGAAGCGGCGCGGCAGCGCCTGCAGCATGTACAGCGTGCCCAGTGTCGAACAGGCGGCGCCGGCGAAGCCACTGGCGGCGCGGGTCAACAGGGTGGTCTCGAAACTGCCGACGAACAGATGCAGCACCGCCAGCGCCGCGTACAGGCCCAGGCCGATCTCGGCGAACAGGCGGATGCCGTACTGCTGGCGGAACTTGAAGGCCAGCAGGTTGGCGGTGACATTGACCATCGCGTAGGCCGCGACCAGCCAGCTGCCCTGGGTCGGCGTCAGTGCCAGCTGGCCCTGCAGGAACGGCAGGTTCGCGGTGACCAGCGCGTTGCCGAGGCCGCCGGTGATCGCCACCAGCAGCGACACCAGTGCATAGGCCACGCGTCGATGGGGCGGATGCCAGGGCATCGAAGCCGAACCGGGCATGGTCGGCTTCTCGTGCTCCTCCCAATCCGGAACCGGCTTCAGATACGGCTGGACCATCAGGGCGCCTCGCTGGGTGCTCCCTGCAGACCCCCGCGCAGCAGCTGCAGGGCACGCCCGGCCAGCTGGGCGCGCTCGTCGCGGGTCTTGCCGCGCAGGGCTGCGCCCAGCATGCCCGAGATCAGTGAAATATCCGTCTTCTCCAGATCGGCGCGGCACAGGCCGGCGGCCTTGGCACGGGCAATCGGCGCTTCCAGCAGGTCACGCACGGTCTCGCGCGCGGTGCGCATGGCCGGCACGTCCGAATCCACCGCACGCCAGTAATCGGCGAGGGCAGGCGAATCGATGATGCGCTGGGCCATGCCCTCGAACACCTCGAACAGGGCGTCGTCGCGGTCGCCGAGCTGTTCGACCTGGCGCCGGATGCGGTCAACCGTACGCTGCAGCAGCGCCTGGATCAGCGCAGTGCGGTCGGGGAAGTTGCGGTACAGGGTGGCGCGGCCCACCTGGGCGCGTTCGACCACCAGGTCCAGTGGAGCGGTGACGCCATGTTGGCCGAACACATGATCGGCGGCGTCGAGGATGAGGGCACGGCGGGCAGCGGCATCGGCACGTTGGGCGGTCATGGGTTCATTTTCGGACATTAATGTCCGGTTGGCGAGACATTGAGTGACGGGATTGTCCGTTTGTTGTCGTACGCACATCTTTGTGACGCTTGCGTGATGGTGTTGGCGGAAATGAAAACGGGGGCCCGAAGGCCCCCGCTGGAGATGCTTTAGATCCACGCCATGCGTGGATGAGGGAGGTCAAGAGCCCTTTCCTGCGGAATGGGCTCCGACCCCGCCGTGCGCGATCAGAAGAACGCGCGGATGCCGAAAGCGACGCCACGACCCGGCAGCGGCGAGTAGTCGCGCAGCAGCGAGGTATGCGGGCGCACTTCGCGGTTGGTCAGGTTGCTGCCATCCAGGAACACCTCGTAGCTGTTGCTGGCGTTGCGGTCCCAACGGTAGGCCAGGTGCGCATCGACCAGGGTGTAGCCGCTGCTCGGTTCCTCGTTCTGCGCGACGTCCTTCTGGCGGCTGTAACGCACCGCGCCGACCGACGCGCGCCAGCCATCCTTCGACCAGCGCAGGTCGGCACCGACGCGGGCCGGAGCGATGCGCGGCAGGTAGCCGGTGTTGGCCAGTTCCACCGTGTAGTTGTGGTTGTGGTCGCCATGTGGCACCGCGATGTCCAGGTTGCGGCTGCCGCTGCCATCCAGCTTGGCCTTCACGTAATCGCCGAACAGGCGCAGGTCCCAATCACCGGCACCCCCTTCGAACAGGTGCACCAGCGCTTCGGCCTCGGCGCCGCGGAACACCGCGTCCTGCTGGGTCCAGGCACGGACCGGCAGTCCTTCGGTAACGCCGGTGTCGGCCAGGTAGATGAAGTCCTTGAACTTGGTCTGGTAGACCGATGCGGAGAAGTCCAGGCGGTCACTGTGGGTGTGGATACCCAGTTCCACGCGCTGGCCGCGCTCGGTCTTCAGATTGGCATCACCGATTTCCAGCGAACGGGTGGCGATGTGTGCGCCGGCGGCGTACAGCTCTTCATTGGTCGGCGCACGCTCGGAACTGTCCACGCCAATGCGCAGGTCCACCGCGTCGTTGAGCTTCCAGATGCCCGCAGCGGACAGGTTGGTGGCACCGAAGGTGCGGCGACGGTAGTCACCGGTCGGGTCCAGCTTGACCTGGTCGTGGCGGCCGCCCAGTTCCAGCTTGAACGGGCCGAACTGCTTTTCCTGCAGCACGAACAGGCCGATGTTCCTGGTGCCGGTATCCGGAACGAAGGCTTCTTCGCCCTTGGCGCCGAAATCACTGTTGCCGAACTGCAGGCCGAAGGCGCCGTCCCAGCCGCCGATCTGCTGCTGCACCGCTTCCAGGCGCGCTTCGATGCCACGGTTGGTGAAGCGGGTCGACGGCGTGCCGGCCTCCAGCTCCACGTGCTCGTAGTCGGTGTAGGCCACGCGTGCGTTGATGTTCTTCAGGAACGAGACCGGGTCGTAGATGCCGGCCTTGGTCTCGAAGCGGTTCTGCACCATGTCGATGCGCACGTCATGCTCGTCGCCGCCTTCCTCTTCATCGCCGTGGTCGTGGCCGTGGTCATGACCATGATCATCACCGTCGGCATGCACGTGCGCGCCATTGGGAATGCCGTAGTTGGTGCGGTAGGTGCTGGCCGATACGCCGAAGTAACCACCGTCGCCCAGCCACGTTGCGCCGACGCCACCGGCGCGAGTGCGGATCGAGCTGTTGTCCAGGCGGCCACGGCGCGGTTCTTCGCTCTCGGCCGCATCGTGGTCATGATCGTGGTCGTGGTGATCTTCCAGGCTGTCGATCACCGCGTAACCCGGGATGCGGTAGTCGTCGCCATTGCGCACCAGGCCGTCCACATGCAGCACGACGTTGCCGCTGACACCATCGAGGCGGAACATGCCGCTGCGTTCGTTGTTCACCGAATTGCCGCGCAGTTCTGCACGGCCGCTGAGCGGACGCTCCGGCAGTTCGCGCGCGATGCGGCCATCGACCACGTTGACCGCACCACCGATGGCGCCGCTGCCGAACAGCAGCGTGGCCGGCCCCTTCAGCACTTCGATCTGGTCGGCCAGGAACGGCTCGATGCTGGTGGCATGGTCGGCGCTGACCGTGGAGGCATCCATGTTGCCCATGCCATTGGACAGCACCGCCACGCGCGGGCCTTCCTGGCCGCGGATGATCGGGCGGCCGACGCCCGGGCCGAAGAACGTGCTCTGCACGCCGGGCAGCTTGGCTACGGTATCGCCGAGGGTGCCGGCCTTCTGCTCGTCCAGGCGTTCCCCGGCGAGAACCTCGACCGGGCGCGCCAGCGATTCGGCATCGCCCTGCAGCGGCGATGCGGTGACCTGCACCGACGACAGCTCGGTCAGGTGGCGGTCACGATGGGCGCTGTCCTGGCCGGCAGCAAAGGCGGCGGACGGCAGCAGGGCGGCGAGGGCCAGGGCCAGGGAATGCGGCTTGAGCCGGGGGGTGTGGGCGGGCATGGGCAGGTCCTTTGTTACAATGTATCAATCGCAGGGCGCACGAATCCCGTCGGTGGGACAGGGGGAGGGGAAACCGTGCGGGTCGGGAACGGATGTTATATTATTCCATAACGATTCGCCGACCCTGCTGGAAGTCATGTCCCTGTCCTCACGCCTGCGCCACCTGCTCGACCGATTCGGCGCCACTGGTTCGATGCTGTGCGCGGTGCATTGCGCGGTGATCCCCGTGCTGCTGGCGGCGGCGCCGTCGCTGGGCCTGTCGTTCTGGTTGAGCGACGGCGTGGAGCAGGCGCTGGTGGTGTTCGTGACCCTGCTCGGGCTGTTCAGCCTGGTCTGGGGCTATCGCCGGCATGGTGCGCTGCGCGCGCTGGGTTTCCTGATTCCGGGCCTGGTCGCGCTGTGGGCCGGCGTGCTGTACGACCCGCTGCATCACAACGCAGTGCCGCATGCGGTGGTGATGACCATCGGCGGCCTGTTGGTGGGCGTCGCGCACCTGGTCAACCTGCGCCTCAACCACGGCCACGTGCACGACGCCAGCTGCGCGCACTAGGCGCTCCGTGATAGGATTTCCGATCGTGCGCGGGGGCGCCCAGCAAGGCGGCCCCGCCGAACCCGTGTCAGTACGGGGTAACCAGATTTCACACTTGAGGAGTTGAAGACATGGGTAAGGGTGACCGCAAGACCGCCAAGGGCAAGCGCTACAACGCCAGCTACGGCAACGCCCGTTCGCACACCGCGAGCAAGGTCGCCGTAGGCGCCGCCGCCCCGGTTGCCAAGAAGACCGTGGCCAAGGCTCCGGCGAAGAAGGCTGTGGCGAAGAAGGCTGTCGCCAAGGCCTGATCCGGCCGGTCGACCGCTTCAAGGAAAAACGCGGCGCCTGGCGCCGCGTTTTTTTATGCCTGCTCGCTGAGCCGGGCGTGGGCCCGGCTCTACGGCGGCGTCAGCGCAGGGTCTGTTTCAGCGTTTCCGGGTTGCCGTCGTTCGGCGCGGCCGGCACCTGCAGCAGATGCGCCAGCAGCGGATAGACATCGACGTTGTCGAAGCCATCGATCACCAGGCCCTGGCGGAACGACGGGCCGCCGGCCACGAACACCGCACGCATGGACGGCAGGGCGTTGTCGTAGCCATGCGAACCGCGATCCTGCTTGGTGCGCTTGGCGATCCTGTCCCGATGCAGGGCATCCCAGCCTTCATCCATGGCGCAGACGATCGGCGGCACCCGCGGGTGCGTACCGTAGTGCCAGCGCGGCGGCAGGTTTTCCTTCTTCCAGCATTCGTAGTGGGCGTGGCGGCCGAGCAGGACGCGTTCGGCGTCGGCTTCGCGACCGGCGACCGGTGCGAAGCCCACCGACTGGCCCTGGCTGACATTGCGCGCGATGGCCGGATCGGCCATCGATTCGGTGGCGATCACGTGGCCTTCGGCGACGCTGGCCATGCCATGGTCGGACACCACGATCACGTTGGTTGTCGACGCCAGCCCGCGCTGCTGCAGTCCATCCAGCACCTGGCCGACGATCTGGTCGGCGCGCACGATGGCGTCGGCATACTGCTTCGAATCCGGGCCGTAGTGGTGGCCGGCCTTGTCCACGTGCTCCATGTACAGCGTGGTCAGGCGCGGCGCATCGGCGTCGGTCTGCGCCAGCCAGTCAAGCACGATGCCGGCACGCTGTTCCAGCGGTTCCTGGCCGTCGTAGATGCGCCACTGGCTCGGGCGCACCCCGCGGATTTCCGACTCGCTGCCCGGCCACGAGGTGGTGGCCGAACGCACGCCGGCATTCTCGGCGCCGACCCAGATCGGCTCGCCGCCCCACCACGCGCTGGTAGTGACCGCCTCGCGGTTGCTCAGTTCGAAACGGCCCAGTGCCTCGTCGTCCATGCTGTTGTTGACGATGCCGTGGTGGTCCGGGCGCAGGCCGGTGACGATGGTGTAGTGGTTGGGGAAGGTGAGCGACGGATAGGACGGGGTCATCCAGCGTGCACGCACGCCACCGTCGATCAGCCGCTGCAGGTTCGGGGTCAGGCCGCGATCGAGCGCGTCGGCGCGCAGGCCGTCGATGGAGATCAGCAGCAGCTTCGGCGGCGCAGCCGCAGCGACGGGCGTGGCAACGGAGGCGGAAGGGGCGGGCGCGGTGGTGCAGGCGGCCAATGGCAGCAGCAGCGCCAGCGCGCAGGTCAGGCGTACGGAAGTCATCCGCGCATGATAAGCCGGCGCAATGACCGGCCCAAGACACGCTGCGCGGAAGGGCGCAGCGTGTCCGCACATTCTTCCTTGCCCCCGCGCCGCCCAACCCACATCAATCCAGAGCCGGTCTGGTTTTTGACGTTGCCGTTGTTTCTGCGGGTGCCGGGCGCAGCCCGGCCGGCCCTCATGCAAACAATGGTGCCTGGCGTTGTTCCAGGCGCAGCAGTGCGGCCTTGGTTTCCAGGCCGCCACCGAACCCGGTCAGTGCGCCGTTGCTGCCGATCACGCGATGGCAGGGCAGGATGATCGGCAACGGGTTGCGGCCGTTGGCGGCGCCCACCGCGCGGGTTGCGCTGGGCTGGCCCAGATGCTGCGCCAGCTGCAGGTAGCTCCAGGTCTGCCCGAACGGGATCAGCGCCAGCGCTTGCCACACGCGCAGCTGGAACGGCGTGCCGCGCGGTGCCAGTTCCAGATCGAAGCTGCTGCGTTCGCCGTGCAGGAACTGCAGCAACTGCTGGCGGGCTTCCGGCAGCGCATCCGGCGCGTAGTGCCAGTCGTCGCGGCCACGCGCCGGATGGCGGTTTTCCGGAAACAGCACATGCGCAAGTCCGCGCTCGTCACCGGCGATGGTGAGCACGCCGATCGGGCTGTCGAAACGGTCGAACAACAGGGTCATGTCGGTTCTCCAACGAAAGTGCCGGACAGGTGCCACAGGTGCAGCACGGCATACGCGCGCCACGGCCGCCAGGGTTGCGAGCGCGCTTCGGTCGCACGTTCGCTCAGGCGCTGGCCCTGCGCATGGCCGAGGACCTGCTGCAGCACCAGGTCGCCGGCGGGGAAGGCATCAGGCTGGCCGAGACCCCGCAGGGCGATGTACTGCGCGGTCCACGGGCCGATGCCGGGCAGTGCCACGCAGCGGGTGACGAATTCTTCCAGCGCCTGGCCAGGCCCGAAATCGAGCTGGCCGCTGGCGCAGGCGGCGGCCAGCGCGCGCACCGTGGCGGCACGGCTGCGCGGCAGGCCGATCGATTCCAGCGGTGCCTCGGCCAGCACCTCGGGTGCGGGGAACTGGCGATCAAAGTCCGATGGCATGCCCGGCAGGTGTGCGCCGAAGGCATCCACCAGCCGGCGTGCGAACGTGGTGGCTGCGGCGACGCTGACCTGCTGGCCGAGCACCGCGCGCACGCCCACTTCGAATCCATCCCAGCCGCCCGGAACACGCAGCCCGGGGCGTTCGGCGATGCCGCGCGCCAGCAGCGGTTCTTCGCCCAGTGCGGCGTGCACCTGCTGCAGGTCGGCATCCAGGTCGAACACGCGGCGCACGCGACGCACGATGTCCGGGATCAGGCGTGGATCGACGGCGCTGAGCTGCAGGTGCAGTTCCGGCCGTTTCGGATCGGCGGTGACGCGCAGCAGGGTGGGCCGCTCAGGCGTGCCCAACACGCGCTGGTAGCTGTCTTCGCCGATCAGTTCGATGCCGGGCAGGCTGCGCTTGCGCAGGAACGCCAGCATGCGTGGGAAGTCCAGCGGCGGCCGGTAGGCCAGGCGCAGCACCAGGCCCCCCTCATCGGCGGCGAGCGGTTGATGCTGGCGGCGCAGCGCGGTGGGGGCCATGCCGCAGCCCTGGAGGAACGCGGTATTGAAGCGGCGTAGGCTGTTGTAGCCGGCTGCCAGCGCGACGTCGGTCACCGGCAGCGTGGTTTCGGTCAACAGCTGCTTGGCCAGCAGCAGGCGATGGGTGGCGTGGATCTGTCCGGGTGTCGCGCCCAGGTGTTCAACGAAAAGCCGTTGCAGCTGGCGTGCACTGAGTCCGATCTTCTCTGCGAGGTCTGCCACCGGTTGTTCCTGCAGGAAGCCACCCTGGATCAGGGCCAGGGCGCGCTGCACGGCCTGGCCGGCAAGTGCCTGCTGGGCCTGGGGCGCCAGTTCCGGGCGGCAGCGCAGGCACGGCCGGTAGCCGGCGGCGGCGGCGGCAGCGGCGCTCGGGTAGTAGGTGATGTTGCGCGGCTTTGGCGGGGGCGCGGGGCACACCGGGCGGCAATAGATGCCGGTGCTGCGCACGGCGGTGAAGAACACGCCGTCGAAGCGCGCGTCACGGGCCAGGCGGGCGCGGTCACAGGCGGCGGTGTCGAGGGCGAGAGCGGTGTCCATGGCGCCAGTCTAGGCGGGTGCGGGTGGGGATACTCGCCGGATTCGGACATGGATGCTGGAGAGGGTACTGGCAGGGCTTGCAGCCCTGCACCCGCAACGTCAACGTCTCAATCAAGAGCTGGCAGTCCGTGGGATGGCGGGGCGGTGTGGGCTGGCAGGACACGCCGTAAACCCGTCCTTGGGGGCTCGATGGCGCCATCCATGGCGCCAACGGTCCTGCCAACCCACACCGCCCCACCTCTGACAGTTGGTCGCTGCTGTTGGTGGGTGCCGACCGTTGGTCGGCACGCTTTTGCTGTTGGTAGGTGTCGACCTTGGTCGACACGCTTTCCCAAGGGTCAGAAGGGGTTCAGTGCTGCGCGCTGAATGCGCGGTTTGGACAGGTAGACTGTGGCCCTTGCTCCCCTGAAGGCCGGTTGCCCGATGTCCGCCAAACTCCGCTGGTTGCCCCTGTTGTGCCTGGCCCTGGCGGGCTGCAGTCAGCTGGAGAATCCGGGCAATGTGACCGCTGCCGACAAGGCGGCGCGGGCGCCGGCCAGTGATGGCGAGAACATGGTGTCGATCAATGCGGCTGACGCACCGCCGCCGCCCGCTCCGCCGCGCAGCCGGGCCGATCGGCCGTGGCCGCAGGCGCAACTGGAGAATGGCCGCGCCTGGGTCAGCTGCAGCACCGAGTACGCCGGCGACGCCGGTGATGGCATCGAGCTGGAGGGCCTGCAGCGCGATCAGATCAGCCAGGCGCTGGCGCCCTGCGCCGAGCGTGGCCTGATGCGCGTGCGCTATTCCGGAAAGATCAATCCGGGCTTCGCCGAGATGATGTGGCGGCTGGCCGTGGTCGCCGACGAGCAGAAGATCCACAAGCGCATCCTCGACCTGGATTCCAGCGGCGGCCAGGTGGAATCGGCCATCGTGGCCGGTGACAGCATCGGTGAATCGGGCTGGACCATCTGGGTGCGCGAAGGCTCGATCTGCCACAGTGCCTGCGTGTTCGTGCTGGCCGCCGGTGACAACCGCCTGCTGTCGGGCAAGGTCGGCATCCACCGCATGATGCGCATCAGTTCCAAGGCCACCTCGCGTGCTGAACTCAATCGCGAGCTGCACGAGGTCTACGACAACGTGAAGGATTACCTGCAGCGCAACGGCGTGGCGGTGGGCGTGGCCGATCTGATGATGACCGTGCCCAACCGCAGCCTGCGCCTGCTGACCCCCGACGAGCTGCGCCAGTACGGCCTGGATGGCACCAACGCGGTGCAGGACGACCTGGAGCGGATCAAGCAGATGCGCGCCTGCGGCGATGATTTCGTACAGCGCAAGGATGCGTTCCTGATCGCCTTCGACCAGCAGTGCAAGCGCGAAGGTGCTGACATGGAGTCGATCAACAGCTGTGGCCAGGCACTGAAGCAGCGCTTCGGTTTCCCGGATGCGGTGTGTCCTGAAGAGAGCCCGCTGTCGGAGATCGATGTGGCCACGCTGCCGCCGGCGCCGTCCGAGCCACCGCCGGTGGCCGAGCAGGCTCCTGCGGAGGCCGGAAAGCCTGCCGCGCAGGCCGACGCTGCGGTGGTCGAGGGCAGCGCCCACGCGCGCTGACGAACAGCTCACTGCGCTGGCGTAGACTGCGGTTCTTTCCCGGTAACCGGCGGTGTCCATGAAGCGCGTGCTCCTGCTGCTGTCCCTGATGCCCTTCACTGTGTTGGCGCAGGTGCCTGCGCCGGCCACTCCTGCCCCGGCACCCGCGCGCCCGGCGCCGGCATCGCCGGCGGCCGCGAAGCCGGCCACCGCCGGTGCCCCGGCGTTGACCGCCGCGCAGCAGGCGCAGGTGCAGAAGCAGGACGCGGAAATGGGCGCGGCCGCAGTGAAGGCGGCGCAGCTGGTCGATGCCAATCGTGCCGGTGAATTGTGGGAAGGCGCCTCCGCCGTCGCGCGACGTGCGGTGCCCAAGGCGGCCTTCGTCAGCCAGCTGACCACCGAGCGCACGCGGTTGGGCGCGATGGCCGGCCGCGGCCAGCCGACCATCACCCGGGTCAAGTACGGCGCCGGTGCCGCCGTGCCCGAAGGCCTGTACATCAACGTCAGCTTCCCAACCCGTTTCGCCAACAGCGCGCAGCCGGTACGCGAACTGGTGTCGTTCCGTTTCGACGAGGACCAGGTGTGGCGCCTGGCCGGTTACAGCCTGCGTGCATCGGCACCCTGAGGAGCACAGCGATGGCAACTGAACTGACGATGCTGGCCTGGTCGGTGCTGCTGGGCTTTGTCTACATCTTCGCTACCTCCACCGTGGTCACCCGCGAGCGTGGCCTGAAGTGGAATGCCTCGGCGCGTGATGGCCAGGCCCGGCCGCTCAGTGCGCTGGCCGGCCGCCTGCAGCGGGCCCAGGCCAACTTCCTGGAGACCTTCCCGTTCTTCGCCGCCGCCGCGATCGCGGTGGTGCTGGCCGGGCGCAGCAACGACACCACCGCATTGGCCGCGCAGGCCTACTTCTGGGCACGAGTGGTCTATCTGCCGCTGTATGCCGCCGGCGTGCCCTATGTGCGCAGCCTGGTCTGGGCGGTATCGTTGCTGGCCATCCTGGCGCTGGTGTTCGCGTTGTTGTGAGCCGGGCCTGATCCAGATCAAGGCCGGTCAGCTGCGTGGCGCTATGCTGGCGCGGACTGGATCAACGGCAGGAGGCGCGCATGCGCAGGATGGACGTGGTGGTGGTCGGCGCGGGCCCGGCGGGACTGTGCTTCGCACGCGCGCTGGCCGGTAGCGGCCTGCAGGTCGGGCTGGTGGAGGTGCAGCCGCGCCAGGTACTGGCCGAGGCGGCCTTCGATGGTCGTGAGATCGCGCTGACCCATGCCTCGCGGCAGAGCCTGGAGCAGCTGGGGCTGTGGCAGCGCCTGGCGCAGGCCGAAGTGGCCGAGTTGCGCGACGCAAGGGTGATGAACGGCGGCTCACCGTTTGCGCTGACCTTCGCCAGCAGCCAGGTCGACGGCCAGCCGCTGGGCTGGCTGGTGCCCAACCATCTGATCCGCCGCGCCGCGTGGGATGCCGTGCAGGGCCAGGACGGGCTGGAGTTGTTCGATGGCCGCAAGGTGCTGGGCGTGCAGGCCGATGCACAGGGCCACGTGGTTACGCTGGACGACGGCAGCAAGCTGCACGCGCGGCTGCTGGTGGCTGCCGACAGCCGCTTTTCGGCAACCCGTCGCATGCTCGGCATCGGCGCGCAGATGCGTGACTTCGGCAAATCGATGCTGGTCTGCCGCATGCAGGTCGAGCGCGATCACCACCACACTGCGTGGGAGTGGTTCGGCTATGGCCGCACCATGGCATTGCTGCCGCTCAACGAGGGCCAGGCATCGGCGGTGATCACGCTGCCGCCGCGGCAGATCGAGGAACTGCTGGCGATGGACGAGGTGGCGTTCGGTGAGGCCATCAGTGCCTGCTTCGAACACCGCCTGGGCCGGATGCAGCCGGTGGCCACGCCGCAGGCGTATCCGCTGGTAGGGGTGTACGCGCACCGGTTCGTGGGCGAGCGCTCTGCGCTGGTCGGCGATGCGGCGGTGGGCATGCACCCGGTCACCGCGCATGGCTTCAACCTGGGCCTGGCCAGCGCACAGCGGCTGGCGCAGGGCATCGTCGGGCAGCAGCGGCGTGGCGCCGACATCGCGGCCGAGGGCATGCTGGCCCGATATCAGCGTGGCCATCGACTGGCGTCGCGGCCGTTGTACGAGGCCACCAACGCGATCGCCAGCCTGTACACCGACGATCGACGCCCGGCGCGGCTGCTGCGTGCGGCCGGCCTGCGCGTGGCGCAGGGCGTGGCGCCGTTCAGGCAATTGATCGCCTCGCACCTGACCCAGCGCGTGGCCTGAACGGGTTCAGATCAGCCGGCAGCCAGCACGCGGATCTGGCTGTCGGCGAATTCAACCACCTGGCCAGCGCGGATCTTGCAGGCCTTGCGCAGTTCGACCTCACCGTCGACCAGCACCTGGCCTTCGCTGATGACCATCTTGGCCTCGCCGCCGCTGGTGACCAGGTCGGCCAGCTTGAGCAGCTGCTTGAGTTCGACGTAGTCGCCGTCGAGGTCGAATTCGAGAATCTGCATGGAGCGGGGTTCCTGGGAAGAGGGCGCAGGCCGGTGGCCGGGCCGGAAAGAGGGCGCGTATTGTGCGCCAGCACCGGGCATGACCGCACGCGCCCGGAAAAGCTGTACGCCTCGTTCAGGATCAATGCGGTATCATTCCGCTCTGAGCGAGTTAAATCTCCTCCGACCGAGCAGCGCCAGGGCACGCGATAAGAAGGGCGCCCAAAGCGCGGACCATCCCTTTTTTATCGCACTGCCAGAACGACGGCAGTGCCTTTGGAGTTCCCCATGTCCCAAGATTCCCAAGCGCCGCTGCAGTTTGCGCAGCTCGGCCTGTCCGAACCCGTGATGCAGGCGGTCACCGCCATCGGCTACGAAACCCCGTCGCCGATCCAGGCCGCCACCATCCCGGCGATGCTGGAAGGCCGCGACGTGCTGGGCCAGGCCCAGACCGGTACCGGCAAGACGGCGGCCTTCGCCCTGCCGGTACTGTCCAACATCGACCTGCAGCAGATCAAGCCCCAGGCCCTGATCCTGGCGCCGACCCGCGAACTGGCCATCCAGGTCGCCGAGGCGTTCCAGTCCTATTCGTCGAAGATTCCCGGCTTCCGCGTGCTGCCGGTGTACGGCGGCCAGCCCTATGGCCAGCAGCTGTCGGCGCTGCGCCGCGGCGTGCACATCGTGGTCGGTACTCCCGGCCGCGTGATCGACCATCTCGACCGCAGCACCCTGGACCTGTCCGAGCTGAAGACGCTGGTGCTGGACGAAGCCGATGAAATGCTGCGCATGGGCTTCATCGATGACGTCGAGGCCGTGCTGAAGAAGCTGCCGGAACAGCGCCAGGTTGCGCTGTTCTCGGCCACCATGCCGCCGCAGATCCGCCGCATCGCGCAGACCTACCTGCAGGACCCGGTGGAAGTGACCATCGCGGCCAAGACCACCACCTCGGCCAACATCCGCCAGCGTTACTGGTGGGTGAGCGGCATGCACAAGCTGGACGCGCTGACCCGCATCCTGGAAGTCGAGCCGTTCGATGCGATGATCATCTTCGCCCGCACCAAGGCCGGCACCGAAGAACTGGCCAGCAAGCTGCAGGCCCGTGGCCTGGCCGCGGCCGCGATCAACGGTGACATGCAGCAGGCCCAGCGTGAGCGCACCATCGCCATGCTGAAGGAAGGCAAGCTGGACATCCTGGTTGCCACCGACGTGGCCGCCCGCGGCCTGGACGTGGAGCGCATCAGCCACGTGCTGAACTACGACATCCCGTACGACACCGAAAGCTACGTGCACCGCATCGGCCGTACCGGCCGCGCCGGCCGCAGCGGTGAAGCGATCCTGTTCGCCACCCCGCGCGAGAAGGGCATGCTGCGCCAGATCGAGCGCGCTACCCGCCAGCCGATCGAGGAGATGCAGCTGCCGAGCGTGGAAGCGGTCAACGATACCCGCATCAACAAGTTCACCTCGCGCATCACCGAAACCCTCGGTGCCGGTGGCCTGGACTTCTACCGCCAGCTGCTGGAGCGCTTCGAGAACGAGCAGAACGTGCCGGCCATCGAAGTGGCTGCCGCGCTGGCCAAGATGCTGCAGGGTGACACCCCGTTCCTGCTGCAGCCGCCGGTGCGTGCGCCGCGCGAAGAGCGTGCACCGCGCGAGCGCTTCGACCGTGGCGACCGCCCGGAGCGTGGCGATCGCTTCGACCGCAACGAGCGCGGCCCGCGTTTCGAGCGTGGCCCGCGTCGTGACGATGCCGAAGGTGGTTTCGAGCAGCGCCCGCGCCGCGAGGTTCCGCCGCGTGGTGCGCCGGAGCAGGGCATGGAGACCTACCGTATTTCGGTCGGCCACCAGCACGGCGTGAAGCCGGCCAACATCGTCGGCGCCATCGCCAACGAAGCGGGCCTGGAAAGCCGCTTCATCGGCCGCATCGACATCCACGACGACTTCTCGCTGCTGGACCTGCCGGCGCAGATGCCGCCGGACGTGCTGTCGCACCTGCAGAAGGTGTGGGTGTCGGGCCAGCAGCTGCAGATGCGCGCGCTGGCGCCGGGTGAAGACACCAACCCGGCCCCGCGTCCGTTCAAGCCGCGCTTCGACAAGCGTGGTCCGGGCGGCCCGGGTGGCCCGCGTCGTGGCGGCCCGGGTGGTCCGGGTGGCCACGGTGGCGACCGCGGCGGTGACCGCGACAGCCGCCCGCCGCGTCGTGACGGCTTCAAGCCGCGCGGCCCGCGCAGCTACTGAGCCGCACCGCAGCCCTGACAACGCCAGCCTTCGGGCTGGCGTTGCCCGTTCCGGGCCCGCAAAAAGGGGACGGAGGGGATTAAGTCGTAAATGGCAGGCCAGGTGCTTATGCCATAAACGACTTAATCCCCTCCGTCCCCTTTTTCGCATGGTCAACACATTCCCGGTCCTAGGCTGAGCCAGTTCCAAGGGAGGTTGTCACCGCAGCACATTCGGGGGGATCCGGGATGGGTAGGAGTGGCACGGACCAGCAGAGCCGACGGGTTCCCATGACCCGGGGCCTGGGACTGCGATTTGCGTTGCTGACGGGCATGGCGATTGGATTGGTCGCACTGTCCGCGCTGATCCAGGAACTGCAGGCGGCCTCCACCGCCTGGATTGCCGGCCAGGGCTACTGGTCGCGCGGTCAGCAGGATGCAACCGCCGCGCTCAGTCGTTACCTGGCGCGGGGCGATGCCCAGGACCTGGACGACGCGCGCCAGGCCCTGCAGGTGCCGTTGGGCGATCTGCAGGCGCGGCTGGCGCTGGAGCAGGCTGAGCCGGATGAAGCCAAGGCCAGGCAGGGGTTCCTGCAGGGCGGCAACGCGCGCGCTGATATTCCGCGCCTGGTGTTCTCGTTCCGCTATGCACGCGATATCGGTGCCTTCCGCGAAGCAACCGCGCTGTGGCGGAAGACCGACGGCGACCTGATGGCGGTGCAGCGCCTGGTCGATGAATTGCAGCTGCGGCACGACAGTGGCCCGCTGCCGATCGCCGCGCGTGATCGCTACCTGCAGCAACTGGGTGACCTTGATCGGCGGATGCAGGTGCAGAGCCAGGCGTTCTCGCAGGCGCTGTTGCGGATGGCGACGCTGGTGAGGCTGGCCACGTTGATGGTTGCGGGCCTGTCGGTGCTTGCGATCAGCCTGATGGCCGTGGCGCTGGCGCGTCGCGTCGGCAAGGACCTGACCGAGCACGAGAGCCGTTTCCGCGCGGCGTTCTACCAGGCCAACGTGGGCATGCTCAAGCTCGACACCGATGGCAAGGTGATCGAGGCCAACCAGGCCATGGCGGACATTCTCGATTATCGTCGCGATGTGCTGCTGCAGATGTCACTGCACGATCTGTTGATGGACGGCGAACTGGTCATCGACGGTGTCGGCCGCATCGACTGGGACCGGCAGCTGCGGCCAAGCGAACTGCGCTTCCGGCGGCGCGACGGCAGCCTGGTCTGGGGGCGCTGGAGTGGTACCGGCGTGCACAGCAGCGGGGGGCTGTCGGTGTTCGCGATCATCGAGGATGTCAGCCAGAACCATGCGCTGGCACGTGAGATCGAGCATCACGCCAGCCACGATCCGCTGACCGGCCTGATCAACCGCCGCGAGATCGAACGCCTGCTGGAGCGCGCGCTGCTGCAGGTGCGCAGCGACGGTGGCACGCATTCGCTGTGCTACATCAACCTGGATCATTTCAAGCTGGTCAACGACAGCTTCGGGCATGCCGCCGGCGACCAGATGCTGCGCAGTTTCGCCGATTACCTGGTGGCGGCCGTGCGCGATGGCGACTGGGTCGGCCGGCTCGGTGCCGATGAGTTCGCCGTGTTCCTCGCCCATGCTGGTCAGGACGAAGCCAAGCGGGTGCTGCAGCGGGTGATCCGCAACCTGGGCCAGGCCACTTTCCCGATCAGCGAGGGCAGCCCGCAGCTGAGCTGCAGCATCGGCGTGGTCGAGGTCAGTGCCGATGCCCCCGACGTGAACTGGCTGATGAGTGCCGCCGACAGCGCCTGCTATGCGGCCAAGCAGGCGGGCCGCAACCGCGTGCACTGCTTCAACGAGAACCGCATGGCGCTGGAAGAACGGCGCCTGGAGGCCGAACGCCTGCAGGGCGTCAGCCTGGCGATGGCCGAGAACCGCATGCTGCTGTATGCGCAGCGCATCGCCCGGGTGGGAGATCCGTCCTACCTGCACTACGAGGTACTGGTGCGCATGCGCGGCACCGACGGCAGCCTGCATCTGCCCGGCCAGTTCATGCCGGCGGTGGAGCGCTACGGCATGGCCGTGGCGCTGGATCGCCATGTGCTCGGGCTGCTGTTCCGGCACCTGCAGGTCTGCCCGGCGCATGTACGCCAGCTGGGCCTGTGCAACGTCAACGTTTCGGCCCAGTCGATCGCCGAACCGGGATTCCTGGCCTTCGTCTGCGACCTGCTCGAGCGCAACCGCGCACTGGCGTCCAAGCTGTGCTTCGAGATCACCGAGACCGCTGCGATCAGCAACCTCAGCCAGGCGCGCGCCTTCATCGATGCGGTGAAGGCGCGGGGCTGCCGGATGGCGCTGGACGACTTCGGTTCCGGCCTGTCCTCGTTCGGCTACCTGCGCCAGCTGCCGGCCGACATCCTGAAGATCGATGGTGCATTCGTGCGCGACATGGACACCGATCCGGTCAGCCACGCCACCGTGCGGGCGATCAGCGAGCTGGGGCGCGAGCTGCAGATGGAAGTGGTGGCCGAGTGGGTGGAGACCGCCGAGGTGGCCGGCGCGCTGACCAGGCTGGGGGTACAGGGCCTGCAGGGCTATGCGATCGAACGGCCGCAGCCGCTGGAACGGATGACCCTGACCGACCTGAAGCCCTTCCGGCTGGTGGCGGTGAACGGGCCGCAGGGCGCGGGCTGAACGGACGGCGGCGACTTTGGTCTACACATGCGCGGCGCGCCCGGCTGCGATAATGCGCGCCAGGGGCGACGTGCAGTGGGCGCGGACGTAAGCAGGAACAGGACGTGGCGTGGGCAGCAGGCAGTGGCGGTATGGAACAGGGGGGATGCTGGCCGTCCTGCTGATGTGGTGGGCGATACCGTGGCCGCTTCAGGCTGCCGAGGCCGTATCGGGCCGCGATTACCTGCTGGTCGGGGGCGCCACCGACGCGCCGACCCCACATCGTGCGTGCACGCCGCAAATGCTGTCCGGTGCCCGCCAGCAGGTGGAAGTGCCCGCGCCGCCCGGGGGCTGGTCGGGCGAGCCACAGGCGCTGGACGTGTTCAACGTCTTCGCCGGCGAGGTCCGGGTCCAGCACGGTGACCGCGAAATCTGCGGCAACATGCACGATGCCCGCACCCGCGATTCACGCTTCCGCGCAGGCATCGGCCTGGTCGCGGTACCGCCGGCCGGCAGCCACGCGCCATTCGTGGTCTCCTGGCAGACGCCGCTGAAGGCGCGCTGGGTTCCGACCCTGCGGCTGGGCGCGCCCAGCCCGGTGCAGCAGAACGACACCGCCCGCCTGCTGGTGCGCGCCGCCTGCATTGCCGTGGCCATCGCCTTGGCGCTGTCGGCGCTGATGGCGTTCCTGACCACGCGCGACCGCAGTTTCCTGGTCTACATCGCCGGCACCACCGTGCTGGTGCTGTGGCAGGCGATCCTCGGTGGCCTCAGCGGCTACCCGGAGCCCTGGCTGCCGGTGGGCGAGCGCGGGGCCTGGTGGTTGCTTTCGCTGACCGCGGCCACCCAGGCACTGGTGCTGCCGGCGCTGTGGCGGCTGAACGGTGGCGACCGCGCGCTGCCCCGTTCGCGGCCGCTGCAGGCGATCGTGCTGTGGGGGCTGCTGGCGCTGGCCGTGCTGGTGCCGTGGCTGCGCTGGGGCCAGCTGGCCTGGGTCGCACAGGGCCTGCAGGTGACCTATCTGCTGGGGTGTGGCCTGGCGTTGCTGGCCGGGGTCTGGGCGCGCTGGCGCGGCGACCGCTGGGCGCAGGCCGGGCTGGCCGCGCTGGCGCCGATGCTGGTATTGATCATCGCCGACGCCAGTGCAGCCGAATGGTTGCTGGAGTACCGGGTGGAGGCGCTGCAGCTGGCGGTGACCTGGCTGCTGATGATGGCCGCCTACGCCATGAACCAACGCCTCGGGCGGCTGCGCCAGCAGCGCGATGAGCTGCGCCAGCTGGCCGAGACCGATGGCCTGACCGGGCTGCCCAACCGGCGCGCAGGACTGCAGCAGCTGGCCCGTCACCTGGCACAGGTTGACCGTGAGCGCGGCCCGCTGGTGATCGGCTTCCTCGACATCGACCTGTTCAAGGACATCAACGATCGCCACGGCCATGCGGTGGGTGACCAGGTACTGGTCGCGGTCGCGCGCGCCCTGCGCGCGGCGGTGCGCAGCCAGGACGAAGTGGTGCGGATGGGCGGCGAGGAGTTCCTGCTGCTGATGCCGGGCATGCCGCGCGAAGCCGCGTCGGCGCGGCTGGACCGACTGCGCCAGCGCATCACCGAGGCCGGCCAGGCACTGCAGGTACCGGGGCTGGAAGTGACCGCCAGCATTGGATTGGCGCAATGGCGACCGGGCGAGGACGATCTGGCCGGGCTGCTGCGCCGGGCCGACCATGCCATGTACGTGGCCAAGCGCGCCGGCCGCAACCGGGTCTTCGACGGCGAAGAGCTTGATCCGGCTGCATCGGCATGAAGCGCGGCGGGCGGCGATGCCGGATAATAGGGCGATGACCACCCGACTCAACAAACATATCGCCGACACCGGCTTCTGCTCCCGCCGCGAGGCCGATCGCCTGATCGCCGCCCGCCGCGTCACCGTCAACGGCCATGCGGCCGGCACCGGCGCGGTGGTGGGCGAGGAAGACCAGGTGCTGGTCGACGGCCAGCCGCTGCGCGCGCGCGTCGCCCGCAAGCCCGGCGCCCGCCGCCACGTCTACATCGCGCTGAACAAGCCGGTGGGCGTCACCTGCACCACCGAAACGTCGGTCAAGGGCAACATCGTCGACTTCGTGGGCCACGAACAGCGCATCTTCCCGATCGGCCGCCTGGACAAGGAGTCGGAAGGGCTGATCCTGATGACCAGCAACGGCGACATCGTCAACCAGATCCTGCGTGCCGAGAACGGGCACCAGAAGGAATACTTGGTGGCGGTGAACAAGCCGGTCACCGACGAGTTCCTGCGGGGCATGGCGCGCGGCGTGCGCATCCACGACCAGATGACGCTGCCATGCAAGACTTCGCGCATCGCCAAGTTCGGTTTCCGCATCACCCTGCAGCAGGGCCTGAACCGGCAGATCCGCCTGATGGCGGCCGAGTTCGGCTACCGCGTGACCCAGCTGCGCCGCGTGCGCATCGACAACATCAAGATCGGTGCGCTGAAGCCGGGCCAGTGGCGCAACCTGACCGAGCAGGAGCTGCAGGGCCTGCTGCCGAAGCAGCTGGACTGGTAGGGCCGGCCGCTCGCCGGCTGCAAGGTGCCTTCGATGTACCCGGGATGCCGGCCCGCGGCCGGCACCACCCGGCACGCGGATTGCGCACCCGCATCGGCTAGACTTCGCAGTGACCTGCCGGAACATGACGCTGCATGATCAAGCCCGACAAGCCTGCCAACGAAGCCCTTCGGCTTGAGGCGCTGTACCGCTACCGCATCCTGGATTCGGAGCGCGAGAAATCCTTCGATGACCTGGTGGTGATCGCCAAGGCGGTCTGCGGCACCTCGATGGCCGCCGTCACCCTGATCGACGTCGAGCGGCAATGGTTCAAGTCGATCCAGGGCATTGATGCCGCGGAGAACCTGCGCAGCGAATCGATGTGCGGCCACGCCATCCTGCAGCCGCAACAGATCATGGTGGTCGAGGACGCGCTGCAGGACATCCGCTTCCATGACAATCCGGTGGTGACCGGCGATCCGCATGTCCGCTTCTACGCGGGTGCGCCCCTGATCAGTTCCGACGGCCTGCCGCTGGGTACGCTGTGCGTGTTCGACGCGCATCCGCAGCGCCTGGCCAGTGACAAGGCCGAGGCCTTGGCCGCGCTGTCGCGGCAGGTGATGCTGGTGATGGAGCTGCGCCGTTTCGCGCTCGACATCCAGAAGCACATGCTGGAACGCGACGATTACGAGCGACTGCTGTCGGAGTACCAGGACGTGCTGCTGGCCCAGAATGCCGACCTGGCCGAACAGAGCCGCACCGACGCGCTGACCGGCCTGCCCAACCGGCGCGCGATGGCGGCGGCGCTGGAAGAGGCCGTGGCGATGAACGGCGCGCAGCCCGCTGCAGCCTGTGTCGCGCTGCTGGACATCGACCATTTCAAGCACATCAACGACTTCCAGGGCCATGCCACTGGCGACCGGGTGCTGGCCGAACTGGGCACGCTGCTGCGCTCGCACTTCGCCGGTCGCGGCATGGCGGCACGCTATGGTGGCGAGGAGTTTGTCGCGGTGATGCCGGCCACCGACCTGCATGCGGCCGAACGGCAGTGCGAGTTCCTGCGCCTGGCGGTAGCCGAGCTGCCGCTCGGTTTCCCGGTGACCATCAGCATCGGCGTTGCCCAGCACCAGTCCGGCGAAAGCGTGGACCAGATGCTGGCACGCGCCGACAAGGCGCTGTACCGCGCCAAGGGCAACGGCCGCAACCGGGTGGAACTGGCCGGCTGAAACACCGGCAACTCGCGCGCTGAACGCATGCGATGCGTGGTGATTCGATCCCGTTCCAGTAGATCCACGCCATGCGTGGATGCTCTTCCCGATTCACATCGCGTCGCAGCTCGTGCGATCAGGACCGGCCAGCATGGCGGTCCTGTTTCCACGGACCTCGAGCATGCTGCAGACCCTGGCCATCGCGCACTATCGCTCGCTGCATGGGCTGGTGCTGCCGCTGCGGCAGTTGAATGTGATCACCGGCGACAACGGTAGCGGCAAATCCAGCCTGTACCGCGCGCTGCGCCTGCTGGCGGAAACCGCACAGGGCGGCGTTGCGGCGGTGCTGGCCCGTGAAGGCGGGCTCGGCTCGGCGCTATGGGCCGGCCCGGAAACCCTTGATCGGCGGGTCATGGCCGGCGAGATTCCGCTGCAGGGCGGCCCCCGGCAGGCTTCTGTGGGCCTGAAACTGGGATTTGCCACCGACCAATTCGGCTACGCCATCGATCTGGGTTACCCGCCGCCCAGTCGTTCGGCGTTCGCACTGGACCCGCAGATCAAGGCCGAGGCGATCTGGGCCGGGCCGTTCCTGCGCAGCGCCAACCTGCTGGTCGATCGCCGCGGGGTGATGGTACGGCAACGCCATGCGCGCGGCTGGGATCTGATCGATGACCGCTTGTCGCTGTTCGACAGCCTGTTCACCCAGGTCGGTGATCCGCAGCGCATGCCGGAAACCATCGCCCTGCGTGAGTACATCCGTCGCTGGCGCTTCTATGATCACTTCCGCAGCGATGCCGATGCGCCGGCGCGACAACCGGCGATGGCCACGCGCACGCCGGTGCTGCATCACGACGGCCGCGATCTGGCCGCGGCCTGGGTCACCATCCTCGAGATCGGAGATCCGGTCGGGTTGGCATGCAGCGTTGAGGATGCCTTCCCGGGTGCCTCGGTGGGCTTCGACGAGCTGGACGGTCGGCTGGCCCTGCGCTTCCACCAGCCCGGCCTGCTGCGGCCGTTGTCGATGGCGGAACTGTCCGATGGCACCCTGCGCTTCCTGCTGCTGGCCGCCGCCCTGCACACGCCGCGGCCGCCGCCGCTGCTGGTGCTGAACGAGCCGGAGACCAGCCTGCATCCGGACCTGCTGCCGGCGCTGGCACGGCTGATCATTGCCGCCAGTGCGCGCAGCCAGGTATGGGTGGTATCACACGCCAGCCGCCTGATCGCGGCGCTGGAACAGGCGCCGGGGTGCCATTCGCTGCACCTGCACAAGGAACACGGGCGCACGCTGCTGAGCGGGCAGGGGCTGCTGGATGTTCCGGCATGGCACTGGCCGCAGCGGTAATACGGCGATCGATACTCCGCGTGGATACGTTCAATCGGCGATGTTGCGTGCTTCCGCCGTACCGAGAATCTCCGGGTGCTGTACCGGCTTGCGTCGGTTCAGCAGCGGGTGCAGGAATACCGCGCCGACGATGATCGCCACGCCCAGGTAGAACCACGGGGTGACCTCGTGCTGTTCGCGCAGCAGCACCACCGCCAGCAGCACCGCATAGACCGGTTCCAGGTTGGTCACCAGCTGCACCGTGTAGGCGCTCAGGTGGCGCAGCGCGACCAGCGCCAGCGCGAACGGCAGCAGCGTGCAGAACCCGGCCAGCACCAGCAGCAGGATGCCGTCGTGCAGGTCCGGGACGATCCACAGCGGGCTGGCCAGTGCCGGCAGCAGGTACGGCATCAGCGGTGCCAGCAGGGTCAGGGTGAGGGTGCCCGCACCCAGCTCCAGCGCGGTGACTGTCAGCGGATCGGCATGGCTGACCATGCGTTTGTTGAGCGAGCCGAACACCGCCACCAGCAGTGCCGAAAGTGCGCCGATCAACACACCCAGGCGCATGCCATCGGGTACGCCACCGACCACCAGCGCCACGCCGGGCAGCACGGCCAGGCCGAACGCCAGTTCGCGCAGCTGGAACGGCCGCTTGGCCACCCACGGTTCGATGATCGAGGTGAACACCGGTGCCAGCGCGATGCAGGTGGCGGCCACCGACGCATTGGCCAGCTTCACCGCGCCATAGAAGGTCAGCCAGTGCAGGGCGACCAGCGCACCGATGCCGGCGTAACCGGCCACCAGTCGCAAGGGCAGGGTGCGCAACCCGCGCCAGACCCGCGGCAGCAGGGCCAGCATCGCCGTCACCAGCAGCATGCGCCACCACACCAACGGCAGCGCGGGCAGGGTGATCAGCTTGCCGAGGATGGCGGTGACGCCCCACAGCAGGACACAGAAATGGATCTGCCAGAGTGCTTTGCGGGTGTCGGGTGTGCTCATCCGTGTATTGTGCGGCAAGCGCAGGTTCGCGGCGATGGTCCCGGTCGCCGCTGCGCCCCGTTCCTGGCGAGGTATCCGCATGCCTGCAGGCCCGATGTTCGTGCGTGGATGGGCGGCGTTGACCGCCCTGGTCGCTGCCACCTCGCTGCTGCTGCAGTACCTGTTGCTGCTGGGCGGGCCCGGCGGCGATGCGGGCGTGGTCGCGGCGACCCTGCGCTTCTTCGGTTACTTCACCATCCTCAGCAATCTGGGCGTGTGCCTGGGGTGTGCATGGCTGGCACGCGGCCGCCCGCTGGGCGGGACCGTGGCCGCGGCCATGGCGCTGTGCATCGGCGTGACCTGTCTGGTCTACGTTCTGGCCTTGCAGGCGCTTTGGCGACCCACTGGCCTGCAGTGGTGGGTGGATATGGGGCTGCACTACGCTGTGCCAGTGTTGTACCTGGGCGGCTGGCTGCTGCTGCTGCCGCACGGCGGCCTGCGCTGGCGTGCATTGGCGGTGGTGCTGTGGCTGCCGCTGGCCTATCTCGGTTGGGCGATGAGCCTGGCCTGGCTGCTGGGACAGGCACCGTACCCGTTCCTTGAGGTGCAACGGATCGGGGCGGTGGCCTTCGCGATCAACGTGCTGCGCGTGGCCGCGGTGTTCGTGCTGGGCTGGACGATGCTGTGGGCGCTGGATCGCTGGCGCCGTCGATGAGCCGCTGCAATGCCATCGCCGCCGCCGGATTGCGTGCCTTGCCCGCGCCGATGCACAGCAGGTAGACCTCGCGGGGCCTGGCCGGGGGCGGTTCGGCCAGGCAGGGCAGGTCGTCCACGGGCTCGCCTTGTGACCAGCGTCGTGCACGTTCGGCCCAGCGTTGCTGCACGGGCACAGGCAGGCCCTCCTTCAAGCGGGCCTGGCTGCGCTTGATCCGCGCGTAGACGAAGCCGGCACTGATGTCGCCGTGCAACGGCGCCTCGTCACTGTCCTCGATCACCAGGGCCACCTCATGACGGCGGGCGGCGGCAACCAGCGCAGGACCGTGCACCGCTGCATTGCGCACTTCCAGCGCGTGCTGCAGCGGCACGCCATCCAGCTGCTTCGGCAGCTGGGTCATCAGTGCGTCCAGCGCTTCGGCATCAGCCGGATGGCGTGGATCGAACTGCCACAGCAACGGACCGAGCCGGTCGCCAAGCGCGAGCGCAGCCTGCAGGAATGGGGCGGCGGCCTCCACCGTGCTGGACAGGTCGCGGCGCTGCACCAGGTAGCGTGGCGCCTTCATCGAGAATCGGAAGCCCTCCGGCGTCTGCGCCGCCCATTGCGCGCATTGGGTCGGTGTAGGTGTGCGGTAGAAGGTGCCGTTGATCTCGATGCAGCGCAACGCACGGCTGGCATGCGCAAGTTCTTCGCGCTGCGCAAGCCCCGCCGGATAGAACGTGCCGCCGCGCCATTCGGGGAACACCCAGCCACCGATGCCACAGCGGATGGCCGCCTGCCGGGAAGCGACCGTCACTGGCCGTGGTCCGCGCGCCACGGGTCGTAGCTGCCGAACCACCACAGATAGCCTTCCGGGTCGGCGCAGGCGTAGCCGCGACCACCGTAGTCCTGGTCGGCGATGTCGATGACGATGCGTGCTCCGGCGGCCTTGGCGCGGGCGTAGTGCGCATCGGCATCGGTGACGATCACGCACGCGCTCTGGGTCTGGCGGCCACCGACCTCGTCAGGCATGGCGGTGTGCTCGGTCCACGCACTGTGGTTGCTGGCCGAACCGAGCATGATCATGCCGTGGCCGAAGGTCAGCTGCGCGTGGAACACGGTCTCGCCGTCGGCGTAGACGGCCTGGGCGTGGAAGCCGAAGGCGCGCTGCAGCCAGTCGATGGCGGCCAGCGCGTCGCGGTAGCGCAGGCACGGAATGATGGTGGAGCCGTTGCCCGGCTGGCTGTTCTCGCCCATGACACCCCTCCTATGGCACAGGGCAGGGTGCGCCGGCGGCCGTTACCATTCCGCGAAACCCCGGTGACGGCCTGCACATGGCCGCGACCCTTGTTCGGAGATGGTGCTTGATGAAAACCTGGATTGGAGGCGCCGTGCTGCTGGCCTGCACGACCATGGCGAGCGCGTCGACCCCGACGCCGCTGCAGGATCTGGATGCGACGGTCGAGCGCGTGCGCGCGCAGTTCGACGTGCCCGGCATTGCCGTGGCCGTGGTCAAGGATGGCCAGGTGGTGCTGGAACGCGGCTGGGGCGTGCGCGAGCAGGGCAGGCCGGAGCCGGTGCAGGCCGACACCCTGTTCGCCATTGCGTCCAACACCAAGGCGTTCACTGCCACTTCGCTGAACCTGCTGGCCGAAGACGGCAAGCTGAAGATGGACGACAAGGTGATCGACCACCTGCCGTCGTTCCGCATGTCCGACCCGTTCGTGACCGGGCAGATGACGATCCGCGACCTGCTCTCGCACCGCAGTGGCCTGAGCCTGGGTGCCGGTGACCTGCTGTTCTGGCCGACCACGTCCTACAGCAACGCCGAAGTGGTGCAGCGGCTGGGCCAGGTGCCGCTGAAGGGCGGTTTCCGCGAGAGCTATGCCTACGACAACATCCTGTACGCGGTGGCCCAGCAGGTGATCGAGCACGTCTCGGGCATGAGCTACCAGCAGTTCCTGCAGACCCGCATTTTCGACAAGGTGGGCATGGCCGGCACGCGCTACAACGCCGATCACCTGAAGCCGGGCGACACGGCGGCCGTCGGCCACGCCAAGTACGATTTCAAGGACCTGCGCACGGTTGCGCCGCTGACCTGGTCGAACAATGCCGGCGCCGGTGGCATCTATTCCAGCGCGCACGACATGGCACGCTGGATGCAGGTGCAGCTGGCCGAAGGCAAGCTGGCCGACGGCACGCCCTTGTTCACCGAAAAGAGCCAGCAGCAGATGTGGCGGATGATCACGCCGCAGTCGATCCCGGCGCCAAGCGTGCCGGAGCTGGCACCGGCGCGGGCCAACTTTGCCGGCTACGGCGAAGGCTGGAGCCTGAGTGATTACCGCGGCCAGAAGCTGGTCTGGCATACCGGTGGCTGGCCGGGCATGGTCTCGCGGCTGACCCTGGTACCGGGCGAGAAGCTGGGCGTGGTGGTGCTGACCAACCAGGAAGTGGGCGCGGCGTTCAACGCGATCACCCTGAGCGTGCTTGATGCCTACCTGGGCGGGGAGAAGCACGACTGGGTCGATGCCTACGCCAAGGCCATGGCCAAGGGCCAGGGCAAGGCGGATGAAGCCTGGGCCAAGCACCAGGCTGCACGGGACAAGCGCAGCACGCCGTCGCTGGCGCTGGCCGGCTACACCGGGACGTTCCGCGACCGCTGGTATGGCGACATGCAGATCAGTGCCGAGGGCAAGGGCCTGCGCCTGCGTTTCATGAAGACCGCGCAGCTGAGCGGCCGCCTGGAGCACTGGCAGCACGACACCTTCATCGTGCGCTGGGAGGATCGCTCGCTCAACGCCGACGCGTTCGTGAACTTCACCCTGGACCCGGACGGCAAGGTACGCGACGTGCGCATGCAGCCGATCTCCGACCTGACTGATTTCAGCTTCGATTTCCAGGACCTGCTGTTCACCCCGGTGGCCCGGTAGAGGCCAACCTTGGTTGGCCTGCGGTAGGGCGCCCGCCAGGGCGGGCGACGACCGGAGTGATCAGGCGATCGTCGGCTGGCGTACACATGCGGCGTGGGATACTCCGCCGCTTGCAAGAGGCGAGGGAATGCAATGTTCCGTTGGTTTGAATCCCTGATTCCGGTATTCCCGCCCGTGGATGGGCGGATGCCACCGCGCAAGGTGCTGCCGTTCTACCTGCACTACCTGCGCCCGGTGTGGCCGGTGCTGCTGGCCACGCTCATCGCCGGCCTGCTGCTGGCGCTGGTGGAAGTGGCCATGTTCGATTACCTGGGCCGCATCGTCGACATGGTCGCCGAGCAGCCGGGTGCCGATTTCTTCACGCGCCACGCCAACGAACTGGGCTGGATGCTGTTCATCACGGTCATCGCACGGCCGATCCTGGTCGGCCTGCACAACCTGCTGGTCAACCAGGCCATCGTGCCGGGCCTGAGCAACCGTTCGCGCTGGTTGATGCACAACTACGTGGTGCGGCAGAGCCTGAGCTTCTTCCAGAATGACTTTGCCGGCAGCGTCGCCAACCGGGTGATGCAGACCGGCACCTCGCTGCGCGAGTCGGCGGTGCAGATGGTCGATTC
Organism: Stenotrophomonas maltophilia; assembly: GCF_001274595.1. Lineage (GTDB taxonomy): Bacteria > Pseudomonadota > Gammaproteobacteria > Xanthomonadales > Xanthomonadaceae > Stenotrophomonas > Stenotrophomonas forensis. The sequence goes on from NZ_CP011010.1 coordinate 1,458,313, forward strand.
GCTCTGGTACATCGTGGTCTACACCGGCACCGCGCTGTACCTGTTCGCGCAGGCCGACTGGCGGCTGATGGTGCCGTTGATCCTGTGGCTGCTGGCCTACGCGGTCATCCTGTTCTACTTCGTGCCGCGCGCGAAGGAACGGGCCTGGATCGCCTCCGAGGCGCGTTCCAAGGCGATGGGCCGCATCGTCGATGGCTACACCAACATCCCCACGCTGAAGCTGTTCGCCCATGGCGGGCGCGAGCAGGCCTACGTGGCCGAGTCGATCCAGGAACTGGCGGTCAAGCACCGCGCGCAGACCCGCATCACCACCGGCATGGACCTGACCATCGCCATCGTCAACGGCTTCCTGATTGCCGGTACCTGCGGGCTGGCGCTGTGGCTGTGGAACGGCGGCCACATCACGGTCGGCGCGATCACCCTGGCCACCGGCCTGGTGATCCGCATCCACAACATGTCCGGCTGGATCATGTGGACCATCAACGGCATCTTCGAGGACATCGGCACGGTGCAGGATGGCATCACCACCATCGCCCAGCCGCTGACCGTGCAGGACCGCGAGGATGCGGTGCCGCTGCAGGTGACCCGTGGCGGCGTGCATTTCCAGGACATCCACTTCCACTATGGCAAGAAGGGCGGCGTGATCGCCGGCCTGGACCTGGTGGTGAAGCCGGGCGAGAAGATCGGCCTGGTCGGCCCGTCCGGCGCCGGCAAATCGACCCTGGTCAACGTGCTGCTGCGCCTGTACGACCTGGAAAGCGGCCGCATCCTGATCGACGACCAGGACATCGCCCATGTCACCCAGGAAAGCCTGCGCCAGCAGATCGGCGTGGTCACCCAGGACACCTCGCTGCTGCATCGTTCGATCCGCGACAACCTGCTGTACGGACGCCCGGATGCGACCGAGGAACAGCTGCGTGCTGCCGTGGCCAAGGCACGTGCCGAGGCCTTCATCGATACGCTGGTGGACGGGCAGGGCCGTCGTGGCTATGACGCGCATGTCGGCGAGCGTGGCGTGAAGCTGTCCGGTGGCCAGCGCCAGCGCATCGCCATTGCCCGCGTGCTGCTGAAGGACGCACCGATCCTGGTGCTGGACGAGGCGACCTCGGCGCTGGATTCGGAAGTGGAAGCGGCGATCCAGGACAGCCTGGACGAGCTGATGGGCGGCAAGACGGTGATCGCGATCGCGCACCGGCTGTCGACCATCGCGCGCATGGACCGGCTGGTGGTGATGGACCAGGGCCGCATCGTCGAGACCGGTACCCATGCCGAACTGATTGCGGCCGGCGGCCTGTATGCGCGGTTGTGGGCGCGGCAGACCGGTGGTTTCGTGGCGGCCGATCAGTGATTGCCCTGCTGCTGGCACTCAGCCTGGCAACTCCGGCCGCAACTGCGGCGACAGCGCCGGTGGAAGGCGACCAGCTCGAGCAGGTCGTCCTGCTCAGCCGCCACAACCTGCGCGCGCCGGTGGTGGACTCCGGCGCTCTTGCCAACGCGACACCGGAAACCTGGCCGCGCTGGGACGTCGCTGCGGGTGAGCTGACCACCAAGGGCGGCGTGCTGGAGGTCTACATGGGCCGCTACATGGGCCAGTGGCTGCGGCAGGCACAGCTGTTGCCGGTGTCGGATTGCCCGCGGCCCGCCGACTTCCACGCCCATGCCAACAGCCTGCAGCGCACCCAGGCCACCGCGCAGTTCTTCGTGGCCGGTGCCTTCCCGGGCTGCCATGTTGTGATTGAACAGCGCATGCCGCTGGGCACCATGGACCCGCTGTTCAACCCGGTGATCCACCGCGATGACGCGGCCTTCCGCGAACGCGCGCAGTCGGCGATGCAGCAGGCGTTGGTACGTTCGCAGCTGGCACCGGCCCTGTCCGTGGTGGAGGCGATCACCCGCTATCCGCAGTCGGCGGCGTGCGAGGGCCATGGTGACTGCCGTCTGACCCTGGCCGGCACCCGCTTCAGCGCAGACGCGGGCAAAGAGCCGCGCGTCTTTGGATCCCTGGCCCTGGCCAGCGGGCTGGTCGATGCCCTGCTGATGGAGCACTACCAGGGAAGTGGCATTCCGCGCGAAGGCTGGGGCCGGTTGAACACGGAGGCGCAATGGCAGGCGCTGGCGCAGATCCGCAACGGCTACCAGGACATCCTGTTCGGACCACCCGAGGTGGCACGGGATGTGGCCGGGCCGCTGCTGGAACGATTGGGCGCGTTGTTTGAAGATCCGGCCTCGCCGAAGGTGAACCTGCTGGTTGGCCATGACTCCAACATCGGGTCCGTGCTCGCCGCGCTGGGAATCAGCGACTACACGCTGCCAGGCCAGTACGAGAAGACACCGATCGGTGGCCTGCTGCAGTTCGAGCGCTGGCGTGACCGCCACAGCGGGGCGGAGCGTATCCGCCTGGCCTACGTCTACCCGACCAGCGCGCAGCTGCGTGATGCGCAGCCGCTGACCGAGGCGCAGCCGCCGGGCCGCGTCGCGCTACGTGTGCCGGGGTGCGCGGCACAGGGCTGCACCGTCGCAGAATTCCAGCGTCTGCTGCATCCGGCAGCCCGCTGAGCCACGCCGCTAACGCAGCGGCGCGCGCACGATGCCGTGCGTGGCCATCAGGGTAAGATCGCCCCCCAGCCGCGGCGAGTGGAACGGCCCGCGTGCATGCGCCGCATCGAACAGGCCGCCATCCGGTGATCGCAGACGATAGAACTCGACCCAGCCGCTGGCCTGCAGCGGCAGCTGTGCAACGCCGGTCTGTTCGTTGAACCATGCAGGGTCCTTGCTGCCTTCGATGACGCGGCGGGCAAGGCGGTCGATGGCGTGATCCCGGCTGGCGTACCAGTCCTGGCCGCGCAGCCGCGCCAGTTCGGCCATCATCACCAGTGGCGCCAGCGCGTAGTCGTGGTAGTGCAGGGCGCGTTGCCCGCGCGCCATTTCCAGCGGCAGGCTGCCATCGTCCTGGATGTCATCGATGCCCTTCTGGAAGGCAGCGTGGCCGGCCCGCCACAGGGCCTCGTCATCGGTGGCCAGACCGGTGGCCAGCACGCCCAGGCCGCCCCAGTAGTAGTGGTTGTTGCGGCGCCGTTTCGGATTGTCCCAGTACGCCAGGTTGGCACGCGCCAGCTGTTGCAGCCACGGATCGATGCGCGCGCGCTGCTGCGGGTCGGCCTGGTCATGCACCTTCAGGTAGGCCATGGCCACCGCATCGAGCATCCACTGCCGCATGTAGAACGACTGATCGTTGTTGACCCGGATCATCTGCCCGAGCATCGCGCCGTCCTTCGCCCATGCGCCCAGCCAGGCGAGCGTGCACTGCGCGGCGGCAGGGCTACCGTCGCGCAGATAGTCGTCGCTCATGCGCGCCACGTCCGCGGCATAACGGTCCAACGGCGCGGTGGCATCGTGATTCTGCTGGTGCAGTGCCGGGTCGATCACCGAACCGGCCTTGTCGGTGTAGTAGCCCAGGGCGCGGATGTCGGGGTGTCCGATCGGTGGGGAAGGGCAGGCGGCGTGGACGACGCCGGCCGTCAGGGCAGCAGAGAGCAGGCCGAGACGAAGCAACGGGAGCGACATGGAAACCAATGGGATGGGGAACCCGGCGAACGATGCGCCTGGCCATGTTGCCCTCATGTGATGCGGGCATGGCGTGGCGATCCTGCACAAACAGAACGGCCCGGGTCTCCCCGGGCCGCGCTTGTTCACTTCACACCGGCGCGATCACTCGATCGGCTGGTCCAGCATCAGCTGGCGGGCGAAGCGCACCGGCGGTGCGCCGTAGGACAGCACCTGGTCGTGGTACGCCTTCAGGCTGAACTTGTCGCCCAGCTTTTCCTGCACCGCCTTGCGCGTATCGAAGTGTTCCTGCGCACCGACGAAGTAGGTCGGCAGCTGCGCCGAGGTCAGCTGTGCACGCACCCACTTGCCGGCCGCCTCGCTTTCCTGCTGGAACGCGTCGTGGGTCATCAGGTGCATCGCCTTTTCGCGATCCCAGTTGTCCACGTGCACGCCCTGGTCGAGGATCGCGTTGGAGATCGTGCGCAGGTAGAACTTCAGCTGCACCAGGTGGAACAGCGGGTCGTTGTTGAGGTAACCCTGCTCCTGCATCATGCGCTCGGTGTAGACCGCCCAGCCTTCGGCGAACAGGCCCGAACGCAGCACCGCACGCAGGGTGGAGGGGAACTTGGCCGAGTGCCAGCCCTCCAGGTAGTGGCCCGGGGTGCCTTCGTGGATGCTCAGCAGGTGGATCATGCGCGAGTTGTACTCACGCAGGAACGAGTCGACCTGCTTGTCGTTCCAGTCGTCCGGAATCGGCGACACGGCGTAGAAGGTCTTCAGGTTCTTGTCCAGCGGGCCCGGCGAATCGCAGTAGGCAACGGCTACGCCACGCTGGAATTCCGGCATCAGGATGATGTCCACCGGCGCGTCGGGCAGGGTCACCAGGTCGTGCTCGCGCACGAACGCGGTGGACTGCTCCAGCGCGGCCTTGGCATCGTCGACCACCTTGTCGCGTGCCGGCTTGTCGGCGTAGGCCAGCTCCAGCGCGGCTTCGATCGCCTTCTGCTGCTGCTCGTCGGTCGGCTGGGCCGGCATCTCCGGCGCGCCCGGCTTGTCTTTCAGCACGGTCTGCGCGATGCCATACATGTCTTCGCGCACGCGCTTGAGTTCGGCGCGCGCACGCTCACCGATCTCCTGGCGCGACAGCGACGAACTCAGCGCGAACTTCAGCTTCTGGTCGTACTTTTCCGCACCGATGCGGAAGTCGCCCTTGGCGTTCGGCACCAGGGTCTTGTCCAGCCAGGTCTGCTGCTCGTCCACCGCCTTCTTCAGGCCGTCGATGGCGGCCTGCAGGCGCTGCTGGTCGGCCTGCGGCAGTTCACCGATGTGCGGGGTGATGAAGGTATCGACGATGCTGAGGATGCCCTTGTTCTGCTTGGCCACCGTCTCGGCATGGATCTTCGGCACGCGGGCCGGGTCCAGGTTCTCGCGGGCCTGGGCGAAGATCGCCGGCAGCTTTTCCATGCGTGCGGTAGCCGACTTCAGGCGTTCCGGCAGTGGCGCGAATTCGCGAGCCATCAGGCCATAGATCGCGCTGCCGGCAATGCCGTTGTACAGCTGCGGGTCCCACTTGCCGGACTGCAGTACTTCGGCGTTCCAGATTTCCGACTGCAGCTGGTTGCGCAGGATCGCCGCGTCCACCTGGTTCTCGCGGCCCAGCTTGGCCACCTCGATCTTGTCCAGCTCGCCCAGCAGCGCCTTGTAGGCGGCCACGGTCTTCTGCTGGCCGGCGGCGCTCAGGTCGTCCAGCTCGCTGTCGTAGCGGTGGTCGCCGATCTGGGTGGCGCTGACCGGCGACAGCTGCATCCATGTGTCCAGGGCGCGCTTGGACAGATCGGCGAAGGCGGCATCGACGGCGGCGTCACCGGCCTGCTGGCTGGCGGCCGGGGTGGAACCGGTGGTCGGGGCGTCGGCCGGCTGGCAACCGGCCAGGGCGGCGACCAGGGCGAGGGCAAGGAGATGCGGGCGCATCGGCGTTCCTGTACAGGGTCAAACCGCGAGCATAGGCCGCTGAGGCTGCTTTGTCCCCCTGCCATAGGATTACCATGGGCGCCGACAAGGACTCTCCAGCGGAGCGCAGGGCATGGAATACCAGGGAAGCTGCCATTGCGGCAGGATCGCATTCACCGTACAGGCCGAAACGCCGATCAGCGATGTCATCGACTGCAACTGCTCGATGTGCCGACGCCGCGGCGGCCTGCTGTGGTTCGCTCCGCGCGAGGCGTTCCAGCTGACCACCGCCCCGGCCGACGTGGCCACCTACCACTTCAACAAGGCGCACATCGACCACCACCATTGCCGCGAATGCGGCATCGCGCCCTACAGCGAAGCGGTGGATCCGCGTACCGGCGCGCCGATGGTGGCGGTGAACGTGCGCTGCGTGCCGCAGGTGGACCTGGCCACGCTGGCGGTGATGTCCTACGACGGAGCTGCGCTTTGAGGCCGCTGCGTGCGTGGACGCGGGCCGCGGCGATGCCGGTGCTGCTGCTGGCGCTGGCTGCCTGCGCCCAGAGTGGCCAGCGGGCGGCGGAAGCAGGCGCCAGTGCGGCCGACGCCGCCATTGCTTCGCCGGAAGGCGCGTTCCTTGCCTACGAGCATGACGTGCAGGTACAGCTGGACGCGGCGCAGATCGCGCCGCGCATCCGGCAGATCGCACAGGCCTGCCAGAGCGCGACGTTCGGCGACTGCGCGGTGCTGCAGGTCGACCAGCGCAGTGGCGAGCAGCCCAGTGGTGAGGTCAAGGTGCGTATCGCGCCCAAGGGGACCGAGCCGTTGATCGCCATGGCCGGCGAGGGTGGCACGCTGCAGGCGCGCAGTACGCGCGCCGAGGACCTCGCGCAGCAGGTGGCCGACACCGCACTGACCAGGGCGCGGCTGGAGAAGGAGCATGCGCGGCTGCTGTCCTACCAGGACCGCAAGGATCTGAAGGTCGAGGACCTGATGGCGATCACCACGCGCCTGTCGGAGATCGAGGCCGGCGTCGAGCAGGCCAACAAGGAAGCCGCACAGCAGCGCCGGCGCATCGATACCCAGCTGGTGACGATTCATTTCGACACCACCTCCGGCCAGCGCAGCCGCAGCGAGATCGGTGACGCACTGCGTGAATCGGGCAGCATCCTCAACACCAGCGTTGCGTTCCTGATCCGTGCCGCCGCCGCGTTGCTGCCGGTGGGCGTGCTGGCACTGATCGCCGCCTGGGGCGTGCGCGCGTGGTTGCGCCGTCGTCGTCGCCGCAAGCTGCCGCCCACTCCCTGATCCGTCCGTGGTGTGCCGGCCCTTGGCCGGCACTGCCCGGGTCAGCCTTCGTCGGTTTCGTATTCGACGAACACGTCCAGCTCGAGTGCCAGTTCCTGCACCGCATCGCGCACCTTCTGCGCGGTGCTTTCATTGCCGACTTCCACTTCCAGTTCGTGGATGCCCGGGCCGATGTCATCGGACAGCCCGGCCGAACTCGAATCGTCGTCGTCCATGTGGGGCATCAGGTCGTCGGTTTCCTCGACGTGTTCGATGCCCTCCAGGCCGAGCAGCAGGTCGCTGATGGCGCGGGCGTCGTCTTCGGTTCCGGTGATGCGCAGTCGCAGCATGGCCATGGCATGGGTACGTTGTGGGGTTCGACAGCAGCCTAGCCAGCGCGAAGCAAAGAGCGGGTGAGGGCGCAGTCAGGCGTGCGTGGGTGGGCGTCCCAGCAGGCTGTCTGGCAAGGCGGGAATCGGCGTGCGTTCGTCCTGCGCCTGCTCCAGCAACCAGTCGATGAACAGGCGCGCGGCCTGGCTTGGCGGTTGCCCTTCCGCGTGCACCACGTGATACGCGTAGCGCGCCTTCAGCGCCGGTCCGGGCAGGCGCACCACCTCGTAGCGCTGCAGGTAGGGCTGGGCGATGTGGGTGCGCGCCAGCACCGCGCCCATGCCGTACACCGCGGCGCGCATCGCATCGGTGCTGTCGGCGAAGGTATGCATCGGCGGCAGCGGCGAGGGCGGGCGCACGCCGGCATGGCGGAACCAGTCGCGCCAACCCTGCGGCGACAGATCGGTCAGCAGCGGCAGGCCGGCGATGCGTGCCGGATCGGCCAGGGATTCAACGCCGGCCAGCGCCGGTGATGCCACCGGGAACAGGTAGTCGTCCATCAGGTGCTGCGCGCGCAGGCCGGGCCACTGGCCCAGCCCATAACGGATGCCGACTTCCGGGCCGTTGTCATCGTAGCGATCCAGCCCGCTGCCGGTATGCAGTTCGATGCGGATGTGCGGGTGGGCCTGGGTGAAGCGCGGCAGCCGGGGCAGCAGCCAGCAGTACGACAACGAGCGCAGCGTGGCGATCCGCAGCGGCACGCTGTCCGCAGCGGGATGCAGGTGGTGGGCGACGGCGGCAACATCGGTGAAGGCGGCGCTGGCGGCGTCGGCCAGCTGGCGGCCCTCGGCGGTCAGCCGGACTCCGCGCGCATGGCGCAGGAACAGGCGCGTCTCCAGCACTTCCTCCAGGCGGCGCACATGATGGCTGACCGCGCTGGCGGTCAGGTGTAGTTCCTGCGCGGCCTGGGCGAAGTTCTGGTGGCGCGCGGCGACCGCGAATACGGCCAGCGCCGGGAGCAGGGAGGGGCGTAGCTGCATGTCCAGCCTCAAACCATATTTGTGGCTGGCAGCGATACTACGCGCTTGTGCGGCGGGCGTCTTCGCCCGATCCTGTGTGCCTTGGCGAGGAACCGACGATGGACGGAGGCAGGGCATGAACGCGGTGCCACAGGCGGCTGAGCGCGACTGGCGCACGCCGCTGGAATTGACCCTGCTGGGCGCCATCTGGGGTTGCTCGTTCCTGTTCATGCGGGTGGCGGTGCCGTCGTTCGGCCCGTTCGCCCTGGTCGAGGTGCGGCTGGTGTTGGGCGCGCTGGTGTTGCTGCCGTTCCTGTGGCGTGCCCGCGCGCAGTTTCCGCCGCGGCGCTGGCTGTGGCTGGCCCCGATCGGCCTGATCAACTCGGCGCTGCCGTTCGTGCTGTTCGCCTATGCCGCCGAACAGGCACCGGCTGCGATCGGTGCGATCTGCAATGCCATGACGGTGCTGTTCGCCGCGCTGATCGCCTTCCTGTTCTTCGGCGAGAAGATCGGCATGCGCCGTGCTGGCGCGCTGCTGGTCGGATTTGCCGGCGTGGTGGTGCTGGCCACGGCCAAGGTGTCGGGCCTGAGCATCGGCACCGCGGTGATCGCCGGCGCTGCGGCGTCGCTGCTGTACGGGTTGGGCGTAAACCTGGTGAAGCGGCACATGACCGGCCTGCCGTCGGCGGCCGCTGCTGCGGCGACGTTGTCGTGCGCTTCGCTGTGGATGCTGCCAATGGCGGTGAGCCACTGGCCGCAGGCGGCGATTCCGCTCAAGGCGTGGGGTGCGGCGATTGCCCTGGGCGTGGCCTGCACCGGCCTGGCGTTCCTGATGTTCTACCGCCTGATCGGTCGCATCGGCCCGTCGCGCGCATCGACGGTGACCTACCTGATTCCGCTGTTCGGCGCGGCGTTCGCGTGGTTGTTCCTGGGGGAGGCGGTGACGGTGCAGATGTTGATTGCCGGTGCGTTGATTCTGGGGAGCGTGGCGGTGAGCCAGAAGGGCTGAGGGCGTCGACGCACTGGTAGTGCCGGGCGCTGCCCGGCAGCTCTTTTCCGCGCCTGCGGGGAGGTGTCACTTTCTTTGCTCGTGCACCGCGCTGCAGGAGCAGCGTGGAACGGCGCAGCCGGCCCGTAGGGTGGCGCACATGGATGTGCGCCATCAAGAAAGTAACCAAAGAAACACGCCGCCAGGTCGCGAGCCGGTGCTGCGCACCGGTACCCTGTGCTCCTCGGTCCGTCGAGGGACGGCGCGCAGAAGTCAGCCGACTAGCAGTCGGCTCTACAGGACACCCGCGCCTCTTCGCCCTCGCCGGACCTGCGGTGCTCGGATCGCTCAAGGCGGACTGGAAGGTCAAGATCAACGGCAAAGGCATCCACGCATGGCGTGGGTCTACTGGGTGCAGCTGCGGCCTTTGATCTTGGATCCGCCTTGAGCGAGCCGAGCATCGCAGGGGAATCAGGGGCGAAGAGGTGCCGATGTCTGAGCGCAGCGAGTTCGGCACCGTCCCCTGATTCACCGAGAAGCGCAGGGTACCGACGTGCGAAGCACGGCGGCTCGCGGTGTGGCGGCGCGTTTCTTTTGGTTACTTTTCTTTTCGCGCGAAAAGAAAAGTAACGCTCATGAAAGGTGAAGCGCCTTCAGCACGCGCCACGTGCGGAAACCATCACCGCACCGGCACCGGAATATTGCAAAGATCGATATGCCCCGCCGGGCGCTTGTAGAAATCATCCACGCGATTGCGTCGCGCCTCCACCGTTTCGGCGAAGGTCTTCGAATCGGTACGCAGCACCTGTATCGGCGTGCGCTCGGCCACCGGCACGTCACTGGCACGGCGGATCGACACGATCGGCGTACGCAGCTTCGGGTCGGTGTAGAAACCCATCGGTGCCGGTCCGCGCGGGGTCGCGCTGAGCAGCTCCATGCCCTTCAGCACGCGGCCGACCAGGGTGATGTTGCGGTCCAGCTGGCGCGGCGACTGCCCGGTCACCACGTACAGTTCGGCGCCGATGCTGCTGTCTTCCTCGTTGCTGCGGCCGGCGCCGAGCATGCCGTAGCAGTGCGCCAGCCAGGCCTTGCCGGCCTGTGGATCCTGGCCGACCGGGAAGCCGTCAACGAAGCCGGTCTGCGCCGCCCAGCCATCGCGGTCCGGCAACACACTCACCTTCAGGCCGGCGCTGGCGCGTTCGAATTCGGCCGGCAGCTTGCGTGCGGCGCTGCCGAACGGCTTGGCCTTGGCCGCGTCATCGGCATCGGCATCGCCGAACTGCACCACGAAATTGTCCTGCGAGCGGTAGATGCTGGTGCCGTCCCAGAAGTGCTCGTGGGCGAAAGTCTGGATGTTGGCGACATGGCGCGGGGCGAACTGCGGCGCCAGTTCGATGATCACCCGGCCAGCCGGCAGGTCCATGTAGAGCAGGTTGGCCGGGTCCGGCGTGCGCCAGTCGCTGGCCGCCGACGCGTCGAGGATCTGCTGCGGGCTGCGGTAGGGCGTGGCCGCGCTGGCCAGGGTGGGCAGCAGGCAGGCCAGGGCGAGGGCGGTCAGGGCAAGGCGACGACGGTGCGGCATGGGATCCCCGGAACATGAACGAGGCTTCGATTCTGCGCGAGCGGCCCGGCCACGCCAACCGGCACGATGACTAACGACACATTCGCTATACCGAACTTCGCACTACTGTGGACTTCAATGTAGTGGAGGACCGGTCATGGTCGAAGACGATGTCCACCTGAAGAAGTTCCAGAAGGAGCTGAGCGCTGGAACCGTGTCGCTGGCCCTGCTGGCGGTGCTCGCCCGGGCCGGGCAGCCGCTGTACGGCTACCTCATTGCCAAGGAGTTGGAGCGGGTGGGCGAGGGCGTGCTGAGCGGCAAGCAGAGCGCGCTGTACCCGGTGCTGCGCAACCTGGAAGGGGCCGGCCTGCTGGAAAGTCATGTCGAGCCGTCCAGCAGCGGGCCGCCGCGGCGCTACTACCGCATCAATGAACGTGGCCGCGAGGTGCTGGCGCAATGGCGCCAGGCCTGGCAGGCCACCCGCGATTCCGTCGATTCCGTGTTGGAGGGGGTACCGCAATGAACGACCCGAGCCTGGCAGGCCGTGCCCTGCCGACCACCATTCCGCAGTACCTGGCGCAGCTGCGCGCGGCGCTGGAAGGCGCTGATCCCGCCATGGTGCAGGACGCCCTGTACGACGCCGAGGAATACCTGCGTTCGGAGCTGGCGGCGCAGCCCGGCCGCAGCGAGGCCGAGGTGATCGCCGACGTCGCCGGCAGCTATGGCGCGCCGGACGAAGTGGCCGAGATCTACCGCGAGACCGAAGTGACGGTGAACCGCGCGCTGCGCACGCCGCGTGCGGATACCTCGCCGGTGCTGCGTGCGGCAGCCGAGGCCAGTGGCGTCGAGCCGGCCGCACCGCCGCCGGCGCCGGTTCAGCGCTCGCTGCTGGCGCGCTTCTTCGGCGTGGTGACCGATCCGCATACCTACGGCGCGCTGTTCTACATGCTGCTGTCGCTGGCCACCGGCATCTTCTTCTTCACCTGGGTGGTGACCGGCCTGTCGCTGTCGCTGGGCCTGCTGATCCTGATCATCGGCATTCCGCTGACCGTGCTGTTCTTCGGCTCGGTGCGCGGGCTGGCATTGCTGGAAGGGCGGCTGGTGGAAGCACTGCTGGGCGAACGCATGCCGCGCCGACCGCGCTACACCGACCGCAGCCGCACCTGGCTGCAGCGTATCGGCGACATGTTCACCGATGGCCGCACCTGGCTGACCCTGCTGTATTTCGTGCTGATGCTGCCGCTGGGCATCATCTACTTCACCATCGCGGTGACGCTGCTGTCGTTGTCGCTGGGCATGATCTGGGCACCGGTGGCGGCGATCTTCAGCGGCGACATCCCGGGCATCTACGTCGACGGCGTGAATGTGCTGCCGATGGCGGCCTCGCCGCTGGTAGCGATCGTGGTTGCCGCCGTGGGTGCGCTGCTGCTGCTGCTGACCCTGCACCTGGCGCGCGGCATCGGCAAGCTGCACGGGCTGATCGCCAAGAACCTGCTGGTGCGGCTGTAACCGCGAATCCACGCTTGGGTGCGTGCCAACCTCGGTTGGCACGCTCCATCAGCTATCGAAATGCCTGACGGGCTCGGCTTTGGTAGGTGCCAACCTCGGTTGGCACGCTCCATCAGATGCCGGGATTGACGGTAGAGCGCCAACCAAGGTTGGCATCTACCAAGTCGTACCGACCAAGGTCGGCACCCACCATGGGCGAGTTACCCCGCCTTGCGGCGCAGTGGGGTCACGTTGCTCTTCTTCTTCGTGGCCTTCGCCGCCGGTGCCTCGGCATGCGCGGCGAAGAAGTCGCGCACCTTCGGGTACACCACTTCGCGCCAGCGGCGGCCGCTGAAGATGCCGTAGTGACCGGCACCTTCGACGATGAAATGCTCGCGGCGGTCTGCACTGATGCCGGTGCACAGTGCCTGCGCCGCTTCGGTCTGGCCGAGGCCGGCGATGTCGTCCAGCTCGCCTTCGATGCTCAGCAGCGCGGTATCGCGGATGGCCGACGGGTCGACCTTCTCGCCATTGACCACCCACTCGCCACGCGGCAGCAGGAAGTCCTGGAACACCACGCGGATGGTGTCCAGGTAGTACTTGGCCGGCATGTCCAGCACCGCGTTGTACTCGTCATAGAAACGACGGTGCGCGTCGGCGTCTTCCAGGTCGCCCTTGACCAGGTCGGTGTAGAAATCCCAGTGCGAGCTGAAATGGCGGCTGGGATTCATCGACAGGAAGCCGGCATGCTGCAGGAAGCCCGGATACACGCGGCGACCGGCGCCGGGGTAGCTGGGCGGCACGGTGTGGATGACGTTGTTCTCGAACCACGACAGCGGGTTCTGCGTGGCCAGGTTGTTCACTGCAGTCGGGCTGCAGCGCGCATCGATCGGGCCGCCCATCATCACAAGCGTGCGCGGCGTCGGTTCGCCACGGCTGGCCATCAGCGAAACCGCGGCCAGCACCGGCACGGTCGGCTGGCACACGCTCACCACGTGCAGGCGCTCAACGCCAAGGTGGCGGATGAATTCCTGGATGTAGGCGATGTAGTCGTCCAGGCCGAACTCACCTTCGCTGGACGGCACCATGCGCGCATCCACCCAGTCGGTGACGTACACGCGGTGGTCGCGCAGCAGGGTGCGCACGGTATCGCGCAGCAGGGTGGCGTGGTGGCCGGACAGCGGCGCGACCACCAGCACGAACGGCTGGTTGAGCATGGTGTGCAGCTGGTCGGCTTCATTGCTGTGGCGCTTGAAGCGCAGCAGCTTGCAGAACGGCTTGCTCACTTCCTCGTGCACCACGATCGGCACGCGCTCGCCATCGACGTCGATTTCGTTGATGCCCCACTCGGGCTTCTCGTAATCCTTGCCGATGCGATGGAACAACTCGTTGACCGCGGCCAGGCGATCGGCACCCGGCATCTGCGACCACCAGTGGCCCGGGTTGGCGAAGAATTTGGCGTTGGCCTGGGCCTGGTGCACCCAGGGGGCGAGCAGGTTGCGGGTCAGTTCGTGCAGTTGATAGAGCATGACGACCGAATATGTATGGTCATATGTTGCCGCGCAGCATATCCCATCCGGGTGTCCCGCAGGTTAAGTTGGCTGAAAATAATGAATCCGGATTCACATCCGTTCCAGCGCGGCGGCATCGCCTGCCAGGGCGGGGCCGAGCCAGCAGTGCGACCCGACCGGCTGCAGGCCGTGCCGGGCCATCGCGCGGCGGTACCAGCGTGCCGGGCGGGCCTGGAAACCGTCGTGGTCGCCCTCGAATGCGTCCTCGGCGGCGAAGGTCTCCAGGAAGGCCACGCCGCCGGTCAGCTCGGCCACGCCGGCCAGGCCGGCGCGCAGCTCGCGGTCGGGCACGTAGTGCATCACGTCCGAGCAGACCAGCAGGTCGACCGGGGCACAGGGCCGCAGCCAGGCGAAATCGCCGAAGCTGGCCAGGTGCAGGTTGCGGGTCCTGCCGTAGCGGCGCACAGCGTACTCGCTGCTGTCGAAGCCGAGGTATTCGACCTTCGGACGCAGCTTCAGCAGCGGCGCACGCCAGGCGCCTTCGCCGCAGCCGATATCCAGCACGCTGCGGATCGGTCGCTCCAGGTAGTACTCGGCACTGGCCACGGCCAACGCGACCTTGCGCGCCAGGCGGGCGCTACCGCCGATGTCGGCGCGGCGGTACCAGCGCTGGAAGTAGGCGGCGTCGTAGGTCTTGTCCATGGGGCGGTGCATGATCGGGGAAAACGGCGCCTATCGTACGGTGTTGCGGCGCGCCATGCGTCGATGTGTCGCGGCGTGCGGGCCTGCAGCGGCTTCGCCACGGCATGCGAGAATGACCGCCCATCTACGCCAGCCGCCGGAGCAAGCGCATGCAGAGCTACTACTGGGTGAAGACCTTCCACATCGTGTTCGTGGTGGCGTGGATGGCGACGGTGTTCTACCTGCCGCGCATCCTGGTCAACCTGGCCGAGACCGCAGGCCAGCCGGCGGTGACCGAGCGCCTGCAGCTGATGGGCCTGCGCCTGTACCGCTTCGGCCATTCGATGTTCGGTCTGGCCTTCCTGCTGGGCCTGGTGCTGTGGCTGGGCTACAAGGTCATCCCGGATTTCCCGACCATGGTGGCGCCGGGCGGCGCCGGCTGGCTGCATGCCAAGCTGGGGCTGGTCGTGGTGCTGCTGGCGTATTTCATCTGGATCGGGCGCCTGCTGAAGGGCGTGGGCAAGGGCCGGTCGCTGCCGTCGTCGCGCGCGCTGCGCTGGATCAACGAGATTCCGCTGCTGGCGTTCATTCCGATCGTGTGGCTGGTGCTGGCCAAGCCGTTCTGAGATTCCGCGTGCTCGAACATGTCACTTTCTTGCTCGTGCAAGAAAGTAACCAAAGAACACGCCGCCGAACGCGAGCCGGTGCTGCGCACCGGTTCCCTGCGCTTCTCGGTGAATCAGGGGACGGCGCCGAACTCGCTGCGCTCAGACACCGGCGCCTCTTCGCCCCTGATTCCCCTGCGATGCTCGGCTCACTCATGGCGGACCCGAACGTCAACGGCCGCAGCTGCACCCAGTAGATTCACGCCATGCTTAGGTGCTGTGCGAGGTACAGACAAAAAAAGCCGGGCATCTGCCCGGCTCTTTTTTATCCGACGTCAGGTAGCGATCACGCGGCCTCGTACGTGCCGTAGCTGCGCAGGCGGGTGTAGCGCTGTTCCAGCAGTTGTTCGGTGGGCAGCTTTTCCAGCGCGTCCAGTTCGTTCAGCAGCACGGCCTTCAGGCGCTTGGCCATCTGCATCGGGTTGCGGTGGGCGCCACCGGTCGGCTCGCGCACGACCTTGTCGACCAGGCCCAGGCTCTTCAGGCGCGGGGCGGTCAGGCCCAGCTGCTCGGCCGCGTCCTTGGCCTTGCCGGCGTCCTTCCACAGGATCGAGGCGCAGCCTTCCGGGGTGATGGTCGAGTACACCGAGTACTCCAGCATCACGGTGCGGTCGCCCACGCCCAGCGCCAGCGCACCGCCGGAGCCGCCTTCACCGATCACGGTGCAGATGATCGGCACCTTCAGTTCAGCCATCTCGATCAGGTTGCGTGCGATCGCTTCGGACTGGCCGCGCGATTCGGCGTCGATGCCCGGCCAGGCGCCGGCGGTGTCGATCAGGGTCAGCACCGGCAGGCCGAAGCGTTCGGCCATCTTCATCAGGCGCAGCGCCTTGCGGTAACCCTCCGGCTTGGGCATGCCGAAGTTGCGCTTGATCTTTTCCTTGGTGTCACGGCCCTTCTGGTGGCCGATCACCATCACTGCGCGGCCGTTGATGCGGGCCAGGCCGCCCATGATGGCCTTGTCGTCGGCGAAGGCGCGGTCACCCGCCAGTTCCTGGAACTCATCGCAGATGATGCGGATGTAGTCGGCGGTATACGGGCGCGACGGGTGGCGGGCCAGCTGCAGCACCTGCCACGAGGTTAGGTTGCGGAAGATCTGCGCGGTGCGCATGCGCAGCTTGTCCTGCAGCGCGTGCACTTCGGCCTCGACATTGACCGCCGGCCCGGCACTGGCGTTGCGCAGCTCCTGGATCTTGGCTTCCAGGTCGGCGATGGGTTGCTCGAAGTCGAGGTAGTTCGGATTCATCGGAAGCCGTCGTGTAAAGAAGAGGGGAATTCTAGCCGAATGCGTGCAAACCGCCCGTACGCCCTCGTCTGGAAGGCGACGGTAGCGCAGCCGGGCAGGGGGCGCCAGTCAGCCCGGGGCGCGGGCCACAGCCTCAGCTGGCCCACGGCGGGCTGTAGCGCACCTTCAGCGTGCGCACGGCCGGATCGGCGCGCAGCGCCTCCATCAGCTTGGAGTCGATGCGCACCGCGCTCTGCCCGGAGACATCAAGCATGCCGGCCACGCCGCCCTGTGGGCCCTTCAGCAGCAGGTCCAGGCGCAGCGGGGTGCGCCCCGGGCGATGGCGATCGAGCAGGGCATCGATGCGTTCCCAGACCGGGCGCTGCTGGCGCAGGTCCAGGCGCAGCGACAGCCGCGTGGCGTAGTTGGCGCAGACTTCGTCGAAATCCCAGACCTGGCGGATGCGCAGCGCGAAGCCGCCGTTGAACTCGTCCTCGCGCAGGCCGCCCTTGACCACCAGGATGCGGTCCTTGGTCATCAGGTGGCCGAACTCGGCCATCGCGTCGGAGAACGCGCTGCACTCGACGCGGCCGCGACCGTCCTCGAGCTGGATGAAGATCTGGCTTTCGCCCTTGCGGCGCACGCCGACCACCTGGCCGGCCAGCACCGTCTGCACTTCCGGGCGCCAGCGCTTCTCGCCACCGCCGCTGTTGGCGCTCCAGATCTTCTCCACCGAACCCAGGTCGTTGCCGACCAGGTCACGCACATCGTCGCGCCACGGATCAAACGGGTGGCCGCTGAGGTAGAAGCCCAGCGTGTCGCGCTCGCCGTTCAGGCGCTGCAGCAACGGCCATTCATCGGCCTGGGGCAGGTCCAGCTGGATCGTGGTTGCACTCGGGTCGGGGCCGCCAAACAGCGAGTTCTGGCCGGACGCGCGCTCGCGTGCCATCTGGTCGGTGGCCTTGATCACCTCCGGCAGCTGCAGCATCAGCGAGGCGCGGTTGTGGCCGAGCTCGTCCAGCGCGCCGCAGTTGATCATCGCTTCCAGCGTGCGCCGGTTGAGCTTGGCCGAGCCGACACGGGTGCAGAAGTCGAGCAGGTCCTTGTACTGGCCGCCCTTCAGGCGTTCGTCGACCACGGCTTCGCAGGCACCCTGGCCAACGCCCTTGATCGCGCCCAGGCCGTACTGGATGGTGTCCGGCGTCACCGCTTCGAACATGAAGGCCGACTGGTTCACCTTCGGCGGCAGCACGGTCAGGCCGAGGTTGCGCACCTCGTCGAGGAAGCCCACCACCTTGTCGGTGTTGTCCAGGTCCGAGGACAGCGTGGCCGCCATGAACTCGGCCGGGTAATGGCGCTTCAGCCATGCGGTCTGGTAGCTGACCAGCGCGTAGGCGGCGGCGTGCGACTTGTTGAAACCGTAGCCGGCGAACTTCTCCATCAGGTCGAAGATCGCATCGGCCTTGGCCTCGTCCACGCCGTCCTTGGCCGCGCCTTCGCGGAAGATCTCGCGGTGCTTGGCCATTTCCGCCGGCACCTTCTTGCCCATCGCGCGGCGCAGCAGGTCGGCGCCGCCCAGCGAGTAGCCGCCGACGATCTGCGCCATCTGCATCACCTGCTCCTGGTACACCATGATGCCGTAGGTGTCCTTCAGAATCGCTTCGGTACGCGGATCGGGATAGATGATTTCTTCCTGGCCGTGCTTACGCGCGTTGAAGGAAGGAATCAGGTCCATCGGGCCGGGGCGGTACAGCGACACCAGCGCAATCAGGTCTTCGAAACGGTCGGGGCGCGCGTCCTTCAGCAGGCGGCGCATGCCCGAGGATTCGAACTGGAACACCGCGCCGGTATTGCCGTTGGCGAAGATGTCCTTGTAGGTGGGCGTGTCGTCCAGCGGGATCGCGGCGATGTCCACCGGCGGGATGCCGGCGCGCTCATGGCGCTTGTTGATCGCCTTCACCGCCCAGTCGATGATGGTCAGCGTGCGCAGGCCGAGGAAGTCGAACTTCACCAGGCCCACTTCTTCCACGTCGTTCTTGTCGAACTGGGTGACCGGGTTCTTGCCGAGCCCGTTCTCGTCATGTTCGGCGTACAGCGGGCAGAACTCGCTCAGCGGCTCCGGCCCGATCACCACGCCACCGGCGTGCTTGCCGGCGTTGCGGGTCAGGTCTTCCAGCTGCAGCGCCAGGTCGATCAGGTCGCGGACATCGTCCTCGGTCTCGTAGCGCTGGATCAGTTCGGCCGAGGCCATTTCCGAGCTGGGGCCTTCCTTGCCCTTGCCCAGCGCATCCTTCAGGTGGATGCCGAGGATGTTCGGAATCAGCTTGGAAACGCCGTCGACCAGGCCGTACGGGAAGCCAAGCACGCGGCCGGAGTCGCGCACCACCGCCTTGGCGGCCATGGTGCCGTAGGTGATGATCTGGCTGACGCGCTCGCGCCCGTACTTGCGTGCGACGTAGTCGATCACCTCGTCGCGGCGATCCATGCAGAAGTCGATGTCGAAGTCGGGCATCGACACGCGTTCCGGGTTCAGGAAGCGCTCGAACAGCAGGTTGTACGGCAGCGGGTCCAGGTCGGTGATCTTCAGCGCCCACGCCACCAGCGAACCGGCACCCGAACCACGGCCGGGGCCGATCGGAATGCCCTGGTTCTTGCCCCACTGGATGAAGTCGGCCACGATCAGGAAGTAGCCCGGGAAGCCCATCTTGATGATGGTGTTGAGTTCGAACTCCAGGCGCTCGAAGTACTCCTCGCGGGTCTTGCCCGGCGCCAGCGGATTCTTCTCCAGGCGCTCTTCCAGGCCATCGCGCGACATCTTCTGGATCCAGGTGTCCAGGGTCTCGTCGTCCGGCACCGGGTAGTTGGGCAGGAAGTAGGTGCCCAGCCGCATCTCGATGTTGCAGCGCTCGGCCAGCGCCAGCGTGTTGTCGATCGCATCGGGGATGTCGGCGAACAGCGCACACATCTCCTCGGCCGACTTCAGGTACTGCTGGTCGCTGTACTCGCGCGGACGCTTGGGGTCGTCCAGCACGCGGCCGGTGGAAATGCACACGCGTGCTTCGTGCGCGCTGAAATCCGACGGCGACAGGAAGCGCACATCGTTGCTGGCCACCACCGGCAGGCCGCGCTGGCCGGCGGCCATCAGCGCGAACTGGTTGAAGGTTTCCTCGCCTTCGCGGCCGGTACGGGTCAGTTCCAGGTGCAGGCCATCGCCGAACACGCGCTGCCAGTCGGCCAGCTGCTGTTCGGCCAGCTCATGCTTGCCGTCCAGCGCCAGCCGCCCGGCCAGGCTCTGCCGCCCGGCCAGCGCGAACAGGTTGGCGTTGCCGGCCTTCAGCCAGTCCGGGTGCACGGCCACGCCGCCTTCCGGGCGATGACCTTCCATCCAGGCGCGGGTCAGCAGCCGCGACAGGCTCAGGTAGCCCTCGCGGTCGCGGCACAGCAGGGTCATCCGCCACGGGTCCTGGCCTTCCTCGGCGATCAGCACGTCGGCGCCGGCGATCGGCTTGATGCCCACGCCTTCAGCGGCCTTGTAGAACTTGACCAGGGCGAACAGGTTGTTGAGGTCGGTCACGGCCAGCGCGGGCAGCCCGAGCTCGACCGAGCGTGACAGCAGATTGGCCTGCTTGGCTTTCTTCGGGTCCGCCTGGTCCGGCTTGGCCGGCACACGGATGGTCGAGTCCGCCAGCGAGAACTCGGTGTGGACGTGGAGATGTACGAAGCGGGAGTTGGACATGCCGGACCAGGTTGGAGCGCGCGGGCCCCGGGTGCCGACGGGGAAATCGTCGCCGGGGTCGGGAAGCGCTGGAGTGCCCGGTCAGGGTAGCGAGGGCAGGGGGTGCCGACAAGCTCTTGACGGCACGCGATATCGCATTCGCGCTATCGCTTCGCAGGGTCCGCAGGCGAACCGTGGGCCCGGTCCCACCATGCTTCCCGACCCCCCGCGCCGTGGGCGCGTCCCCATGACCCGGGGGGACTATTCCCCAGCGGGATTGCAGCAGCCGTTCAGGTGGTCGCGAGGGTGGCCGCCCCTTGCGGCGCTTCCAGGCATTCGCGCACCGGGGCGAAGCTGCGGCGGTGTTCCACGCAGGGGCCGTGTTCACGCAGGGCGGCCAGGTGGGCCGGGGTGCCATAGCCCTTGTGCTGCTCGAAGCCGTACTGCGGGTGACGAGCGTGCACGTCCTGCATGTAGCGATCGCGCGAGACCTTGGCCAGGATCGACGCGGCCATGATTGCGCGGTCGATGCCATCGCCGCCGACCAGGGCCTGCGCAGGCAGCACCAGCCCCTTCGGAACCACGTTGCCATCGATGCGGGCGAAGCCGGCCACATGGGCCACGGCGGCGACCACCTCGCGCATGCCCTGCAGGGTGGCCTGGTAGATGTTCAGGCGGTCGATGGTGTCCACGTCGACCAGCACCACATGCCAGGCCAGGGCCCGTTCGATGATGCGGTCATGCAGCTGCTCGCGGCGCGCGGCGGCGAGCTGCTTGGAATCATCCAGGCCGTTGATGCGTGGCCTTGCCGGGTCGAACACCACCGCGGCAACGGCCACCGGCCCGGCCAGCGGGCCGCGCCCGGCCTCGTCGACGCCTGCGATCAGGCGCTCCGGCTCGACCACGGTGCCATCGAACAAGGCCAGGCTCGCCGCCGCGGCGTGGCGCCGGCTCATGCCTTGGCCTGGTCGCGCATCAGCAGTTCGCCGACCGCATCGGCGGCACGTGCCGAGGCGTTGCGGCGCAGGCGTTCATGCAGGCGGGCATAGGTGCCCTGCAGGTCGGCCGCGCGCTGCGGATGGTCGAACCACTGCTGGATGGCCGCCGCCAGCTTGTCCGGCGTGCAGTCGTGCTGCATCAGTTCCGGGGCCAGATCCTGGCCGGCCAGGATGTTGGGCAGCGCGAAACGGTCGACCTTGATCAGGCCCAGCGCCTTGACCAGGCGGTAGGTCAGCTCGTTGACGCGGTAGCCGACCACCATCGGGCGCTTGACCAGCATCGCTTCCAGCGTGGCGGTGCCCGAGGCCAGCACGACGACGTCGGCGGCGATCATCGCGTTGCGCGCCTGCCCGTCGAGTACATGCGAATAGGCCACCGGCAGCGCCGAGCGCGAGAGCTGTTCTTCGATCAGCTGCTTGCACGCCGGATTGGCGGCAGGCACCACCACATGCAGGCCGGGAATGCGTTCGGAGACCTGCCAGGCGGCTTCGAAGAACGGTTCGCCCAGGCGCGAGATCTCACCCAGGCGGCTGCCCGGCAGCACCGCCAGCACCTTGGCCGAGGTCGGCAGGCCAAGCGCGGCGCGTGCCTCCTCGCGGTTGCCCTGCAGCGGAATGTCGTCGGCCATCGGATGGCCGACAAAACGCGCATCGATGCCGTGCCTGGCGTAGATCGGTGGTTCCATCGGGAACAGGCACAGCACCAGGTCGGCGCTGTTGCCGATCTTTTCGGCGCGCTTCTCGCGCCAGGCCCAGACCGAGGGGCTGACGTAGTGCACGGTGCGCACGCCACGCTGCTTGAGCCAGCGCTCGATGCCAAGGTTGAAGTCGGGGGCGTCGATGCCGATGAACACATCCGGCTGCCATTCCAGTGCACGCTGCCGGAACGCCGTGCGCAGCTTCAGCAGTCGTGGCAGGTGGCGCAGTACTTCGGTCAGCCCCATCACCGCCAGTTCGCTGGCGTCATGCCAGGTCTGGCAGCCAGCGCTGCGCATCGCATCGCCGCCGATGCCGGCGAATTCGGCGTTCGGGAACCGCGCTTTCAGTTCACGCACCAGCCCCGCACCCAGCAGATCGCCGGACGCTTCACCGGCCACCAGTGCGATCCGCAACGGGCGCTCGCTGAGCACCCGCTGCGCAGGGACGCTGCCGGCCATCGAGGCCAGCGGAATCACAGCGGCGCCGGCCGGCGCCTGGCCGGTCGTGCTGCTCATCGCAGCAAGGGCCTCTCGGCGTGCTCGATGAAGTCCAGCATCGCCTTCACGTCATCGCTGGCACGCGCCTGTTCGGTCAGCTGCACCTTGGCCTCGGCCAGCGGCAGGCCTGCCACGTACAGGGTGCGGTAGGCACGCTTGATGGCCGAGATGCGCTCGGCATCGAAACCGCGGCGCTTCAGGCCCTCGCTGTTGATGCCGCGCGGGCGGCCCAGCGAATCGGTGCCGACCATGGTGAACGGCGGAACGTCGCCATTGGTCAGCGCGCCCATGCCGAGGAAGGCGTGCGCGCCGATGCGGCAGAACTGGTGGGCACCGGCGAAGCCGCTGATGATCACGTAATCCCCCACGATGACGTGGCCGGCCAGGGTGGTGTTGTTGGAAAACACGCAGAAGTTGCCGACATGGCAGTCGTGCGCCACGTGCGTGTAGGCCAGCATCCAGTTGTCATCGCCGATGGTGGTGATGCCGCCGCCGCCGCCGGTGCCGCGGTTGACGGTGACGAATTCGCGGAACACGTTGCGGTCGCCGATCACCAACTCGCTGCGCTCACCGGCGAACTTCTTGTCCTGCGGCTCGCCACCGATCGCCGCGTGGCCGATGAAGCGGTTGTCGCGGCCGATCCGGGTCGGGCCATGGATGCTGCAATGGGGGCCGACCACCGTGCCGGCGCCGATTTCCACATCGGCACCGATCAGGCTGAAGGCGCCCACCTGCACATCGTCGGCCAGGCGTGCGGCCGGGTCGATGACGGCGGTCGGGTGGATCCGGGGTGCGTTGTCAGTCATTCCTGCCTCCAGTGGATCAGCCCTTGGCGCCGGCGCACATGACTTCGGCCGAGGCAACGACTTCGCCGTTGACCTTGGCTTCGCCGTAGTACCAGCCCATGTTGCGGATCAGGCGCTTCATCTGCACATCCAGCATCAGCACGTCGCCGGGGACGACCTGCTTGTTGAAGCGGGCGTTTTCCACCTTGACCATGTAGAAGAGCTTGGACTGCGAGTCACGGCCGAGCGTGAGCTGGGTCATCACGCCACCGGCCTGGGCCAGCGCTTCGATGATCAGCACGCCGGGCATGATCGGGCGGCCCGGGAAGTGGCCCTGGAAGAAGGGCTCGTTGATGCTCACGTTCTTCTGCGCCAGGATGCGCTTGGCCTCGATGTCGAGCTCAAGCACCCGGTCGACCAGCAGGAATGGGTAACGGTGCGGGAGCAGTTCCTGGATCTGGCAGACGTCGATAGGAAGCTGCAGCGTGTCGTTCATTCTTTCTCCTTGCCAGCGGCCAGGACGCGGCGAGCCAATGCGTCCAGCTGCTTGAAGCGCGCGGCGTTCTTGCGCCACGTGCGGTTATCGGTCAACGGGGTGCCGGACGAGTACTCGCCCGGCTCATGGATGGAGTTGCGGACCACCGATTTGCCGGTGATCACGACCTTGTCGCAGATCTCCAGGTGGCCAACCACGCCGACGTGGCCGCCAAGCAGGCAGTAACGGCCGATCTTGGCGCTGCCGGCGATGCCGGTGCAGCCGGCGATGGCCGAGTGCGCGCCGATCTGAACGTTGTGCGCGATCTGCACCAGGTTGTCCAGGCGCACGTCGTCGTCCAGCACGGTGTCTTCCAGCGCACCGCGGTCGACGCAGGTATTGGCGCCGATCTCGCAATCGTCGCCGATGCGCACGCCGCCCAGCTGCGGCACCTTGATCCACTTGCCGGCGTCCATTGCCAGGCCGAAGCCATCGGCGCCGAGCACGGCGCCAGGATGCACGCGCACGCGCTTGCCGAGCCTGACCCGGGTGACGAGGGTGACCCGCGCGATCAGCTCGCAGCCGCTGTCGAGGCTGCAGTCTTCGCCGATCACGCTGCCGGTGCCGATGATGCAGTTCTCGCCGACCACGCTGCGCGCGCCGATGGAGACGAACGGGCCGATATGGGCGCTGGCTGCAACCTGGGCGGTGGGGTCGATGACGGCGCTGGGGTGGATGCCTGGCGGCCGTGTCGGCGCGATGTCGAACAGCGCGGCGATCTTGGCGAAGGCCGTGTACGGGTCCTTGGCCACCAGCGCGGCGCCCGGGGCGGCCTCGGCGTCGTCGGCACGCAGCACCACCAGCGAGGCCTGGCTGTCGGCCAGCTGGGCGCGGTAGCGCGGATTGGAGAGGAACGTCAGCTGGCCAGGACCGGCATGGGCGAGGGTGGCCACGCCATGGATGGCGGTGGCGGGGTCGCCATGGACCTGCAGGCCGAACTGCTCGGCGAGTTGCTGGGCGGTGTAGGTGGGAGTATTCACGGCGGGAGTTTAACGTGTGACGCCATTGCGGTCATGCGGGGGGCGAGGGCTTGGCGCCTGCCTGGTACGAGCGGGAGGCGGCGGGTGGCCCTGGCCAGGACACGCAAAAGCCCCTCCATGGTGCTCGATGGCGCCATCCATGGCGCCAACGGTCCTGTCCAGGGCCACCCGCCGCCTCTGGACAGTTTCCTGCGAGCTCGGCCAAAAGCCTGTGCCGTGCAGTGTCATCTGCATCAACGAAAACGCCGGGCAGAGCCCGGCGCTTCGCACCCCGTCTGGTGGAGAACCCCCCTTCTGTTAAGGGGGGCGCGCCGACGGCGCGGGGGATAGGTGAAATGCGGGGGCAATTCACCGCAGGTGGATCAGTTCTGAGGAACGACGTTCCTCAGAACTGGCCACCGAAGGTGAATTGCAGGCGTTCGATCTTGTCGTCGTCTTCCTTCTTCAGCGGGAAGGCGTAGCTGATCGAGATCGGACCGACCGGGGCGCGCCACAGCAGGGCCACACCGGTGGACACGCGCAGTTCGTTGGCCTTGAAGTTCTTGGTGCCGTTGTAGACGTTGCCGAAGTCGACGAAGGCCGACACGCGCGCCGACGGGCTGTCGAACAGGCGCGGGAAGTACGCTTCGACCGAACCGACGGTCTTCAGCGAACCACCCAGCGGCTGGCCCTCCGGATAGCCGTTGGTGGCCTCGCGCGGGCCGAGGGTGTTGTCCTCGAAGCCGCGCACCGAGTTGGTACCACCGGCATAGAAGTTCTCGAAGAACGGCAGGCCACTGGCGGTGACGGTGCGGGTCTTGCCGTCGGCATCGGTGACCGTACGGGTGTAGTCCTTGCCGTAGGCGTCGCCGTAGCCCACTTCGGCGCGGGTGTTGATCACCAGCGACGGCATGATCGGCCAGTACTTGCTGATCTGATAGTTCAGCTTGTAGTACTCGATGGTCGAGCCCGGCAGCGTGGTTTCCAGGCCGATGCGCTGGTAGGTGCCGCGGGTCGGCATGAAGTAGTCGTTACGGGAGTCGCGGGCCCAGCCCAGCTCCGTGCGCCACGCGTGGAAGGTACGGGTGCCGACCGCATCGATGTAATCGATGATCGATGGCGGGGTCGAGCCCGGGTAGGTGGTGATCTGGTTGCTGTCGATGCCGAACATCAGCGAGACGGTATCGGTCTCGGTGATCGGCACGCCGAACACCACCTGTGCCGAACCATTGGTGCTGTTGTACTGCGCGGTGTTGAAGTCGGAGTAGTCCAGTTCGCGCCAGGACAGGTTGTAGCCCAGCGACACGCCGTCATCGGTGAAGTACGGATTGGTGTAGCTGAAGCCATAGCGCTGCAGGTAGCTGCTGCGCGAGGCTTCGACCGACACGCGGTTGCCGCCGCCGAGGAAGTTGTTCTGCGACAGCTGCACCGAGGTGGTCATGCCGTAGGACTGCGAGTAGCCCAGGCCGAACACGAAGCTGCCGGAGGTGGTTTCCTTGACGTTGTAGACGACGTCGACCTGGTCGTTGCTGCCGCTGACGGCTGGGGTTTCGACGTCCACCGACTCGAAGTAGCCCAGGCGCTGCAGGCGGATCTTGGAACGGTCGATCGCGGCCTGCGAGTACCAGCTGTTCTCGAACTGGCGCATTTCGCGACGCATCACTTCGTCGGAGGTGCGGGTGTTGCCACGGAACAGGATGCGGCGTACCGACACGCGCGGGCCCGGCACGACCTGCATGTTGATCGCCACGGTCTGGTCGGGGCGGTTGGTGGTCGGGATCGGGTTCACCTTGGCGAACGCGTAGCCGATGTTGGACAGCGAATTGGTGATGGTGTCCGAGCTGAACTCCAGCAGTGCACGCGAGAACGTGTCGCCGGACTTCTGGATCACCATGCGCTCGACGTCCTCCTGCGGGAGGATGGTGTCGCCGCTGACCTTGATCTCGGAGATCTTGTACTGCGCACCCTCGGTCACGCCGGCGGTGAGGAACATGTCGCGCTTGTCGGGGCTGATCGAGACCTGGGTGGAATCGATGCTGAAGTCGACATAGCCGCGGTCCAGGTACCAGGAGTTGAGCTTTTCCAGGTCGCCGGACAGCTTTTCCTTGGAGTACTGGTCGTCACGGCGGTACCACGACGCCCAGTTGTGCTCCCTGGACTCCCAGGTCTCCAGGATGTCCTTGCTCTCGAACTTCTCGGTACCGACCAGGTTGACGTGACGGATCTTGGCCGCCTTGCCTTCCTTGATGGCGATCGCGATGTCCACGCGGTTGCGGTCCAGCGGGCTCACGGTCGGGGTGATCTCGACGGTGTACTTGCCACGGTCGTTGTACTGGCGGCGAAGTTCCTGGGTCACGCGGTCCAGGCTCAGGCGGTCGAAGGTGCCGCCTTCGGTCAGGCCGATGTCGGACAGGCCCTTCAGCAGCTGCTCGGACTTGATGTCCTTGTTGCCGGTGACGGTCAGCTTGTTGATTGCCGGGCGTTCCTTGACGGTGACCACCAGGATGCTGCCCTGGCGATCCAGCTGGACGTCTTCGAAGAAGCCGGTCTTGTACAGGGCGCGGATCGTCTCGCCGACCTTGTTGTCGGTGATGGTCTCGCCACGTTCCACCGGCAGGTAGGTGAACACCGTGCCCGAGCTGATGCGCTGCAGGCCATCGACGCGGATGTCGCTGACAGTGAAGGGCTCGGCTGCCTGGGCCAGGGCGGGAGCGCCGGTGACGGCGGCGAGGGCGAGGGCCAGCAGGCGGCGATTGGGGAGTCGCGTCATGTCACGTCCGGTAGGAAGGTCGATTTCATTGGTGCGGGATGCCGACGCTGTAGACGGCAACAACGTGGAAAAGTTCATCGCGGGACCAGGCCGAGGATGTCGTTGTAGAACGCCAACCCCATCAGCCCGGCCAGCAACGCCAGGCCGATGTATTGGCCGGCGGCGATGGCACGCTCGCTCAGCGGGCTGCCCTTGACCAACTCGATAAGGTAATACAGCAGGTGCCCGCCGTCCAAGATCGGGATCGGCAGCAGGTTGATGATGCACAGGCTGAGCGACAGCAGGGCAAGGAACTGCAGGAACCAGTCGAGTCCGCGCTTGGCCGAGACATTGGCCACGCGGGCAATGGTGACCGGCCCGGAAACGTTCTGCAGCGAGGCTTTGCCGGTGACGATGCGACCCATCATGCCCAGCGAGTCGGCGGCCAGGCGGCCGGTTTCGCGAACGGCCACGGTCACCGCATCGAGCGGTCCATAGCGCAGCAGGGTGTCGTAGGCGGGGCTGTAGGTGGTGGGGAAACCGACGCCGATCTGCCAGACCGGGTTGCCCTTGCCATCCTTGCCCTGTCGCGGTGTCACTTCCAGCGCAAGGCGTTCGCCGCCGCGCAGGACCTCGATCATGCCCGGGCCACCGGCGCGGCCCAGGGCCTGGATTTCGCCGATGACCTGGTCGACGCTGTCGATGCGCTGGCCATCGATCGCCACGATCAGATCACCCGGCTGCAGCTGCCCGGCGACCGCCGAATCGGCGGTCAACGAGTCGACCAGCGCCGGCTGCAGCCAGGATTGCCAGTACAGGCCGGCCAGGATCGGCACCCGCCGTTCATCGAATCCGGTCGGCAGCTGCGACAGCGGCAGGGTACGCACGCGCACCTGGTCGGCAGGGTCGAGCACTTCCAGCTTCACGTCGCGGCGGTCCATCGCCGCCGCGGTCAGTGCCATGCTGGCATCGCCGAGCGTGACCACCTGGCGGTCATCCACCCGCAGCACGCGGTCGCCGCTGAGCAGCCCGGCCGTGGCGGCGATGCCGCTGACCCGGCCGATGGTCGGCGAATAATCCTGCTTGCCGATCACGAACATCGCCCACAGCAGCAGGATGCACAGCAGCAGGTTGGCGATCGGGCCGGCGGCGACAATCGCGATGCGCTGCCAGACGGTCTTGTGGTTGAAGGCCTGGCCGCGCTCGTGCGGATGGACTTCGACCTCACGTTCGTCGAGGAATTTCACGTAGCCGCCCAGCGGAATGGCGGCGATGGCGAATTCGGTGCCGTGCCTGTCGCGGCGTGACCACAGCGGGCGGCCAAAGCCGACCGAGAAGCGCAGGATCTTGACCCCGCACAGGCGGCCGACCCAGTAATGCCCGAATTCGTGGAACGTGACCAGCAGCCCGAGGCTGACAATCATCCACCAGACCGATCCGATGAAGTCAGTCATGCAGGCTCACAGTGGCGGGCAGAGGCGGCGTCGTCATGCGGGGCGAGGCAATCGTTCAGGCGGCGTCGATGGCGTTCAGGGTCAGCTGGCGTGCCCGCTGGTCGGCGGACAACAGGACCTCCAGTGTATCGGCTGCTTGGGTCGGCAGTGTTGAAAGAGCGTTAGCAACCAGCTCCGGGATGGTCAGGAAACCGATCCGGCCCTGAAGAAACGCTGAAACCGCCTCTTCATTGGCAGCGTTCAGCACCGCCGGTGCGGTTCCGCCCGCCTGCATCGCCTGCCAGGCCAGGGCCAGGCAGGGGAACGCGTCGGTGTCCGGGGCCTCGAAATCCAGCCGGCCCTGGGCCAGCAGATCCAGCCCGGCCACGCCAGACTCGATGCGCTGCGGCCAGCCGAGGCCGACCGCAAGCGTGGTGCGCATGTCCGGCAGGCCCATCTGCGCCAGGGTTGAGCCGTCCACGAACTCGACCAGCGAATGCACCAGGCTCTGCGGATGCACCAGCACCTCGATGCGCTCGCCGGGCACCGCGAACAGGTGATGCGCCTCGATGACTTCCAGGCCCTTGTTCATCAACGTCGCCGAATCGACCGAGATCTTCGGCCCCATCGACCACTTCGGGTGTGCCACCGCCTGCGCCGGGGTGACCTGGGCCAGCTCGGCACGGCTGCGGCCACGGAACGGGCCGCCGGAGGCGGTCAGCAGGATCCGGCGTACGCCGGCGCCATCGATGCTGGCATCGCGCGAGCGCAGGCACTGGAAGATCGCGCTGTGTTCGCTGTCGATCGGGATGATTTCGGCGCCGGCACGTTCGGCGGTGCGGGTCAGCAGCTCGCCGGCCAGCACCAGCGACTCCTTGTTGGCCAGCAGGATGCGCTTGCCGGCCGCTGCGGCGGCCAGGGTCGAGGACAGCCCGGCGGCGCCGACGATGGCCGCGACCACGGTGTCGCAGGCATCGCTGGCGGCCAGCTGGTCCAGTGCGGCGGCACCCGCATGGGCCTCGGTGGACAGCCCTGCCTCGCGCAGGCCATCGCGCAGCCCGGCGAACAGCGACTCGTCAGCGATCACCGCGTGCTCGGGTTCGTGCTGGCGGCACAGCGCCAGCAAGGCCTGCAGCTGGCGGCCGGCAGCCAGCACGGTCGCCCGGTAGCGCTGCGGGTGGCGGGCGATCACGTCCAGCGTGGAGGCACCGATCGAGCCGGTGGCGCCGAGAACGGCGACCCGGCGCAGGTCTGCAGCAGCATTCATGGTCAGAACCCGAAGATTTCCTTGCCCAGCGCGAACACCGGAACGGCGGCGAGGACGCCGTCGACACGGTCGAGCACGCCGCCATGGCCCGGAATCAGGTGACCGGAGTCCTTGGCACCGGCGTGGCGCTTGATCAGGCTTTCGAACAGATCGCCCAGCACCGATGCGAACACCGCCACCACCGAGGTGATCAGCAGGCCCGGCAGGTGCGCGACGTCGATGCCCGCCAACCAGCCCAGGCCCACGGCCACGGCAACACCGGCCAGCAGGCCGCCGAACAGGCCTTCCCAGGTCTTGTTGGGGCTGATGCGCGGGGCCAGCTTGTGCTTGCCGAAGCGCCGGCCGGCGAAATAGGCGCCCGAATCGGCTGCCCAC
Organism: Stenotrophomonas maltophilia; assembly: GCF_001274595.1. Lineage (GTDB taxonomy): Bacteria > Pseudomonadota > Gammaproteobacteria > Xanthomonadales > Xanthomonadaceae > Stenotrophomonas > Stenotrophomonas forensis. Next base: position 1,488,573 of record NZ_CP011010.1, read on the forward strand.
ACCAGCGCCAGCGCGGCCAGCAGCCACAGGTGGCCCTGCTTGCCCGGCGGATCGCCGCCGGCATGGATCAGCACCAGTGCGGCCCAGGCCGGCACGATGGCCAGGGTGCCGGCCAGCATCTTCACGATCCGCGAGGGCGCCGTCGGCTGTGCGCCGAAGTTGAAGAAGCGCAGCCAGACCAGCGCGGCCAGCCACCAGGCGACACCGGCCAGTGTCGTGATCTGGAACAGCACCAGCGTGCTGCCATCGGCCCACACCAGCAGCACCATCAGCAGCAGGTTCAGCACCAGCAGCACGGTGCGCGCCAGGGTGTCTTCGATGCCGGCCAGCTTCAGCCACTCCCACAGGCCGATCAGCAGCACGGCGGCAGCGGCTGCGGCCAGCCATTGCGTCGGCAGCAGCAGGATCGCGGCAATGGCCACCGGCGCCATGATCAGCGCGGCGAGTACTCGGGTCTTGGTCATGGGCTGGAGGTCTCGGTGGCCAGTGCGGCGATCTGGGCGCTGGTCAGACCGAAACGACGCTCGCGGCTGGCATAGGCGTCCAGCGCCTGCTGCAGCAGTTCGGCATCGAAGTCCGGCCACAGGGCCTCGGTGAACCACAGCTCGGTGTACGCCAGCTGCCACAGCAGGAAATTGCTGATGCGGGTATCGCCGCCGGTGCGGATGAACAGGTCCGGGGCCGGCAGGTCGGCCAGGGCCACCTGGCTGCCCAGCAGCGATTCGTCGATCTGTTCGGGCAGCAGGCGGCCCGCAGCCACTTCCACGGCCAGGGCGCGCGCGGCACGGGCGATATCCTGGCGGCCACCATAGCTGGCGGCGATCGACAGGGTCAGGGTGGTGTTGTCAGCGGTGCGCTGCTCGGCCAGCTGCATGCGGCTGACCAGGCCGGCACCGAAGCGCTCGCGTTCGCCAATGAAGCGCACGCGCACGCCACGCCGATGCAGCTCGTCCACTTCGCGGTCGAGCGCGCCGAGGAACAGCTTCATCAACGCATCGACTTCTTCCTGCGGCCGGCCCCAGTTCTCGCTGGAGAACGCGAACAGGGTCAGCGCGGGAATGCCCAGTTCAAGGCAGCGCTCGATGGTGCGGTTGACCGCGCGCGCGCCGGCACGGTGGCCGATCACGCGCGGGCGGCGGCGCTGCTGCGCCCAACGGCCGTTGCCATCCATGATGATGGCAACGTGGCGGGGCAGGGCAGCCGGCAACGGAGGCGGGACTGAAGGCATCGACTTCAGACCGACAGCAGTTCTTTTTCCTTGTCGGCGACGACCTTGTCGACGTCCTTGATGTTGGCGTCGGTCAGCTTCTGGATGTCGTCTTCGCCGCGCTTCTTCTCGTCTTCGCTGATCGCCTTGTCCTTGACCAGCTTGGCGATTTCCTTGTTCGCGTCCTGACGGATGTTGCGGATCGCGATCTTGGCGCCTTCACCTTCCTTCTGCACCTGCTTGGCCAGCTCCTTGCGGCGCTCTTCGGTCGGCGGCGGCATGTTGATGCGGATCGCGGCGCCCAGCGTGTTCGGGGTGAACTCGTGGTTGTACAGCCCCTTCTCGATTTCCTTGATCATGCTCTTGTCGAAGGGCGTGACCAGCAGCGAGTGGGCATCGGCGTTGGAGATCGAGGCGACCTGGTTCAGCGGGGTGCTGGCATTGCCATAGGCATTCACCGTCACGCGGTCCAGCAGGGCGGGAGTGGCACGCCCGGTGCGGATGGAGGTGAGGGTGTGCTTCAGAGCGTCGATGCTCTTGGCCATGCGCGTCTGCGCGTTGTTCTTGATGTCGTTGAGCATCGCCCGGTCCTGGATGTATCTGGAATCGGGCGATTATAGGCGAATACGGGACGCTGCCGGGCCTGGATCGGCCCGGTTGTCGCCTCGCGCTCAGGCTCAGGCCTGATCGCGGCCCTGGACCAGGGTGCCGATGTTCTCGCCGTTGAGGATCTTCAGCAGCTCGCCCGGCTGGCCCATGTCGAACACGCGCATCGGCAGGTCGCTGTCACGGGCCAGGGCGAACGCGGCGGTATCCATCACTTCCAGGCCGCGGCGGATCACTTCGTCGTAGCTCAGGCTGTCGAAGCGCACCGCGTCGCTGTGCTTGTTCGGGTCCTTGTCGTACACGCCGTCGACCTTGGTGGCCTTCAGCAGCAGGTCGGCGCCGATCTCGATCGCGCGCAGGGCGGCGCCGGAATCGGTGGTGAAGAACGGGCTGCCGACGCCGGCGGCGAAGATCACCAGGCGGCCCTTTTCCAGGTGGCGGATGGCGCGGCGGCGGATGTAGTCCTCGCACACGTCGTTGATCTTGATCGCGCTCATCACGCGGGCCTTGGCGCCCAGCTTCTCCAGGGCGTCCTGCATGGCCAGGGCGTTGATGACCGTGGCCAGCATGCCCATCTGGTCGCCGGTGACCCGGTCCATGCCGCCAGCGGCCAGGCCGGCACCGCGGAAGATGTTGCCGCCGCCGATCACCAGGGCCACTTCGGCACCGGCCTGCTGGGCTTCGATGACCTCGCGGGCCAGGCGGTTGATGATCTTCGGGTCGATGCCGTAGTCCTCATCTCCCATCAGCGCCTCCCCGGACAGTTTCAGAAGGATGCGGCGATAGGCGAGCTTGGACATGGGGACCTCGGGTGCGTGGAAATCGCGGGCGATTCTACGCGCATGCAGCGTCCTGCCAAAGTGTTTTGTGCACTGCGGCGCAAAATTCCGGCGTTTGCCCCGGCCAGCCGGGGCTCCCCGTTCAGCCCAGCTCGGCGCCAGCGGTCGCCGACAGCTCGTCGTGGCCAAGAGCGCCAGGGGAGCGGGCGATCACCCGGTTGCGGCCGAGATTCTTGGATCGGTACAGGACGTCGTCCGCCGCGCGCAGCAGGTCCTGCACGTCGGCGAAGCGCTCGTAGCCGCCCTGGGTGGCCACGCCGGCCGAGAAGGTGACGAACAGCGGGCCGCCTTCCAGCTCGGCCATCGGCGTGGCGACGATGTTGGCCAGCACCCGGCGGATCACGTCCAGTGCCACGGTTTCGCTGGTATTGGGCAGCAGTGCGACGAATTCCTCGCCACCGAAACGGGCCACGGTGTCGCTGTTGCGCAGTTGGCCCTGCAGCTTGCCGGCGAAGGCGCGCAGCACCTCATCACCGGTCAGGTGGCCATGCGCGTCGTTGATCTTCTTGAAATCGTCCAGGTCGATGAACGCCACCGACAGCGGCCAGCCCTGGCGGCCGGCACGCAGGAACTCCTGCTCGAGCACCGCTTCCAGCTGGCGGCGGTTGAGCACGCCGGTCAGCGCGTCGCGATGGGCCTGGTCGGCCAGGCGCTTGGCCCGGGCTTCGAATTCGTCGGCGCGGCGGCGCGCCTGGTCGGCATCCTGCAGTTCGCGCAGGTTGCGCAGGGTGGCCAGCTCCTGTGCGTGGTCGATCAGTTCACGCACACGCGAAGGCGAGTTCAGCCCAGCCTCGAACAGGCTGGCGATGTCCGGCAGGGCCTCGCTGATGCGGGCGAGCACCTGGTCGAAGCGGGCGCTGTCCAGTTCCAGCTGGTCGTGCACCTGCTGCAGGGCGCGTTCGCGGGCGGTGTCGGCATCCTCGTCCAGCCAGATGTCGGCGACGGCGCCGGACAGTTGCACGCAGGCCTGGAAGGGCGATTCGACCGCGTCCTGGTCCTCGCTGTGGCTGATGCTCTCCACCAGATAGCGCGGCAGGCCCCATTGCTCGGCCACCCAGGCGCCGACGTCGGCATGGCTGCAGCCCAGTTCCTCGCGCTCGCGCGCGACCAGGTCGGTGTTGTCGCGCGCTTCGCGCAGCAGGGGCAGGTAGCGTTCCGATTCGGCCTGGGCCAGGCACAGCACGCCCAGGTCCTGCAGCAGGCCGGCCAGCATCAGTTCTTCCAGGCGGCGCAGGCCGCGGGCCTGTCCCAGTTGGCTGGCGGCCAGGGCGCTGAGGATGCTGCGCTTCCAGGCGCGCTGGCGCAGGTCGTGATCCTCGCCACTGCCGCCGGTCAGGCCCTGGGTGACGGTGAAGCCGAGGGCCAGGCTGATCGTGGCGTTCAGGCCGAGCATGGTCAGCGCCTGGCCGAGGTTCTCGATCCGGCGCCGGCTGGCGTACAGGGGGGAATTGGCGATGCGCAGCATGCGAGCGCTCAACGCCATGTCGATGGCGATGATGTCGGCGGCGGTGGCGATGTCCGCTTCCGGGTCCTGGGCCAGTTCGATGATGCGCAGGGCAATACCGGGTGGCGAAGGCAGGTTGCGGCAGAGCGCCAGGGCAGCTGTCAGCTCGGGAGGCATGTCGGGTCGTTCAATTCCATTGGGACAAGAATACCTAGGAATGCATCACAGTCCGCAATTTTCGTTCCTGCTAAATGACTGCGGTTTCCCTGCGCCGAGTATCGGCTTGATTGGTGCGCAACGCAAAGGTCCCTGGGCGCCGGTGTCGGTGTGCGCACCAACGGTGCGCACCCACGGGTGCAGTGGGCATAAAAAAAGAGCCGCGGTTTCCCGCGGCTCTTCTGGTCGCTTCACAGCCGGAGGGCTGGAATCAGACCTGCATCGCCTTGGCGACTTCGGCGGCGTAGTCTTCCACCACCTTCTCGATGCCTTCGCCCACGATCAGCAGCTTGAAGCCCGCCACGTCGGCGCCGGCGGCCTTGACCACCTGCTCGACGGTGGTATCGCCCAGCACGTAGGTCTGGCCGTACAGGGTCACGTCGCTGACGATCTTGTTGATCTTGCCGCTGATGATCTTTTCCAGGATGTCGGCCGGCTTGGACTTGTCCTTCTCGGACATCTTCGCCAGTTCGATTTCCTTTTCCTTCTCGACGAACTCGGCCGGCACATCGGCAGCCTTGTTGTGCGGCGGCTTCAGCGCGGCCACGTGCATGGCCAGGCCACGGGCCAGCTCGACGTCGCCGCCGACCAGGTCGACCAGCACGCCGACCTTGCCGTTGGTGTGGACGTAGGCGCCGATGGTGTTGTTGCCATCCACCTTCACCATGCGACGGATCTGGATGTTCTCACCCAGGGTCTGCACGGCGGTGGCGCGGGCTTCTTCAACGGTGCGGCCGTCGGCCAGCTTGGCAGCCTTCACGGCTTCGACGTCGTTGGCGCCCGATGCCAGGGCAGCAGCGGCGACGGCGTTGACGAAGGACTTGAAGTTGTCGTCGTTGGCGACGAAGTCGGTTTCCGAGTTGACTTCGACCAGCACGGCCTTGCCGCCATCCTGGGCCAGGCCCAGACGGCCTTCGGCAGCCACGCGGTCAGCCTTCTTGTCGGCCTTGGCAGCGCCGGACTTGCGCATGGCTTCAGCAGCGGCGTTGATGTCGCCGTTGGCTTCGGTGAGCGCCTTCTTGCATTCCATCATGCCGGCGCCGGTGCGCTCGCGCAGTTCCTTGACCAGGGAAGCAGTGATTTCCACGGGATTACCTCACGAAAGAAAGGGGTTGGGCCGGCATGGTGGCCGGCCCGTGTGACACGGTCCTGTCACGCGCCAAGGGCTGCGCGCAGGGAGGGTGGACGCCGGGCGTCCACCCCGGGGCCTGGATCAGGCCTGGGCGTCGTCGCCCTTCTTGGCGGCCTTCTTCGCCGGAGCGCGGCGAGCCGGCTTGTCTTCGCCTTCAGCAGCGGCTTCAGCGAACTCTTCCTCACGCACCGAGGCGGCGTGCGGAGCAGCAGCCTTGCCTTCCAGCACGGCGTCGGCCGCAGCGCGGGCGTACAGCTGCACGGCGCGGATGGCGTCGTCGTTGCCCGGGATGGCGTAATCAACCAGTTCCGGGTTGTAGTTGGTGTCGACCACGGCGATGACCGGGATGCCCAGCTTCTTGGCTTCCTTGATCGCGATGTCTTCGTGGCCGATGTCGATCACGAAGATGGCGTCCGGCAGGCGGTTCATGTCCTTGATGCCGCCCAGCGAGGCTTCCAGCTTGTCGCGCTCGCGACGCAGGCCCAGCACTTCGTGCTTGACCAGCTTCTCGAAGGTGCCGTCGGTTTCACCGGCTTCCAATTCCTTCAGGCGGGCAACCGACTGCTTGACGGTACGGAAGTTGGTCAGGGTGCCGCCCAGCCAACGCTGGTTCATGAACGGCATGCCGCAACGCTCGGCTTCTTCCTTGATGGTTTCGCGGGCGCTGCGCTTGGTGCCCAGGAACAGGACGGTGCCGCGCTTCTGGGCCACCGACGAGATGAAGTTCATCGCGTCGTTGAACAGCGGGACGGTCTTTTCCAGGTTGATGATGTGGATCTTGCCGCGGGCGCCGAAGATGTACGGAGCCATCTTCGGGTTCCAGTAGCGGGTCTGGTGGCCGAAGTGGACGCCGGCTTCCAGCATCTGACGCATGGTGACCTGGGGCATTGCAATACTCCTGATATGGAACCAGCGATTCCGCCCGCGGGGATAGGTGTGCGGGACGCGTGGAAGCGCGATCGGTTCCGGGGTTGGGCTTCCCTGTTGCCTCCGTGGCCGAACTCCTCGCGGAGCACCCCGGCACGGATGGGGGCAGCAGGTGTGGATTCACCGGTGACGTCCGGTGTGGACGGGTCCCGCGCACGCAGGCGGCAGGAATCCGGTCGATTATAGCCCGCCCGGTGCGCTCGCTGCAATTGCCGGGTCCGGCGTGGATAGCTCGACCACGCGGCCGTCCTGCAGGCGGGCCTGGAAATGGCCGCCGGCATAGCCGTGGGCATGGGGGGGCAGGGCCCAATGGCGCTCCTGGCCTGCCAGCACATAGCCGGCCAGGCCGGGCAGCAGTACGAGGCGCCGGCCATCGTCGGCAACGAAGGCGAGGTCGTGCAGGCGGGCGTGCAGGGTACCCGTGTTGGTCAGTCGCAGGGTGGGGTGCGACGGTTCGGGGTCGACCTCGGACCGTAGCTGCGGCTGCGCCAGCGGCGCGGCATGTCCCCGGAACAGGGGCAGCGAGTAGCGCGGCAGGCCAGGCGCGCTGGGCGCGAGCACGACCCGGTAGGCCCGTTCGCTGGCCGCGGGAGACGGCAGGCGCGGCAGCAGCCAGATGCGCTGGCGGGCGCCCGCTGGCAGGTCCAGCTGGACCGGGCTGGCCACGATCTGGTCGCTGGGGCGCAGTCGCTCGGCGTCCGCCTGCTGCTCCCAGGCCAGGATCCTCACCTGGCCCTGCCAGCGACCCGGGCCGGGGTTGTACAGCCACAGCGCGGTATGGCCGCCCTCGGCTGGCAGCTGCAGCGTAGTCGGCAGCAGGTCCAGCGCCGCGGCCGACGGCGCCAGCAGCAGCGCCAGCAGGGCCAGCAGCGTGCGCATCAGTAGATGACGGTCACGGCAGGTGCTGCGTCGTCGTCCGCTGCCGGCGGAGCAAGGTCGCGGACCTGGGGTGGCAGCCGCGGTGCGTCGCTGCGCTGATGCGGGGATGGGCAGTGGTCGCCGCCGGTATCACCGCTGCAGGCCTCGACCACGGTCAGCCGGATCTGCACGGCACTGCTGCTGGGGTCGGCCCACGCGGCCGTACTGGCGACCAGCATCGCCCCGGTCAGAAATGCGCGAACCACCTGCCATCCCGTGTGTCGAAAGACTCGTTGCGCGGTATCGGCCGGATCGGCCGGAACTGTAGAGTCGAGCTTGCTCGACTGCGCCATCTGCCCGGTGGGGGCCGACCGCAGGTCGGCACGCGCGTCAATAGGTGATCGTCACCTGCACCAGATCGTTGTAGGTGCCGGCAGGGGGCTGGCCGGTGACCGGCGGCACCCGGCCATAGATGGTCAGCTGCTGCGCGCTGCCACTTCCGGTGCCGCCAACGGTATCAACGTTGAGGGTGTTGCCCCAGCGCAGGCTGCGCGCCGCATCGCGGTACAGCTCATAGGTGAGGTAGTAGGTGCCGGTGCCAAGGGTGGTGGCCATGCGCCGCGTGCTGGTGGCGGCGGGGTTGTTCTGGCCGTTGTTCAGGCTGATCTGGTAGGCGGTGTTCTTCAGGCAGGTCAGGGTCAGCGTGGCGGTCTGGTCGATGTTGGCGGGAATGCCGCCGGTGACGTTGCCGAAGTTCATGTTGGTGGTGACATAGCTGCCGCACTGCGGCAGCACGTTGGCGGTGGCGGTGAAGCTGAACGCGGCGCTGGCGCTGTTGGTGCCGGTGGCGCCGCCATTGCAGGTGGCCGGCACGGTGGCGGTGCCGAGCAGCACTTCGTTCCAGGCCCAGGTCAGGACCACGCTGGCGCCGCTGAAGGTACTGCTGTACGCGCCCGAGGCCAGGATCTGATTGGCCGGGATCTGTGCGAACAGCTGCGTGGCCTGCGTGCCGTTGCCGCCGGTCAGGGGCACGTTGTAGGTCAAGGTCAGTTCCTGCGCGGGCGGCGTGCCGCGCGGGGTCAAGCCGGTCACCTGGCTGAAGTTGGAGGTGTTGTAGAGCTGGAAATTCATGCTGTCGCTGGTGCCGGTCTTCATCGTCCGCCAGCTGGCGCTGCTGCCGCCACCGCTGCCGGCACCGATGCCCACGCACACCCGCACCCCGGTGGTGGCCAGCAGGCTCAGCGCGGAGGTGGTGCAGTTCACCGTGATGTTGAGCGTGCCCGTGGTTGCGCCCGGCGCATTGCTGTTGACGTTGCCGAAGGGCAGTGTCGGGTCGGCGATGGCCGTGCAGACCGCGATGGCGCGCGCCGGTGCCGCGGCCAGCAGCCCAGCCACCAGCAGCAGGCCAAGCAGCAGCATTCTCATGGCGCCACCTCCGGGATGCAGTGCAGCGGTGCCGGCTGCGGCCGGGCGCCGGACGCCACCACCCTGGGCAGGTCGGGCACCTTCAGCCGGCACTGGCCGCGGCTGGTGGTGACGTACAGCATGCTGCCGGCGGCCACATCCTCGAGGTAGAGCAGGCCGTCATAGCCAACCGTCGCCTGGCGGCCATCGGGCAGCTGCACTTCGCTGCCGACCTCCAGTGGTTGGCCGTCCATGCCCAGCAGGGTCAGGCTCAGCGAGGGCCGCGATCGCAGCTGGAACGTGACCCGGGTGCCCGCGCGCTGGCGCGGCGTCACCCAGTCCTCGATGCGGTCGGCGCGCATGTCCTCGGGCAGGTCGAGGGTGTCGATCGAGACCCGGTTGCGCTGCCACGACAGCAGCGGGCTGACCAGCAGCAGGCCGCGATCATCGGTGACGCCGATCAGGCGGTTCTCCAGTCGTACCGGCACGCCGCCGACGCCGTTGGTGCTGATCACCGCGAACGCGTCGGAGACCTCGCGGGTGGCGAAGGCGTGCCCGCCCATCCAGACCAGGCTGCCGCTGGCACTGGCGTAGGCATAGTTGAGGCCGCCCTGGCGCGATGCACCGAACGAGTAGCGGCCGACGTCGTTGAGGATGCCGACCTCGGCCAGGCCACCATTGCCGTCTTCGCCATGACGGACCTGGGCGCGCCAGCCGACACCGCCGGCACTGCCATCGCCCGGCACGGGCTGGGTGACGTCGGCCACCCAGCTCTGGCTGTCGCCATTGCGCTGGCTGGACAGGCTGGCCTGGCGGTTGTTGCCGAGACTGGCGGTGACCGACAGATAGATGCTGCGGTCGTCGCTCTGGTCCAGGTTCTGGTTCACCGACAGGTAGGCCGACCAGCGCTGGCTCCAGGTGCGCGACCAGAACAGGCTGGCGTAGCGGTTGTCCTCGCCATCGGGATAGCGCAGGCGCAGGTAGCTGGCGCTGAGCGTGCCCAGCCGCAGCAGATCCATGCCGACCGTGGCCTGTTCGCTGATGCTCGGCGGCAGGTTGCCCTGCAGCGCGCCCAGATCGCGGTAGTCGCCGTGGCTGCGCACGCTGCGCAGGTTGACGTTGAGGCGGCGGTTGTTCCAGCTGTAGCCCAGCGCCCATTGCCCGCCCTGCAGGCCGTGGTAGTCGCTGTGCGCGTAGGCGGCATTGAACACGCCGGCACTGCCGAGCAGCCACCAGCCGCCGAGGCCGGCCTGGGCCAGGCCACCGCCGCCTTCGGCATGTGCTTCGCCGGTGAATGCATCGCTGACGCCGCCGCGCCAGCTGGCGCTGGCAACCGTGCGGTCGTCGTAGGCGAACGAGCGCTGGCCGAAGTCTTCGCGCAGATGGCCAACGCCCAGCGACCAGTCCGACAACCCCTTGGCCAGCAGCTGCTGGGTGCCATAGAAGCTGAAATCCAGCGTCTGCATGCGGCCGAACGCATCGGTCACCACCACCTGCGCGCTGCCGGTACCGCTGATGCCGGGTTGCGCGGCCAGCTGGAACGGGCCGACCGGCACCTGGCCACTGTATTGGCGCAGGCCATCGACATACAGCTCGACCGTGGAGGGCACCACCGCCTGGCCGAGGAAACTGGGGGTGGGGGTCAGCACGCGATAGGGCTGCAGGCCATAGTTGCGGCCGATCTGCAGGCCGCCCAGGCGCACCGGCCGTGTCCAGTCGACGAAGCCGCTGTAGAAGTCGCCAACCTCCAGGGTCATTGCCTGGTCGGGGAAATCCAGGCTCCAGCGCGTATCCAGGCGCACGCTCTCGCCGCGCCAGCGGCGGTCGCTTGGCTGCTGGTAGCGACGGCTGATCGCGGTGTTCTCGAAGGTGCCGTTGCCGATGCCGAACAGGCGCAGTTCCGAGCTCAGGCTGAGGTTGCCGAGCTTATCCACCCGGCTGCCATACACGTCGTAGTTGAACAGCACGCCGGGCGACGCACTGCCAGCGGGTGCGCGCGCCTGCGGGCGGCTGAGCACGGTGGTCGGCAGGGTCAGCTGGTCCAGCGGTACGTCCAGTGCCAGGGTCTGCATGTGGGCGTCATAGCGCACCACCGCGCCGCTGATCTGGTCCAGGTACACCGGCGCGTCGCCGCTGGCATTGAAGCCAAGCTGGCGCAGCACTTCGGGGCTGGCCTGCAGGCGGCCGCGATTGTCGGTGAATGGCAGCAGGCCGCGTGGCGTGCTGTTGAGCGATACGTCCAGGTACAGCGTCTGGCTGGCGGTGAGCGGGGTGGGCGGCGGCAGGATGGCATCGGCGGACACGCCGGATACATCGGCAGCCCCGGTGGCCCCTGCGCCGGACACATCGGCGGCTTCGGTCGCCGCAGGAGCCAGGGCAGCAAGCAGCGCGCCCATCAACGCCTCAGCGAGCCGGTGGTGGCGACAGTGGCGTCTGTTCCGACTCGCCATTGAGCTTGGCCGTGATCTGGTCGTTTTCGCGGTCGATTGCCGTGCGTTCGAGCGGCCAGCGCATCACCTGGCCGGGCAGTACGTAGCCCAGCAGGCCGGGGTGCACGATGCGCGGGCGCTTGGCACTGCCCAGCGCGAGGTCGGCGATCTGTGCGTAGCTGTCGCCGGAATTGGATACCTCCACGCCGTCGCGGCCATCGTCAAGCCGCACCAGCCGGGCCTGCAGCCGTGCGGCCAGCTTGCCCGACGCCGGTTGCACGAATACCGGGATCGAATAGCGCAGCACGAACTGCATGCCGTCGGTGCGGGTGGACAGGTCCGGCACCTCGTCCACGATCAGCCGGTAGTACTGCTGGGCCGGCGGCGGCTCACGGGTGGGCCGCATCACCCGCACCAGCTGCTGCTGTCCGGCCGCCAGTTCCTGCATCGGCGGGGTGGCGACCAGTTCATCGGTGGGCAGCAGCTGTTCCTGCCCGTTCTGCTGGACCCAGCGGAACACACGCACCTGCAGCTTCACTGGTGATGTGCCGCTGTTGGTCAGCCACAGCTCGCCGGCGCGTTGGCGGGCTTCCAGCTGCAGGCTGGTGGGGGCCACCTGCAGGCTGGTGGCGCCTGCCGTGGAGGCTGCCAGCAGGCAGAGGGCGAGCAGCGCCACGCCGGTGGCGCGCCACGGGCGGGATCCGGCCATGCGGGCGTGCTCCATCAATACGTGATCGTGGCGGTGACCGTATCCAGGTAGTTACCGGTGGCCGGGTTGTTGGTGCTCAGGTTCAGGATCTGGCCGTAGACGATGTAGGGCACCGCCAGGCCAGTGCCGATGCCGGCCTGGGTGTTGGTGCCGGTGGTGGCCCCCCACACCAGCGTGTGCGCGGCATCCTGGTACAGCTGGTAACCGACATAGTTGTTGGCGGTCACCGCGGCGTTGGTGTTCTTCATCCGGCGGGTGGTGACGTCATTGGCGGTACTGGCGTTGGCGCCCGCATTCAGCGAAATCGTGTACGGGGTCAGCGCCGAGCACTGCGCGGTCACCGTGCCCTGGCCCAGGGTGGGCGTGGCGGTGGTGGAGGCGGCGGTGCCGAAATCCACGTTGGTGGCCGCCGCGGCGGTGATGGTGCAGGCCTTGGTGACCACCAGGGTGACGTTGAAGGTGGTGGTGTCGGCGGCCAGCACCGGGCTGGACATCAGCAGCCCGGCCAGGGTCCAGGCCAGCGGGGATCGAACTGGGGATCGCATGGACAACCTCCCTGACCCGAAGGTCTGTTGAACAAGGCGAAGACGGCACGATCGGTGCCGCTTTGACGACGCTGGGGCCAGCTTAGGCAGCGCAAGTGTCTGTAATCCGTGATAAATAGGGACCCGAAAGGGCGGAGTTCGTCACGCTTTCACTTTCCTTGCCGGAACCGTGCATGGCCCGGATCGCCAGTTGGGTGGCGTTCGTTCAGATTGCGGCCGGATCAGCGATAATGGGCGCCATGAGCGTGAATCTGAAAACCCCGCAGGAAATCGAGATGATGCGCATCGCCGGCCGCCTGGCCAGCGAAGTGCTCGACATCGTCACCCCCCACGTCAAGCCCGGTGTCACCACCGAGGAACTGGACCGCATCTGCCACGACCACATCGTGAACGTGCAGGGCGCCATTCCGGCCAACGTTGGCTACCGCGGCTTCCCCAAGACCGTGTGCACCTCGGTCAACAACGTCATCTGCCACGGCATCCCCAGTGAAGGAAAGGTGCTCAAGGATGGCGACATCGTCAATATCGACGTCACCGTCATCAAGGACGGCTGGCACGGCGATACCAGCCGCATGTACTTCGTCGGCACGCCGTCGGTGATGGCGCGCCGCCTGGTGGAAACCACCTACGAAGCCATGTGGCGCGGCATCCGCGCGGTGCGTCCGGGCGCCACCCTGGGCGACATCGGCCATGCCATCCAGAGCTATGCCGAAGGCGAGCGTTTCAGCGTGGTGCGCGAGTACTGCGGCCACGGCATCGGCAAGGTCTACCACGACGAACCGCAGGTGGTGCATTACGGCCGCCCGGGCCAGGGCCTGGTGCTGCAGCCGGGCATGACCTTCACCATCGAGCCGATGATCAACGAGGGCACCCGCTACAACAAGGTGCTGCCGGACGGCTGGACCGTGGTGACCAAGGACCGCAAGCTGTCGGCGCAGTGGGAGCACATGATCGCGGTCACCGAGACCGGCGTGGATGTGCTGACCCTGTCGCCGGGCGAGTCGCAGGTCTCCTGAGGATGCTGCCGGCGAGTTCGCTGCTGGACACGCCGGCCGCGTCGCTCAACGACCCGGACTGGGCTGCTGCCGCGCGCCAGGCGCTGCAGCAGGCCGACGCGCGCCTGTACCGCCGCTTCGACCAGGGCGACAACATCGAGCGCCTGCTGGCGCTGCGCGCACGCGCAGCCGACCATCTGATCCGCCTGGCCTGGCAACGCTGCCTGCCGGCCGACAGTGGCCTGTCGCTGTTTGCGGTGGGCGGCTACGGCCGCGGCGAACTGTTCCCGCGCTCGGACATCGACCTGCTGGTGTTCGGCGAGCCGTCGGCGCAGCTGGCCCACGAGCCGGCACTGGCGCGCCTGTTCGCGCTGCTGTGGGACTGCGGATTGGCCGTCAGCCATGCGGTGCGTTCGGCATCGCAATGCCGCGAGGCGGCGGCCGACCAGACCGTACTGACCGCGCTGATCGAGGCGCGCCCGATCCTGGCCGAAGAGGCCACGCGTCGCGCCCTGCGCGAGGCCATCGATGATCGCGAGTTGTGGCCGGCGCGTACGTTCTTCCTGGCCAAGCTGGAAGAACTGCGCAACCGCCACCAGCGCTTCGGTGATACCGCCGACAACCTGGAGCCGGACCTGAAGGATGGCCCCGGCGGCCTGCGCGATCTCAATACGCTGGGCTGGATGGCGCTGCGCGCCTTCGGCGTGCGTGACCTGGAGGCGCTGGTCGGGCTCGGCCACCTGGGCGCCGATGAAGCGGCCGCGCTCAAGCGCGAACGCGCGGTGCTGGCGCGGCTGCGCTTCGGCCTGCACCTGGTGGCGCGCCGCCCGGAAGAGCGCCTGCGCTTTGATTACCAGAAGACCCTGGCCGCGCGCCTGGGCTTTGAGGACGACGCCGAGAACCTTGGTGTCGAAAAGATGATGCAGGGCTTCTATCGCGCCGCACTGGTGGTGCGCCGGATCAGCGACCGCCTGCTGCAGCGCTTCGAGGAACAGTTCGATGGCGAGGCGCAGCCGGAACCGCTGACCGTGGGCTTTTCCCTGCGGCGCGGCTACCTGGCGGCCAATGATGCCGACTGGCCGCGCGGCGACATCGGCCAGGTATTCGCGCTGTTCGCCAGCTGGGCCAACAATCCGCAGGTGCGCGGCCTGCATTCGCTGACCGCACGCGCGCTGGCCGAAGCGCTGCCCGTGCTGCCGGCCTACGACGTGGCCGACGCCGATGCGCGCGAGCAGTTCCTGGCGTTGCTGCGTGGCCAGCGCCCGGTCGACACGCTTTCGCGCATGGCGCGGCTGGGCGTGCTCGGGCAGTGGATTCCCGCGTTTGCCCAGGTCAGTGGGCGCATGCAGTTCGACCTGTTCCATGTCTACACCGTCGACCAGCACACGCTGATGGTCCTGCGCAACATCGGCCTGTTCGCCAGCAGTCGTGCCGACGAGCGATTCTCGATCGCGCACGAAGTGTGGCCACGCCTGCGCAAGCCGGAACTGCTGCTGCTGGCCGGCCTGTTCCATGACATCGCCAAGGGCCGTGGCGGCGACCATTCGGAGCTGGGTGCGGTGGACGCGCGCGCGTTCTGCCAGGCCCATGTGCTGAGTGGTACCGATACCGAGCTGGTGGCATGGCTGGTCGAACAGCACCTGCGCATGTCGGTGACCGCGCAGAAGCAGGACATCGCCGATCCGGTGGTGATCCATCGCTTCGCCACCCTGGTCGGCAGCCGCGACCGCCTCGACTACCTGTACCTGCTGACCTGTGCCGACATCGCCGGCACCAGCCCGAAGCTGTGGAACGCGTGGAAGGACCGCCTGCTGGCCGATCTCTATTTCGCCACCCGGCGCGCGTTGCGCGAAGGGCTGGAACACCCGGTGCCAGCGGCCGAGCGCGTGGCCGAGGCGCGTGACAGCGTGCGTGCGCTGGTGCGCGAGCAGGGCTACGACGATGCCACCATCGACCGCCAGTTCGCGGTGATGCCCGATGAAGGTTTCATCCGGCTGCGGCCGGAGCAGCTGGCCTGGCAGGCGGCCGCGCTGGTGCCGGTGAAGCAGGGCCAGGCGCTGGTGAAGGTGCGCCGGATCAGCGTCGACGACCCGGCACTGGAAGTGTTCGTGCATTCGCCGGACCGCGACGGCCTGTTCGCCGCCATCGTGATGACCCTGGACCGCAAGGGCTATGGCATCCACCGCGCGCGCGTGCTGGATGGCCCTGCCGACACCATCTTCGATACCTTCGAGGTGAACCCGGCCGATACCTTCGCCGATGGCAGCAGCGCCAACCTGGAGGCTGCGCTGCGCGAGGCGCTCAGCGGTGACCTGACCCGCCTGCGGCCTTCGCGCCGGGTGGTGCCACGGCAGCTGCGCCATTTCCGCTTTGCCCCGCGCATCGAGTTCCGCGATGAGCCCGGCGCGACCCGTTTTGCCCTGGTCGCCCCCGACCGTCCCGGCCTGCTGGCCGACGTGGCGTTCGTGCTGCGCAACCAGGGCCTGCGCGTGCATGACGCGCGCATTGCCACATTCGGCGAACGCGCCGAAGACACTTTCGTGATCAGTGACGAACACGACCTCCCCCTGACTGAACCTGCCCGGCAGCAGCTGCATGACGCGATGCTGGCCTGCCTGGACCCTGATCGAAACGCCGGAGACCCCGCCTGATGGCCACCAAGCCCGCCAAGAAAACCGCCGCGACCCCGAAGAGCGCAGCGGCCAAGAAACCTGCCGCCGTGCCGGCCGCGAAGAAGGCTGCCGCGCCGAAGAAGGCCGCTGCGGTGAAGGCCCCGGCGAAGAAGGTGGCTGCACCGAAGAAGGCCCCGGGCAAGAGCGCCGAAGCCGCGCGCGCCGAAACCATTGCCCGCAAGTCGCTGCGCAAGCCGGCCGCGCCGGGCGTGGAAGAGCTGAAGTTCGGCATCGAGAGCGCCTTCGAGCGCCGCGCCACGCTGACCCTGCATGAGCTGGAAGGCTCGACCAAGCCGCTGGTGAACCGGGTGATCGATGGCCTGGAAAGCGGTGAGTTCCGGGTTGCCGAGCCGGACGGCCATGGCGGCTGGAAGGTCAACGAGTGGCTGAAGAAGGCCGTGCTGCTGTACTTCCGCGTCAACGACATGGCGGTGGTCGATGCGCGCCCGGCGCCGTTCTGGGACAAGGTCGAATCGCGTTTCGCCGGCTATGACGAAGCGAAGTTCCGCCGTGGCGGCGTGCGCGTGGTGCCGGGTGCGATCGCCCGCCGCGGCACGTACTTCGGCAAGGACGTGGTGCTGATGCCGAGCTTCACCAACATCGGTGCCTACGTCGGCGAAGGCACCATGGTCGATACCTGGGCCACCGTCGGCTCCTGCGCGCAGATCGGCCAGCACTGCCACCTGTCCGGCGGCGCCGGCATCGGCGGCGTGCTGGAACCGCTGCAGGCCAGCCCCACCATCATTGAAGACCACTGCTTCATCGGTGCGCGTTCGGAAGTGGTGGAAGGCGTCGTGGTCGGCCACCACAGCGTGATCGGCATGGGCGTGTTCCTCAGCCAGAGCACGCGCATCTACAACCGCGCTACCGGCGAGATCAGCTACGGCTACATCCCGCCGTACAGCGTGGTGGTGTCCGGTTCGCTGCCGAGCAAGGACGGTACCCACTCGCTGTACTGCGCGGTGATCGTCAAGCAGGTCGATGCGAAGACCCGCAGCAAGACCAGCGTCAACGACCTGCTGCGCGGCCTGGCCGACTGAAGGTGACGGCGCCGGAAGACCTGGCGCAGTCCGCGATCTACCGGCATCCGTCCGACACCCTGTTCGGGCGGATGCTGCCTCGCCTGCTGCACGCCCCACGCTGGACCCGGCTGCGGCGTGCGCTGTCGCGGCGCTGGCCGATACCGGCGCTGGTCAGCGACGTGCGCGACGTGGTGTATGTGAGCTGGTGGGTCGATGTGCGCCATGCACCGCCACCGCCGCCGGGCCATCACTACGTCGTGCATGAAGGGCGTACGCCGTACACCATCCTCAGCTATCGCCATGGCCATTTCGGGCCCGGCATGGCCGGACCGCTGCGCGCGCTGATGCCCTCGCCACGCCAGAGCAACTGGCGCTGGTACCTGCGCCGGGACGATGCTCCAGACGGGACGCCGGTGGTGCTGTTCGACCGCAACGTGATGGACCAGCTGGCCTTCGTGGCCGGTGCACGCGCGTTCAGCGATGCGATGCAACCCCACCTGTCCACGCGGTTCGAACACCAGATACGCGCCGATGGCGGCGGGCAGACCTGGATCGAAGGCGGGCAGGGCAGTGCCCCGGCGCTGCATCTGCAGTGGCGCGCCGCCGAAGGCTGGAACCCTTCGGCATGGGCCGGGTTCTGCGATGGCCATGACGCGCGGTTGCGATTCCTGACCTGCCAGGACGAGGCCATTGCACGTACCTGCGATGGGCGCTGGGCCAGCACCCGCATCGATCTGCCGGTGGATACCACCCAGCTGCAACCGCTGCAGCTGGAGGGCGGAGCGCACTGTCCGCGCCTGCAGGCGATGGGCGTGAACCTGGCCGAAGGGCTGGCGCTGCGGCTGCCGGCGGTGCCGTTCCGGGTCGTGTCCGAGCGCCTGTTGTGAGATTCTGGCCCTCTGTTTTCCAGCATCACAGATGGCCATGAGCACCACTGTCTACGGTTTGAAGAACTGCGATACCTGCAAGAAGGCGACCAAGTGGCTGGACCGCTTCGGCGTGCCGTACACCTTCGTCGACTACCGCGACAATAAGCCCAGCCCGGAAACCCTGCTGGAATGGGCCGCGCAGCTGGGTGGCCTGGCGGCGATGGTCAACAAGTCCTCCACCACCTGGCGGCAGCTGCCGGACAACCGCAAGGCGGCCGACTCGGATGCCGAGTGGAAGCTGCTGCTGCGTGAGTACCCGCAGCTGATCAAGCGCCCGGTGGTGGTAACCGCCGACGGCACGGTCAGCCAGGGTTTCAGTGACAACGGATTCAAGGCGCGCTTCGGCGTGGGCGGCGCATGAGTGCCGTCCTCGACCTGACCTGCGAGCTGATCGCACGCCCTTCGGTGACGCCGGACGATGCCGGCTGCCAGGCGTTGCTGGCGGCACGCCTGAAGCAGGCTGGGTTCCACTGCGATCACCTGCGCCTGGGCGAGGTCGACAACCTGTGGGCGACCCACGGCCATGGCGCGCCGGTGCTGGTGCTGCTGGGACACACCGACGTGGTGCCGCCCGGCCCACGCGAGGCATGGGCGAGCGACCCGTTCACGCCGACAATCCGTGACGGCGTGCTGTATGGCCGTGGCACGGCCGACATGAAGGGCAGCGTGGCTGCGTTCGTGGTCGCCGCCGAGCAGTTCGTGGCCGCGCACCCCGATCATCCCGGCACGCTGGCGGTGCTGTTGACCAGCGACGAAGAAGGCGACGCGATCGATGGCGTGCGCCATGTGGCACGGCTGTTCGCCGAGCGTGGCCAGCGCATCGACTGGTGCATCACCGGTGAGCCTTCGTCGACCGCGACGCTGGGTGACCTGCTGCGTGTCGGCCGTCGCGGCAGCCTGTCGGCCAAGCTGCGCGTACAGGGCGTGCAGGGGCATGTGGCGTACCCGGAAAAGGCGCGCAATCCCATCCACCAGGCCGCGCCGGCACTGGCCGAACTGAGTGCGCAGCGTTGGGACGAGGGCTACGAGAGCTTCCCGCCGACCAGCCTGCAGATCTCCAACATCCACGCCGGCACGGGGGCCAACAACGTGATTCCCGGTGAGTTGGAGGTGGACTTCAACATCCGCTACAACCCGCATTGGGACGCGCCGAAGCTGGAGGCGGAGATCGCCGCACTGCTTGACCGGCATGGCCTGCAGTACACGCTGAAGTGGCATCGCAGCGGCGAGCCGTTCTACACCCCGGAAGGTACCTTGCGCGCCACTGCGCGTGCCGTGCTGGCCGAACACATCGGTCGTGCGCCGGAGGAAAGCACCGGCGGTGGCACCTCCGACGCGCGCTTCATCGCACCGCTGGGTGCGCAGTGCATCGAAGTAGGGCCGGTCAACGCCAGCATCCACCAGGTGGACGAGAACGTGCGCGTGGACGAGCTGGAAGCACTGCCGGGGCTGTACCAGCGGCTGGTGGAACGGCTGCTGGTGTGAGGAGGGTGGGTGCCGGCCGTTGGTCGGCACACCTCCGGCTGAGGCTGCTTTCCTGTAGAGCCGAGCCATGCTCGGCTGACTTTCCTGGCAGAAGCAGCCGAGCATGGTTCGGCTCTACTCTGAAAAAATGAAGAACGGCGGCTCGATCGCCTTCTTCCAATAGCTCGGCGCGGCCATGTAGAAGTGCTGCGCCTCGGCCCTGGCGAACCATTGCGACGCTGCATCGGCATCCTTCTCCACGCCCGGTGCGCTCCGCCCCAGCAACAGCCCTGCAAAGTACTGGCCGAACACGTTACCCTGCTCACCGGCGCTTTGGTACAGCTGCAGGGCGCGCGCAGGATCGCGCGGCAGGCCCACGCCTCTTTCCAGCAGCGCGCCCAGGTCCACCTGCGCTTCGGCATCGCCGCGCTCGGCGCGTCGCTGGATGCGGGCCACCAACGGGTGCACGGTGCCGGCCTGCGCGGCCACCGCATCCGGCAGTCGTGAGGAACGGCTTGGATAGCGGTGGTAGATCATCGCGCGCAGGTCCCAGCGCAACGCCAGCTGCGCGTCGCTGCGCGCGCGATAGGCAGTGGCGAGTTCATGGAACGCGTAGGGATTGCCGTGGTTGGCCGCTGCCAGGTAGGCGCGTTCGCCACGTCGCCACGACGCACGCAGAACCGGTGCAGGATCGATATGGGGGCTGTCGGCATGCCGCAGCGTGCCGGACGTCCAGATCCGGCCCAGTGCTTCTTCCGCCTTGGTGTTGTGGAAGGTCCAGGGCGTGATCGCGGCGGCGCGCTCGTAGTACGTGATCGCACGCGGATCGTTGAAGTGCTCGAAGGTCTGCGCGGTGTCCCAGGCACCGTCGAAGCTGCCGTCGGTGCCGCGTTGCTCCAGGCTTTGCAGCTGGGCTGGCGGCAGGGGCGAGGGCGGGGGCACGGTCTGGCATGCGGCCAGGCCCAGGCAGAGCAGGGCGGCCAGCGCCCCGGTGCGTCCATTGCTGTGTTGCATTCCAGTTACACATTTCGGGGTGGGCCATTATGCGCCGCCAGGCGGTCCGGCTGGTTGCCGACGCAACTGTTGCACCGTGCCGGAAACCGGGGTAGGGTCGATGCCATGTCGATCCACTTGGCCACCGCCGTCAACAACAACAACCGCAATAATCTGCGCGCGAATAATCGTGCGCGGCCGATGCGGGACTGCGCCCTGGGTAGATAGACAGCAACATACGCCCGGACACCAGAAAACCCGCATCGGCCGATGCGGGTTTTTTTGTGCCCGGGCGCAGCCCCACCCGGGCCTGGATGGCCGGTCGAACACCTTCCCACCCCGTGAATTCCCCCAACAGGAGCTCCGCCATGTGTTCGATCTTCGGAATCTTCGGCCTGCAGGCCGGTGACGATCTTCCTTCCCTGCGCCGCCACGCGCTGGAACTGTCGCAGCGCCAGCGCCACCGCGGCCCGGACTGGAGCGGCGTGTACCTCGACGAAGGCGCACTGCTGGTCCACGAGCGGCTGGCCATCGTCGATCCGGCCGGCGGCTCGCAGCCGCTGCTGTCGGCCGATGGCCAGCTGGCGCTGGCGGTGAACGGCGAGATCTACAACCACCAGCAGCTGAAGGCCGCGCTGACCGCCGCCTATGACTTCCAGACCGGCTCGGATTGCGAAGTGATCAACGCGCTGTACCGCCAGGGCGGATCGCCGGCGCAGTGGCTGGAGCAGCTCAACGGCATCTTTGCCTTCGCGCTGTGGGACCGTGACAGCGGCCGCGTGCTGGTGGCGCGTGACCCGGTCGGCGTGGTGCCGCTGTACTGGGGCCATGATGCGCAGGGTCGCCTGCGCGTGGCCTCGGAAATGAAGGCGCTGGTGGACACCTGTGCAGACGTCGCGCAGTTCCCGCCGGGCCACTATTTCGACAGCGCCAGCGGCGAACTGGTGCGCTATTACCAGCAGCCGTGGCGCGAGTACGCGGATGTGCAGGGCCGCCAGGCCGACCTGGCCGAGCTTCGCCAGGCCTTCGAGCATGCGGTCGAACGCCAGCTGATGAGTGACGTGCCGTACGGCGTGCTGTTGTCCGGTGGCCTCGATTCCTCGCTGGTCGCCGCCGTGGCTGCGCGCTATGCACGCCGTCGCATCGAGGACGGCGGCCAGACCGAAGCCTGGTGGCCGCGCCTGCATTCATTCGCGATCGGCCTGAAGGGCTCGCCCGATCTGGCGGCCGCAGCGATTGCCGCCGAAGCGCTGGGCACCGTGCACCACGGCTTCGAATACACCTTCGAAGAAGGCCTGGATGCACTGCCGGAAGTGATCCGCCACATCGAGACCTATGACGTCACCACCATCCGCGCATCGACGCCGATGTTCCTGCTGGCGCGGCGGATCAAGGCGATGGGGGTGAAGATGGTGCTGTCCGGCGAAGGCAGCGACGAGATCTTCGGTGGCTACCTGTACTTCCACAAGGCGCCGGATGCGCGCGAATTCCACGATGAACTGGTGCGCAAGCTCGATGCCCTGCACAACTACGACTGCCTGCGCGCCAACAAGTCGATGATGGCCTGGGGCGTGGAGCCGCGCGTGCCGTTCCTGGATCGCGAATTCCTCGACGTGGCGATGCGTTTCGACGCCGCGCACAAGATGGTCGGCGCCGGGTTCGGTGGCCGTCGCATCGAGAAGGCGGTGCTGCGCGAGGCGTTCGACGGCTACCTGCCGGACAGCATCCTGTGGCGGCAGAAGGAACAGTTCAGCGATGGCGTCGGCTACGGCTGGATCGACGGGCTGAAGGCGCATGCCGAAGCACAGGTGAGCGACCGTGTGCTGGCGGCCGCGGACAAGCGCTTCGCGCACAACCCGCCGCAGACCAAGGAGGCGTACTACTACCGCCACCTGTTCGAGCAGTTCTTCCCCAGTCGCGCAGCTGCCGAGACGGTGCCGGGCGGCAAGTCGATCGCCTGTTCGTCGCCGGCGGCGATTGCATGGGATGCCAGCTTCGCGGCAGCGGCCGACCCGTCCGGTCGTGCGATTGCCGGCGTGCACGAACAGGCACTTGCCTAGCGCCGGCGGTAGTGCCGGCCGCTGGTCGGCAATGGCGGGGTCAGATTCCTTCTCCTTTGGGAGAAGGATCTGGCCGCGATCGTCAACGTGCAGGCACCAGCGTCATCACATGCTGGGCCTTGCCCGGCAGGAACGGGGTGGGTCGGCCATGCACCCAGTCTTCATGGCCGGCCCCCCAGTAGGGGGACAGCGGATGGCCGCTCTGGCCGCCGGGCATGTGCACGATGCCATCGGCCTCGTGGCCTGGCGAGACCACCATCCGCTCGGAGGCGCCGAAATTCGGCGTCTGCACGCGCGGCATGTCGCGGTCGCCGGGCAGGCGATCGGCCGGCATGCACAGCCAGCGCTTTGCGAAGTCCGGCAGCGCGCGTGCGATCGGATGGCAGATCGCCGCGGTGTTGCGTTCGCCCCAGCTGCGCTGGGCCAGCGGGCCCTGTTTGGACAGTTCGGCCTCGGTTCGGCGTGCCGCATCGTTCAACAGCGCATCCCAGCTGTCGAAGGCGGGGGGCAGCAGGTTGGCCGGGCGCTGCTGCAGCATCGGCCAGGCGACGCCTTCCAGCTGCGCCAGCCGCGGGTCCAGGTAGTCCTCTCCCAGTCGAGCGTTGGCCGGGGCCAGTAATGCGTCAGACAGCGTCTGCATTACCTGCGAGCGGAACTCGCGCACCACCCGGTAGCTGACCGAGCTGGACGAGGCGCGGCCGCCCCATTGATGGCTGGCCTCTCCCAACCGCTTCAGCGCGGGATCGTCACTGCGTTCGATAACGTCATGCAGCAGTGCCCACCAGCGCTGCAGGAACACCGCACGGTCGTCGAGCTGGATTGCCAACAGGTCGTGCTCGTCGAAGCGCTCCTGGATGGCCAGCAGGTCGCGGATCTGCCGCGCACGGGCGCCGAGGTCATAACCACCATGGCCGACGCTGGCCAATGCCTCGCCGTCGAGGACGCGGCCGTTGGCGGTCCACAGGCGATGGCTGGGTGGATCAATCAGTGCCGGTGCGGCGTCGCTGCGGATCGGCCAAGGCGCGCAGTCCTGGTTGCTGGCGGCGTTGAAGCCGGCCGGTGCGCAGCCGGGACCGCGGTCGGGGCGGGCGCCGATCAGGCGCCAGGCGATGCGTCCGCTGCGGTCGCCGATCACCAGGTTCTGCGCCGGGATGCCGGCCTGGTCGGCGAAGTGCAGGGCGGCTTCCAGATCGCCGGCACGAGCCAGGTCACCAAAGTCCAGGCGCACTGCACCCGGCAGCTGCGCGACCCAGCGCAGGGCATCGCCGCTGCCATCGGCATGCGTGTGCAGGATCGGTCCCCAGGCGGTTTCGCGCACCGGGAACAGCACGTCGGCCTGGCCCGCCACCGCGATGCGCTCGTCGTGCACGGTGACCGCCGCGTTGGCCGGTTCAGTGCGGTAGTCCGCCGTGTCGATGTAGCTGTTGGTGAAGCCCCAGGCAACGTGCCCGTTGCTGCCGACGATCACCGCCGGCAGGCCGGGCAGCGAGAAACCGGTGACATCGACCTGGCCGCCTGCGGCCTGCGGGTCGGGGTAGCGCAGGCGCACGCGGAACCACAGCCCCGGCGCGCGCAGTCCCAGGTGCATGTCATCGGCGACGATGGCGCGGCCGTCGGCGGTCAGTGCACCGGATACGGCGAAGTTGTTGCTGCCGACCGCATCGGCCTCTTCCTGCCTGGTGCCCGGCTTTCCCTGCAATGTGCGCAGATCGAGCTGGCTGGCGTCGGGCAGCACGGCGTTGCCGGTTGGTTCGCCGAACAGGGGCGCATCCCATTCGCTGCCATCGTGGGCGAGCAGGGCGTACAGCGCCGGCGGCACCACCGCGCGGATGCGGCTCAACGCCAGCTCGGTCTGGTTGCCCGGATCCTGCAGGTCGGCGTACATGGCCAGCCCGGTGAGCACGCTGTCGCTGGCCCGCCAGGGTTGCGGCGCCTGGCGCAGCAGCAGGTACGCCCATGGCCGCACCGGAAGTCCGGCCAGTCCCTCATTGACGCCGGCGACGTAGGCGCCCACGGCCTCGCTGTTGCTGCCCAGCGCGGCCTGCATGTTCGTCTCGGTACGCGCGCGCAGGCGATGCACGCGCATGCGCTTGTCGGCGTCGACGGCCTTCGGCCCGAACAGCGCCGACAGCTCGCCCGCGGCACTGCGCCGCATCAGGTCCATCTCGAAATAGCGTTCCTGCGCATGCACGCGGCCCAGCGCACGCATCGCGTCGGCCTGGCTGCCGGCGGTGATGGTGACCACGCCCAGCGCATCGCGCTCGACGGTGACCGGCTTGGCCAGGCCCGGCAGCGCATGCTCGCCGTCCAGGTCGGCCAGGCTGCCGCGCAGCAGCAGCCACAGCACCAGAACGGTGGCCAGCACGATGGCGATCAACACGCCCAGCACCCAACGCCATGTACGTCGCATCGCACGTCCTTTCCACGCTCGAGGGTCGATTGTAGCCGCAGGCGCAACTGCGACTGATTCCGATTAGATCACCGTCGCCGGAAATGCGTCACCCTATGCCGCATCGATTCACAGGAGCCCCCCATGAAAGGCAACCCGGACGTCATCGCCTGCCTGAAGGAACTGCTGCGCGGCGAGCTTGCTGCCCGCGACCAGTACTTCATCCATTCCCGCCGCTACGAGGACCAGGGCCTGTTCGCGCTGTACGAACGCCTGAACCACGAGATGGAAGAAGAGACCCAGCACGCCGACGCGCTGCTGCGCCGCATCCTGTTCCTGGGCGGCGACCCGGACATGCGCCCGCATGCCACCGAGCCGGGCAAGACCGTGGAGGAGATGCTGCAGAAGGACCTGGATACTGAATACGCGGTTCGGAACAATCTCGCCGCCGGCATGAAGCTGTGCGAAGAGAAGGGTGACTACGTCAGCCGCGACATGCTGCTGGCGCAGCTGAAGGACACCGAGGAAGACCATGCCTGGTGGCTGGAGCAGCAGCTGGGCCTGATCAAGCGCATCGGCCTGGAGCTCTACCAGCTGAGCAAGATCGACGGCAACGGCGCCCCGGCGCACTGAGCCGCAGGCGCTGGGCAATTCCCGGCGACCACCCGGTAGAGCCGACCGCTGGTCGGCTGCTCTTCAAAAGACAGCCGACCAGCGGTCGGCTCTACCAGAAGAAGCACAAAGTTCTGTCGCCCGCCAGCACCGGAGCACCGCCAGCCAGCCTTCGCCCGCCAGCTGCTCCACCGCCCGCCAGCCGACAACGAAAAAGCCGGGGCATGCCCCGGCTTTTTCGTGTCTGACGTCCCTGGATTCCGGTAGTGCCGGCCGCTGGCCGGCAACGTTGGATCCGAGCAACATTCAGCAGTTGCCGGCCAGCGGCCGGCACTACCGGTCACTCCACCGACAGGCCTTCCACCTTCTGCCAGCCACGCGGCAACAGGTGGCCGCGGGTGGCGCGGGCGCCGAGATAGGCGTCCAGCTCGTTGAACTTCAGGCCCATGGTGCGCTGGCCGCTGCGCACCTGCAGGGTCTGGCCCGGGCTGATCGCCACGATCGCCACGACCCGCTCGGTGGCGAGCTTGGCCTTGGGGATCTCGATGATCTTGTTGCCCTTGCCCTTGTCCAGTTCCGGCAGGTCGTTGGCGGCGATCGCCAGCAGGTTGCCCGAGCTGGTCACCGCCACGATGCGATCAGTGGCGACGTTGGCAACCACCGAAGGGATCAGCACCGACGAGCCGGCCGACAGGTTCAGCATCGCCTTGCCGGCCTTGTTGCGGCCGATCAGGTTCTCGAAGCGGGTGACGAAGCCGTAGCCATGGCTGGAGGCCAGCACGAAGCGGGTGTCCGGTTCGGCGCTTGCAAGGGTGACGAAGCTGGTGCCCGGCGCCGGCGAGAAGCGGCCGGTCAGTGGTTCACCGTTGCCGCGAGCGGACGGCAGGGTATGCACCGGCGTCGAGTAGGCGCGGCCCTCGCTGTCGAGGAACGCGACCTGCTGGGTACTGCGCGCGCGCACCGCGCCCTGCAGGGCGTCGCCATCGCGGTAGGACAGGGCGGACGCATCGACGTCGTGGCCCTTGGCGGCACGGATCCAGCCCTTCTCCGACAGCACGACGGTCATCGGCTCGCTCGGCACCAGCTCGGTCTCGTCGATGGCCTGCGCGGCCTGGCGCTGCACCAGCGGCGAACGGCGTGCGTCGCCGAACTTCTTGGCATCGGCGGTCAGTTCGTCGCGGATCAGCTTCTTCAGCTTGGCCTTGCTGTCGAGGATGCCAAGGATCTTCTCGCGCTCCTTGGCCAGCTCGTCCTGCTCGCCGCGGATCTTCATCTCTTCCAGGCGCGCCAGCTGCTTCAGCTTGGTTTCCAGGATGTACTCGGCCTGGTCGTCGGACAGGCCGAAGCGCGCGATCAGCGCTGCCTTCGGTTCGTCCTCGGTACGGATGATGTGGATCACCTCGTCCAGGTTGAGGAAGGCGACCAGCAGGCCTTCCAGCAGGTGCAGGCGGCGCTCGACCTTCTGCAGGCGGTGCTGCAGGCGGCGGGTGACGGTATTGCTGCGGAAGGTCAGCCATTCGCTGAGCAGCATCTTCAGGTTCTTCACCTGAGGACGGCCGTCCAGCCCGATCACGTTGAGGTTGACGCGGTAGCTGCGCTCCATGTCCGTGGTCGCGAACAGGTGGCCCATCAGCTGTTCGGCGTCGACGCGGTTGGAGCGCGGCACCAGCACCACCCGCACCGGGTTGGCGTGGTCGGACTCATCGCGGATGTCTTCCAGCCACGGCAGCTTCTTGGCGCGCATCTGCGCGGCGATCTGCTCGATCACCTTCGACGGCGACACCTGGAACGGCAGCGCCGTGACCACGATGTTGTTGGCTTCCTTGGTGAAGGTCGCACGCGCACGCACGCTGCCGTTGCCGGTCTCGTACATGTTCCGCAGATCGCTGGCCGCGGTGATGATCTCGGCGCTGGACGGGTAGTCCGGGCCCTGCACGTGTTCGCACAGGTCGCGCACGCTGGCCTCGGGGTTGTCCAGCAGGTGCAGCAGCGCGCTGACGATCTCGTTGAGATTGTGCGGCGGCACGTCGGTGGCCATGCCCACGGCGATGCCGGTGGTGCCGTTGAGCAGCAGGTGCGGCAGCCGCGCCGGCATCCAGGTCGGTTCCTGCAGGGTGCCGTCGAAGTTCGGCGCCCAGTCGGTGGTGCCCTGGCCAAGTTCGCCCAGCAGCACTTCGGCGATCGGGGTCAGCTTGGATTCGGTGTAACGCATCGCCGCGAACGACTTCGGGTCGTCGCTGGAGCCGAAGTTGCCCTGGCCCTCGATCAGCGGATAGCGGTACGAGAACGGCTGGGCCATCAGCACCAGCGCTTCGTAGCACGCGCTGTCGCCGTGCGGGTGGTATTTACCGATGACGTCACCGACGGTGCGCGCGGACTTCTTCGGCTTGGACGCGGCATTCAGGCCCAGCTCGCTCATCGAATAGATGATGCGGCGCTGCACCGGCTTCAGGCCGTCGCCGATGAACGGCAGAGCGCGGTCCAGGACCACGTACATCGAGTAGTCGAGGTAGGCGCGCTCGGCGTACTCGCGCAGCGGCAGTTGTTCGAATCCGTGGAACACGGGGCGGGCAAGTTCGGTCATGCGGCGTTGTTACCTGTTGTCGGGAGGCGGCGACGGCGGTCGCCGCTCGCAATCCTGTGATTATCCGGATGCGGCGGGGGATGCCAAGCCGCGCGCAGGGTCCAGCCCGGTTTCCAGGCCATGCCCGGCGCGTGCCAGGTAGCGCCCGGGTGGCAGCCCGAAGTGGCGGCGGAACACGGTGACGAAGGCGCTGGCGCTGCTGAAGCCCAGCGCATGGGCGATATCGGCCACGCTGCGGCCGTCGGTCAGCTGGCGCAGGGCCTCGGACAGGCGGGCCTGCTGCCGCCACTGGGCGAAGCTGAGGGTGGTCTCGTCGCGGAAGTGGCGGGTAAGGCTGCGCGGGGAAAGCCCGGCCCAGTGCGCCCATTCGGCCAGGCTGCGCTCGTCGGACGGGTCGGCCAGCAGCTGTGAGGCGATCTTCAGCAGGCGCCGGTCATGCGGCATCGGCAGGTGCATGCGCTGGCGTGGCGCGGTGCGGATCTCGTCCAGCAGCACGTCGATGATGTGCTGGCGTTCGGGCGTGGTGGCATAGCCCAGCGGCCATTCGCAGATGCGGTCGGCCAGCGCCTGGGCCAGCTTGGACAGGCCCAGCACGCACGGATCGGAGGGCAGGGTGGAGCAGGCAGGCGCTGCCAGGGCCATGCCCCATCCGCGCAACGGCCCGTCGAGGGTGACCGTATGCGGCTCCAGCGGCGGCATCCAGCCGGCCGAACCCGGCGCCAGTGACCAGGTGCCGTGCGAGGTGCGGGTGGTCAGCAGGCCGCGCTCGACACAGATCAGCTGCGCGCGCTGGTGGTGGTGCCAGTCCACTTCGCGGACCAGGCCCTGCGGGCTGTCGAAGCGGAAGGCGACGACCGGTGGGCCATCGTTGCGCTCGAACCAGTCCAGCGCGTCGTCACGCAGCAGGCGCTTGGGAGGGGGGATTTCTGCCTTGTTCATCATATCCGCTGGCTGAAATGTGTCATCCATTGGCTGGATTGTACTACCGGGCCACCTGACCAGATCATTAAGGTAGGCGCCTTCACTGATCGAGCCCGCTGCTGCAACACAGCATTCGATGCCAGATCGAATATTTCCATTGAGAAATATTTTTTTTGGAAGAGAATGCTCCCCCATGATCTGTCCTGCAACCACTCCCCCCAGCTTCGGCCTGCTGCTGCGCCAGGTGCGCGACGGCCTGGTCCGCCAACTCGACGCGTCCATGGCTGAAGAAGATCTGGGCATCGGCTTCACCCACTACATCGGGCTGAAGGTGCTTTCGCACATGGCCCCCTGTACCGCCAACGAACTGGCCCAGGCCATCGACCAGGTGCCCAGTGCGGTCACTCGCCTGCTGGACAAGCTGGAAGCGCTGGGCTGCGTCCGCCGCGAGCCGCATGCGCAGGACCGGCGTGCACTGCAGATCGTGCTGACCGACGAAGGCCGCGCGCTGTGGGCGCGGCTGAAGCTGCGCGGCGATGCGGTGATGGATTACGCGCTGCGTGATCTTTCCGCCGATGAGCGCACGCTGCTGCTGTCCCTCCTTACCCGAATCCGCGATTCACTGACGACCCCATGAACCCGATCCCGCATCCCACTCTCCGCCGGTCCGGGCGCGCGCTGCTGGTGTCAGCGCTGGCCCTGGCCCTGGCCGCCTGCGCCAGCAGCCGCGGCCTCACCCCGCAGGGCCACGTGCTTGAGGTGGACAGCCTGCACAGCGAACGCACCCTGGCCGACACCGACCTGAGCGCCACCGGTTTCCCGGCGCAGGACTGGTGGAAGGCACTGGGCGACGCGCAGCTGGACGCGCTGATCGCTGAAGGCCTCGCCGGCCACCCGAGCCTGGACGCCGCCGATGCACGCCTGCGCCAGGCCCAGGCCCAGGTCGGCACCGCACGTGCCGATCAGCTGCCCAGCCTGTCGGTGTCCGGTGGCTACACTGGCCTGCGCCTGCCCGAATCGATGGTCGGCAGCGAGATGGGCGGCCGCTACGGCGGCAGCAGCCAGGTTGCCTTCGACTTCAGCTACGGCGTGGACCTGTGGGGCGGCAAGCGCGCGGCCTGGGAAGCGGCCGTGGATGGCGCGCATGCCGCCACGGTCGAAGCCCAGGCGGCACGCCTGAACCTGTCCACCGGCATCGCCCAGGCTTACGCCGACCTGGCCTACGCCTGGCAGCTCAATGACGTGGCCGAGGAAGAACTGACCCGCTCGCAGAAGTCGCTTCAGCTGACCCGCCAGCGCCGCAGCGCCGGCATCGACAGTGACCTGCAGGTGCGCCAGGCCGAGGCCCGCGTGCCGGCCGCGCAGCAGCAGGTGCTGGCCGCGCAGCAGCGCATCGACGCTGCCCGCACCGCGCTGGCCGCGCTGGTCGGCAAGGGGCCGGACCGGGGCCTGTCGATCCAGCGCCCGCAGCCGTTGAACCCGATGGCACTGCAGCTGCCGGGCGTGCTGCCGAGCGAACTGCTTGGCCGTCGCCCGGATATCGTGGCTGCGCGCTGGCGCGTGGAAGCGGCCGACAAGCAGATCAAAGTTGCCAGGACCAAGTTCTACCCAAGCTTCAACCTGACTGCGCTGGCCGGCGTGGTCGCCCCGAACGTGGGCGACCTGCTGAAGAGCAGTTCCACCTTCGCTTACATCGGCCCGGCGCTGAGCCTGCCGATCTTCGAAGGCGGCAAGCTGCGCGCCAACCTGGCCAACACCGATGCGCAGTACGACCTGGCGGTGGCCAACTACAACCAGGCCGTGCTCGACGCATTGCGCGACGTCGCCGACCAGGTCAATGCGGTGCGTTCGCTGGCACAGCAGGCGCACGCGCAGCAGCAGGCCGTGGACACCGCACGTTCGGCCTTCGACCTGGCCCAGCAGCGCTACCGCGCCGGCATCGGCAGCTACCTGGACGTGCTGACCGCGCAGTCCACCCTGCTGCAATCGCAGCAGCAGCTGGCCGGCCTGCAGTCGCAGCAGGTGCAGACCTCGGTGCGCCTGAGCAAGGCCTTGGGCGGTGGTTTCCAGCCCGCTGACGCCGACCGCGCCCCGATTGCCTCCCATTCCGATTCCTCGCATTCCTGAAGACCTCCGCCATGAGCCAGACCCAAGACACCGCGGCCCCGGCCGCCTCCAACCGCCGCGGCAACCTGCTGCGCGGCCTGTTCGTGATCGTCGTGCTGCTGCTTGCCGCACTGGCGCTGTGGTACTTCATGTTCGGCCGTTGGTTCGAAGAGACCGACGATGCCTACGTGCAGGGCAACCAGGTGCAGATCACCCCGCTGGTGGCCGGTACCGTGGTCGCCATCAACGCCGATGACGGCATGCGCGTCGAGCGCGGCCAGCTGCTGGTGCAGCTGGACCCGTCCGACACCTCGGTGGCGCTGCAGCAGGCCGAAGCCAACCTGGCCAAGACGGTGCGCCAGACCCGCGGCCTGTACCGCAGCGTGGAGGGCGCGCAGGCAGACCTGAATGCCCGCCAGGTGACCCTGAAGCGCGTGCGCGACGACTTCGCCCGCCGCAAGGACCTGGCCGCCACCGGTGCCATCTCCAACGAAGAACTGGCCCATGCCCGCGATGAGCTGGCGGCCGCCGAAGCGGCCGTGGCCGGTTCGCGCGAGACCGTCGAGCGCAACCGCGCGCTGGTTGACGACACCGTGATCGCCACCCAGCCGGACGTGCAGGCGGCCGCCGCGCAGCTGCGCCAGGCCTTCCTCAACAACGCCCGCGCCGGCATCGTCGCGCCGGTCACCGGCTATGTTGCCCGTCGTTCGGTGCAGGTCGGCCAGCGCGTGCAGCCGGGCAATGCCCTGATGGCCGTGGTGCCGACCGAGCAGATGTGGGTCGAGGCCAACTTCAAGGAAACCCAGCTGCGCCACATGCGCCTGGGCCAGGAAGTGGAGCTGAAGTCCGACCTGTACGCCGGTGACGTGAAGTACAAGGGCCGCATCCAGAGCCTGGGCCTGGGCACCGGCTCGGCGTTCTCGCTGCTGCCGGCGCAGAACGCCAGCGGCAACTGGATCAAGATCGTGCAGCGCGTGCCGGTGCGCATCGCCATCGATGCCAAGCAGCTGGCCGAGCACCCGCTGCGCATCGGCCTGTCGATGAAGGCCGAAGTGAGCCTGCGCGACCAGAAGGGTGAAGTGCTGCCGAGCACCCCGGCCAAGGGCACGGTGTTCGACACCGACGTGTATGCCAAGCAGCTGCATGATGCCGATGAGGTGATCCACACGATCATCCAGGGCAACCTGCCGCAGCAGCAGGCGAAGGTGGGCTGAGGTCGCCATGTCCGCACAAGCTCCAGCCGCGCCCGGTGCTCCGGGCGCCCCGGCGGCGCCGGGTGCGGCCTCCGGGTTCCTGCCGCCCAGCGTCGCCCTGTGCACCGTGGGCCTGGCGATGGCGTCGTTCATGCAGGTGCTCGACACCACCATCGCCAACGTCTCGCTGCCGACCATCGCCGGTAATCTCGGTGCCAGTTCGCAGCAGGCGACCTGGGTCATCACCTCGTTCGCGGTCAGCACGGCCATCGCGCTGCCGCTGACCGGCTGGCTCAGCCGCCGCTTCGGAGAGCGCAAGCTGTTCGTCTGGGCCACGCTGGCCTTCGTCATCACCTCGCTGCTATGCGGCCTGGCGCAGAGCATGGGCATGCTGGTGGTATCACGCGCGCTGCAGGGCTTCGTGGCCGGCCCGATGTATCCGATCACGCAGTCACTGCTGGTCTCGATCTATCCCCGCGAGAAACGCGGGCAGGCGCTGGCGCTGCTGGCGATGATCACCGTGGTGGCGCCGATCTGCGGCCCCATCCTCGGTGGCTGGATCACCGACAACTACAGCTGGGAATGGATCTTCCTGATCAACGTGCCGTTGGGCATCTTCGCCGCGCTGGTGGTGGGCAACCAGCTGAAGGGGCGCCCGGAGCAGATCGAGAAGCCGAAGATGGATTACGTCGGACTGATCACCCTGGTGATCGGTGTTGGCGCGCTGCAGCTGGTGCTCGACCTGGGTAACGACGAGGACTGGTTCTCGTCGATGAAGATCGTGGTGCTGGCCTGCGTGGCCGTGGTGGCACTGACGGTGTTCCTGATCTGGGAGCTGACCGACAAGGATCCGATCGTCGACCTGAAGCTGTTCCGCCATCGCAACTTCCGCGCCGGTACGCTGGCGATGGTGGTGGCCTATGCGGCGTTCTTCAGCGTGGCCCTGCTGATCCCGCAGTGGCTGCAGCGTGACATGGGTTACACCGCGATCTGGGCGGGCCTGGCGACCGCGCCGATCGGCATCCTGCCGGTGATCATGACCCCGTTCGTGGGCAAGTACGCATCGCGCTTCGACATGCGCATGCTGGCCACGGTGGCCTTCATCGTGCTGTCGATGACCAGCTTCCTCCGTTCGAACTTCAACCTGCAGGTTGACTACATGCACGTGGCCGGCGTGCAGCTGATCATGGGTATTGGTGTGGCGCTGTTCTTCATGCCGGTGCTGCAGATCCTGTTGTCGGACCTGGATGGTCGCGAGATCGCGGCAGGCTCGGGCCTGGCGACGTTCCTGCGTACGCTGGGTGGCAGCTTTGCGGCGTCGCTGACGACGTGGCTGTGGGCGCGGCGCACCCAGGTGCACCATGCCGACCTGACCGAGCACATCTCGGCCTATCAGCCGGGCATGCAGGACCAGGTGGCGGCAATGGGGCAGGGTGATCTGCAACATGGCGCGGCGGTGCTGAACAACATGATCAACCACCAGGCATCGCAGATGGGCTTCAACGACATCTTCTTCCTGCTGGGTTGGATCTTCCTGGCGATCATTGCCTTCCTGTGGCTGGCCAAGCCGCCGTTCGGCGCCGGTGCAGGTGCGGCCTCGGCCGGTGGCGGGCATTGACCGACCAGTGTTGATGAAAAACAAAACCCCGCCGCAAGGCGGGGTTTTTGTTTGCAGCCTCATCGTGATGCATGCACGCGTCGCGTTGATGTGCCTGGATGACGGCATGAAAAAACCCGCTTGCGCGGGTTTGATCATTTGCTGAGTCATGGTGCCCAGGAGAGGACTCGAACCTCCACGAAGTTGCCCCCGCTAGCACCTGAAGCTAGTGCGTCTACCAATTCCGCCACCTGGGCGACTCAGGAGACGAATTATGGGGAACGGCAGAAGATGTGTCAACAAGATTTCACGCTTTTTTCTGCGGCTGCACGCCCAGGTGATGCAGCAGGCTGCGCATCGCCGGCGACAGCTGCGTCCACTCGGCAAAACAGGCGCACAGGCGACGTTGAGCCCACGCATCGGCAAGCGGTACCGCGACAGTGTGCGTGCTGCGCCGATGCTGGCGGGCGATGGTACGCGGCACGATGCCGACCCCGATGCCGTGGCCGACCATGATGCACACGCCTTCGAAGGTCTTCATGCGGATACGCACGTCCAGGCGGCGCCCGATGTCGCGCGCCTGGTCTTCAATGTAGGTCTGCAGTGCATTGCCATCGGCCAGCGCAACGAAGGTCTCGCCGGCCACATCGGCGAAGGCCACGCTGCGCCGCGATGCGAGGCGGTGGTCTGCGGGCAGCAGCATCACCAGCGGATCTTCGGCCACCACATGCTGCTGCAGGCCGGCGGCATCGACCGCGTCGCTGATGATGCCGGCCTCGGCCTGGCCGGTACTGATCGCACGCACGACTTCAGGACTGGTCCGTTCCAGCAGTTCGACATGCAGGCGCGGGCGTTCGGCCAGCCACGGTGCGAGCCGCGCGGGCAGGTAGTTGGTCAGCGCCGCAGTGTTGGCATACAGGTGCAGGGTGCCGCGCGCGCCATGCGCGAACGCCTGCAGCTCGCCGCGCAGCTGCGCCTGCTGCCGCAGGATCAGGCGGGCATGGTGGGCGAGGGCAGCGCCGGCCTCGGTCAGGCTGACTCCGCGCGGGTGCCGGTTCAACAATGCCGTACCGGCGTCGGCTTCGATCGTGCGCAGGCGTTCACTGGCCGAGCCGAGCGCCAGGTTCGCCTGCGCTGCGCCGGCCGTGATGCTGCCGGCTTCGGCGATGGCCAGGAACAGGCGCAGGTCGGCGATGTCCATCCGCATGTCGTGCCCTCATTGCAACGCCTGAGCCTTCGGATCAGCCGAAGGCGAGGCCGGGAAGACCGCATTGTGCGCCGGGCGGTGGCCCGATCCAATGAAGGCATGAATGAATCGATGTACTTCTACGTGTTGCTGGTGGTGGTGTTCGTGCTGGCCGGCGTGGTCAAGGGCGTGACCGGGATGGGCCTGCCGACGGTGGCCATGGGCCTGCTCGGTGGCGCGCTGTCCCCAGTGGCGGCGGCGTCGATGCTGTTCATTCCGACCTTCGTCACCAATGCATGGCAGCTGGTGTCCGGGCCGTCACTGGGCCACATCGTGCGGCGGCTGTGGCCGATGATGCTGGCGGTGGTGGTGGTGACGCTGGGCGCGGCCGCGCTGTTGGTGAGGGTCGATCGCACCTGGTCGCGCATGGCACTTGGCGTGGCGCTGGTGGTCTACGCGGCGTATGCGCTGCTGGCCCCGGTGTTCCGCGTGCCGCAGCGGTGCGAGCGTTGGCTGGGGCCGCTGGTGGGGGCGCTGTCGGGCGTGGTGACCGGCGCGACCGGTGTGTTCGTGATGCCGGCGGTGCCGTACCTGCAGTCGCTGGGATTGCAGCGCGAAGAACTGGTGCAGGCGCTGGGGCTGGCGTTTACGGTGTCGACGATTTCGCTGACCACCGGCCTGGTGCTGCACGGCGCGTTCGGTATCCAGCAACTGGGCCTGAGCGCGCTGGCGGTGATACCCGCGCTGCTGGGAATGTGGCTGGGGCAGCTGATCCGGCAGCGGATCAGTGCGCGGGTGTTCCGCGCCTGCTTCCTCGGGTTCCTGCTGCTGCTCGGGCTGGAGCTGGTGCTGCGACCGTTTTTCTGAAGCGCCCTGCCGCCCGTGTACGTAGAGTCGAGCTTGCTCGACTGCTTTGCGCTTCGTCCTGCATGGCATCAGTCGAGCAAGCTCGACTCTACGGACCGGTGCAGTCGAGCATGGCTCGACGCTACGAAGGCCCGGATTCCGGACATGAAAAAACCCGCTCTCGCGGGTTTTTCTCATTCTCGACATGGTGCCCAGGAGAGGACTCGAACCTCCACGGTTTTACCCGCTAGTACCTGAAACTAGTGCGTCTACCAATTCCGCCACCTGGGCGTCGAGGAGCGAGATTATGGGGTGTTGTTACGGGGGTGTCAACACCCTGGTGAAGCCATTCTGAATTCCCGACCACGCCTGTCGATCAGGGATCAGGATCCATCGCCATGCAGCAGGCAAAAAAAATCCCCGCCGGAGCGAGGAGTTTTTTCGTTGGTGCCCAGGAGAGGACTCGAACCTCCACGGTTTTACCCGCTAGTACCTGAAACTAGTGCGTCTACCAATTCCGCCACCTGGGCGTTCCAGAGGCGCAATTGTGAAGATGAATCCGCAGGCTGTCAACGACTTCCTGCAATTTTTTCACGCAATGCCTTCAAGGCGGCCACTGACCCGTTCTGCACGCCGTCACCGGCTACCATGTAGGTCGATGACTACCAAAAAACCAAGCAAGGGCGGGAGCAAGTCCCGCAGCCAGGCCCCGAAGAAGGGCGCCAAGGCGGGCGCGGCCCGCACCACCAAGCCGGGCAAGCCGCTGCCGGGCTGGTTCCCCGAATTGAATGACGGCGGCGCGCCGCCGCGTGGCCGCAAGCGCCACGGTGATGATGCACCGGGCCCGGCTCCGGGCCGCAAGCTGCCGCCGACCGGCAAGGTGATCGACGATCCCTATGCCGCCCGCGAGGCAGAAAAGTACGAACAACCCATCGCCAGCCGCGAGGCCATCCTGGCCCTGCTGGAGCGTTGCGAAGGGCCGCAGACCGCCGAAGAACTGGGCGCACGCCTGGGCCTGGGTGCGCCGGACCGGGCCGAAGCGCTGTCGCGCCGGCTCGGCGCCATGGTCCGCGACGGCCAGCTGGTACAGAACCGGCGCGGTGGCTTCGCCCCGATCCAGACCCTGAACCTGGTCACCGGCGTGGTGATCGCCAACCCGGAAGGGTTCGGCTTCCTGCGCCCGGTCGAAGGCGGCGACGACCTGTTCCTGCCGCCGTATGAAATGCGCAAGGTGATGCACGGCGACAAGGTGCTCGCGCGCGTGACCGGCATCGACCATCGCGGCCGCCGCGAGGGCAGCATCGCCCGCGTGCTGGAACGTGGCATGACCCGCCTGATTGGCCGCTTCAGCGTCGAGATGGGCATCAACTACGTGGTGCCCGACGACAAGCGCGTGCAGCGCAACGTGCAGGTGCCGCCGGACCAGACCGGTGGCGCGCGCGACGGCCAGCTGGTGGTCTGCGAACTGACCCAGGCACCGGACAGCCGCCGCCCGCCGATCGGTCGCATCATCGCCGTGCTCGGCGACAAGCTGACCGCCTCGCTGGTGGTGGAGACCGCCATCCACGGCCACGAACTGCCGTTCGAGTTCCCGCAGGAAGTACTGGACGAAGCTGCGTCGGTACCACTGGTAGTCGAGCCGTCGATGATCGGCGACCGCGTCGATCTGCGCAGCACGCCACTGGTCACCATCGACGGCGAGGATGCCAAGGACTTCGACGACGCGGTGTACTGCGAACCGAATGCCGATGGTTTCCGCCTGGTGGTGGCGATCGCCGACGTCTCCAACTACGTGCGCCCCGGCACGCCGCTGGACGAGGAGGCGCAGAAGCGCGCGACCTCGGTGTACTTCCCGGGCTTCGTGGTGCCGATGCTGCCGGAGACCCTGTCCAACGGCATCTGCTCGCTGATGCCCAAGGTCGACCGCATGTGCTTCGTCTGCGACATGCAGATCGACCGCGACGGCCTGGTCACCCATTCGCGCTTCTACGAAGCGGTGATGAACTCGCACGCGCGCCTGACCTACACCCAGGTGTGGAAGGCTGTGGGCGAGGATGATGCCGATACCAAGGCCTGGATGGGCGATCTGCTGCCGCAGGTGCAGCGCCTGCACCAGCTGTACAAAGTGCTGTCGAAGGCGCGCGCCAAGCGCGGTGCCATCGAGTTCGAAAGCAGCGAAGTGCGTTTCGTGCTGGACAACCGCGGCGAAGTGACCCAGGCCGGCATGCTGGTGCGCAACGACGCGCACAAGCTGATCGAGGAATGCATGATCGCGGCCAACGTCGAGGCGGCCAAGTACCTGCTGTCGCGCCACGTGCCGGCCCCGTACCGCATCCACGAGAAGCCACCGGAAACCAAGTACGCCGACCTGCTGGAATTCCTCAAGGAGTTCAAGCTGAGCCTGCCGCCGTGGTCGAAGGTGCGCCCCGGCGACTACACCAAGCTGCTGAAGAAGATCCGCGACCGCCCCGATGCCACGCTGCTGGAATCGGTGCTGCTGCGCAGCCAGAGCCTGGCGATCTACAGCCCGGACAACCACGGCCACTTCGGCCTGGCGCTGGAGGCGTACGCGCACTTCACTTCGCCGATCCGCCGCTACCCCGATCTGCTGGTGCATCGCGCGATCAAGCACGCGCTGTCCGGCAAGCCGCTGGACAAGTTCACCTACAACGCGCGCGAAATGGCCGCGTTGGCGCTGCAGTGTTCCGAGCGTGAGCGTCGCGCCGATGAGGCCGAGCGCGAGGTCGACGAGCGTTACCGCGCGGCGTGGATGGAAAAGCACGTCGGCGGGCAGTTCGACGGCGTGATCAGCGGCGTGACCAGCTTCGGCCTGTTCGTGGAACTGGACGAGTCGAAGGTGCAGGGCCTGGTGCATGTCACCCAGCTGCCGCAGGACTATTACAAGTTCGACGCCACCCGCAAGACGCTGACCGGCGAACGCCGTGGCAGCAGTTACCGGCTGGGCGACCGCGTGCGCATCCTGGTGCTGAAGGCCAGCATGGAAGAACGCAAGATCGACTTCCGCCTGGTCGAGCACAAGGGCGAGGACGAGGGCGACGGGCTGCCGCCGCTGCCCGAGCGGGGCAAGCCGGCCAAGCGCACCAAGAAGCAGTATTGAAAGGCGTGCCGACCAACGGTCGGCACCCACCTCACCCGGTAGGTGTCGACCTTGGTCGACACGATTTTGCGGAGGAACGCACCATGCAGGGCCAACCCGAGTACAGCGGCGGCTGCCAGTGCGGCGCGATCCGCTTCCAGGCGCGCGGCGCGCTGACCGACAGCTCGATCTGCCATTGCCGGATGTGCCAGAAGGCCTTCGGTGCCTACTACGCGCCGCTGGTGTCGGTGCGCGGCGTGCAGTTCAGCTGGACCCGCGGCCAGCCGCGTTACTTCCAGTCGTCCAACGTGGTCCGGCGGGGGTTCTGTGCCGACTGTGGCACCCCGCTGACCTACGAGGCGCCCGACGGCGTGGCAATCGCTGCCGGCGCCTTCGACCAGCCCGAGCGCCTGCCGCCGACGATCCAGTACGGGGTGGAGCGCAAGCTGCCATTCGTCGATGCGCTGGGCGGCCTGCCGGCGCGGCGCACCGAGGACGACGTCGCGTCGCTGGCGTTCCTGGCCACGATCGTGTCCCACCAGCACCCCGACCACGACACCCCGCACTGGCCGCCGCGCAGTCGATGACCCACCTGTAGAGCCGGGCCTACGCTCGGCTGGCGGGTGGCCGCCGCCGCAGCGCCCGGCCCGCCGATGCTCTACCATAGCCACCCCCTTTCCGGTCCCCGCCCGCATGAGCAAGAACAGCCAGTGGATCGTCGGCGTCAACGCCGTCGCCTCCTCCATCGAGAACGACGCCGAGAACGTCCGCGAAGTGCTGGTCGAGGCCGGTGCGAAGAATCCGCGCCTGACCGAAATCGAGGAAAACGCCCGCCGCAAGGGTATCGACGTGCGCAAGGTGAACGCCCAGGCGCTGGATGGCGTGGGCGGTTCGGTGCGCCACCAGGGTGTGGCCGCGCGTTATGCCGCCGCCCGTACCTACAGCGAGAACGAGCTGGAAGGCCTGGTTACCGCGGCCGAGGGCAAGGCCCTGCTGCTGGTGCTGGATGAAGTGCAGGACCCGCACAACCTCGGCGCCTGCCTGCGCTCGGCGGCGGCCGCCGGTGCCACTGCGGTGATCATTCCCAAGGACAAGTCGGCCACGGTCAACGCCACCGTGCGCAAGACCTCGGCCGGTGCCGCCGACCGCATTCCGGTGGTGGCGGTGACCAACCTGTCGCGCTGCCTGAAGGACCTGCAGAAGCAGGGCGTGTGGATCTACGGCCTGGCCGGTGAAGCGACCGCTTCGCTGTACCAACTGGACCTGAAGGGCAACATCGCGCTGGTGCTGGGCGGCGAAGCCGATGGCCTGCGCCGCCTGACCCGCGAGAACTGCGATGGCCTGGTCAAGATCCCGATGCCGGGCGAGATCGAGAGCCTGAACGTCTCCGTCGCCGCCGGCGTCAGCCTGTTCGAGGCCGTGCGCCAGCGCGGTTGATCGGCACTGCTGGATGATTGATCGGGGGTCAGATCCCTCTCCGCAGGAGGGGGCTCTGACCCTTTTTTGTGCTCCTTTTTCGTGCGGCGCTGCGGGCTCACCGGGCATGGCCCGGCGCTACCGTGTCGACCAAGGTCGACACCTACCAAGGCGGTGTATGACGTCATTCAACGGAATGCCCCGTTGTTGACGTTGATGTTGACGTTGTTTTGGCGGGTGCGGGGCGCAGCCCCGCATCGCCTCACCCCGCGCTGCCGCCCAGCGCCTTGAACAGGGTCACGTCGTTGTTCAGCTGGCCCTGGCGCACGCGCGCCAGCGACAGCTCGGCATCGCGCCGGGTCTGCTGTGCTTCCAGCCAGGTGCGCAGGTCGGTGGCACCCACGCGATAGCGCACTTCCTGCGCGCGCTCCACTTCCACCGCTTCGTCGTACGAGGCCTGCGAGGCCGCGACCTGGCGCGCCAGCTGCTCACGTGCCGACAGCGCGTTGTCCACTTCAGAGAGCGCGGTGTACAGCGTCTTGCGGAAGTTGGTGGCGGCGATCTGGTAGGCGGTGCCCGCGATGTCGGTATCCAGCTGCGCGCGCTGCAGGTTGAGGAACGGCAACGACAGGCCGGCGCCCAGCGTGGCCACCGGGTTGCGCAGCACATCACCCAATGACGTGGCGCTGGAACCGAGGCTGCCGGTCAGGCTCAGCGCCGGGTAGTACTGGGTGGCGGTCACCTTGATGGTCTTCAGGCTGTTGCGCAGGCGCAGTTCGGCCGCGCGCAGGTCGGGACGGCGGCCGAGCAGGTCGGTCGGCAGGCCCTCGGTGATGGCGGGACTGCGTGCGCCCAGCAGGTCCTGCGGTTCGTCCTGCTGCGGCCAGGGCGTGCCATCCAGCAGCACGGTCAGTGCATTGCGCGCCTCCACCCGCTGCTGTTCCAGCGCGCTCTGCGAGGAGCGCTGCGACTGCAGGTTCTGCAGTGCCTGGCGCACTTCCAGGCGCGATACCGCACCGGCGTCGAAGCGGGCCTGCACCAGTTCACGGGTGCGCTCCAGGCGCTCCAGGTTGGCCTGGCCGGTGGCGATCGACTGGTTGAGGTAGGCCAGGTTCCAGTACTGGTTGATGGTGTCGCCGATCACCAGCAGCGCGGTGTTCTGGCGG
This sequence comes from Stenotrophomonas maltophilia, assembly GCF_001274595.1. Lineage (GTDB taxonomy): Bacteria > Pseudomonadota > Gammaproteobacteria > Xanthomonadales > Xanthomonadaceae > Stenotrophomonas > Stenotrophomonas forensis. The sequence goes on from NZ_CP011010.1 coordinate 1,530,137, forward strand.
TCTTCCTCGCTCGCCTCGGCCTCCCAGCGGGCGATGTCGCGCTGGGTGCGCAGGCGGCCCCACAGGTCCACTTCCCAGCCCAGCGAGACGCCGGTGGAGTAGCTGCGACGCCAGTCGTCAGCCTGGTCGGTGGCGCGGCTGGCGCTGCCGCTGACGCCGGATGACGACGGCTGCGGCCATAGCGCGTTGCTGGCCAGCCCGGCCTGCAGGCGCGAACGCTGCACGGCGAGGCCGGCGGCGGCCAGGTCGCTGTTGGCGGCCAGTGCCTGCGCCACCAGGCGGTCGAGGCGTTCATCGCCGAAGCCGGTCCACCAGGTGTCCTGGCGGATGTCGCGGCCCGGTGTGTCCAGGCTGCTGCGCGGGTCGTCGGCCGGTGCGTTGAGGGTGGCATCGCCCCGGCCGTAGCTGGCCGCCACGTCCGGTTCCTTTATCGGATAGCGGCCGACCGACGCACAGGCGGACAGGGCGAGCAGCACGGCGCCAGCCAGCAGCAGGCGCGAGGGAGCAGGGAAGGGCAGTCGGGTCATCATCTTCATTCGCGGGCCAGGGCCTCCACCGGGTCGAGCTGCGCCGCGTTGCGCGCCGGCAGGAATCCGAACGCCACGCCGATCAGGGTCGAGCAGGCGAACGCAGCGATGATCGAGGCCGTGGAGAACAGCACCTGGAAGTCGCTGGCGAAGCGGCCGATCATCGAGCCCAGCAGCAGGGCCAGGCCGATGCCGAGCACGCCGCCGAGCAGGCACACCAGTACCGCTTCGATCAGGAACTGCTGGCGGATGTCGCTCTGCCGTGCACCGACGGCCATGCGCACGCCGATCTCGCGGGTACGCTCGGTCACCGAGACCAGCATGATGTTCATCACGCCGATGCCGCCGACCAGCAGTGCGATGGCGGCGATCGCGCCGATCAGCAGGGTCATCGTGCGCGTGGTCTGCTCGATGGTGTCGCGGATCTCGGCGCTGTTGCTGAGGAAGAAATCCTCGGTGCCGTGGCGCATCGTCAGCAGGCGGGTGATCGCTTCCTGTGCGGCATCCATCGGAGTGCTGTCATCCACACGCACGGTGATGCTGGATACGTGGCTCTGGCCCAGCATGCGCGACATCACCGTGGTGTACGGCACCCACACGCTCAGGCTGGTGCTGCCACCGAAACCGAAGCTCTGGCGCTTGGCCACGCCCACCACGCGCGCCGGCACGTTGCCGAGCAGGATCACCTGGCCCACCGGGTCGACATCGGGGAAGAACTGGGTCTGGGTGTTCTCGTCGATCACCGCCACCTGGCCCAGGCCCTTCACCGCATCGGCATCGAAGAAGCTGCCGCTGAGCAGGGTTACGCCCTTGACCCGGAAGAACTGCTCGCCAACACCGCTGACCTGGGCGGTGGAGGACTGGTTGCGGTAGCGCGCGGTGACCGAGGTCGACACGCTGGGGGTGGCACTGTCCACGTAGCTCTGCTTCGCCAGGGCGTCGGCATCGCTGGCCTTGAGCGTCTGCACGCGTGCCGAGCGCATGTCGCCGAAGCCGCGGCCGGGGTAGACGTCGATGGTGTTGGTGCCCAGTGCGCTGATGTTCTGCAGGATCTGCTGCTGTGAGCCGTTGCCCAGCGCCACCACCGAGACCACCGAGGCAATGCCGATGATGATGCCGAGCATGGTCAGGAAGGTGCGCAGCCGATGTGCGTTCATCGCCAGCAGGGCCATGCGGAACGCTTCGGTGAAGCGGTCGCGGGCGGCCCGCCAGCTGTTGCCGTGGGAGACGCCGGTGCTGGCTTCGCGCTGCGCGCGGTAGCTCGGCGCATCCGGATTGGCGCGATCGGCGATGATCTCGCCGTCGCGGATCTCGATGATGCGCTGTGCGTGCTGGGCCACGCTCATGTCATGGGTGACGATGATGATGGTGTGGCCTTCGGCATGCAGCTCACCGAGGATCGCCATCACTTCCTCGCCGGATTTCGTGTCGAGTGCGCCGGTCGGTTCATCGGCCAGGATCACCTCGCCACCATTCATCAGCGCGCGCGCGATCGATACGCGCTGCTGCTGGCCGCCGGACAGCTGGCCCGGCTTGTGGTGCATGCGGTCGCCCAGGCCCAGCCGCTGCAGCAGCTGCTCGGCACGCGCGTTGCGCACCGGGCCGGGGCTGCCGGCATACACCGCCGGCACTTCCACGTTGCCGCGCGCATCCAGATCGCCCAGCAGGTGGTAGCGCTGGAAGATGAAACCGAAATGCTCGCGGCGCAGCTCGGCCAGCTCGTCCGGTTCCATCTTTCCGGTTTCGCGGCCGGCCACCTGGTAACTGCCGCGGGTCGGGCGGTCGAGGCAGCCGAGGATGTTCATCAGCGTCGACTTGCCCGAACCGGACTGGCCGACGATGGCCACCATCTCGCCGGCATGGATATCCAGATTCACGTCGCGCAGCACGGCGATGACATCCTCGCCGGCCGGGAATTCGCGTCGCAGGTCGCGCAGGCGCAGCAGCGGCGCCGTCATGCTCATCGGCGCCCCATGCCCGGGCCACCGACCCGCATCTGCATGCCGCCACGGTTGCCGCCGCCGGCGGCGGCACCGGCCGCGCTGGCTTCGCCCACCACCACGCGCTCGCCTTCCTTCAGCCCGGACAGGATCTCGGCGGATGCACCGTTGTTGATGCCCACGGTGACCTTGCGCGGCTGCGGCTGGCCCTTGTCGTCCAGCACCCGCACCATGCGCTCATCGCCACGGCGCTTGGGCCCCAGTGCCACCGACGGCACCATCAGCACGCCCTTGGCCTGCTTCAGCAGCACCGAGACCTGGGCGGTCATGTCGATGCGCAGCGTGCCGTCCGGGTTCTCCACGTCGAACAGCGCGTTGTAGTAGACCGCGCTGCTGGAGCTGGAGCTGGACGAGCTGCTGGAACTGGACGAGCTCTCGTTGGCGATCGAGGCCGGCGCCGGATTGATCTGGCGGAGCTTGGCGTGGTACTTGCGGTCCGGGTCGCCCAGCGTGGTGAAGTACACCGGCATGCCGGCCTTGATCTTGACCACGTCGGCCTCGGAGATCTCGGCATTGACGGTAACCACGTCCAGCCGCGCCAGCATGACGATGGTCGGTGCGGTCTGGTTGGCGTTGACGGTACGGCCTTCCTCGGCCACCACCGCGACCACGGTGCCGTCCATCGGCGCGGTGATGCGGGTATAGGCCAGGTTGGCGCGGGCGGTGCCCAGCTCGGTTTCGCGGCCCTTGATCTGCGCCTCGTAGGACTGCAGCTGGGCACGGGCGGTCTTCAGCTGCGCCTCGGCGGCATCGTATTCCTGGCGCGAGGTGGCCTCGGCGGCCAGCATCTGCTGCTGGCGCGCGAACTCCAGTTCGGCCTGGCGCAGGGTGGCCTGCTGCACCGCGCGCTGGGCGGTGACCTGGTCCAGCGAGGCCTGCGCGTTGAGCACCTGGTTCTGCTGGGTGGTGGCGTCGATCTCGGCGATCAGGTCGCCTTCCTTCACCGTGTCGCCCAGCTGCACCTTCAGCGACTTGATCTGGCCCGAGGCCTGCGCACCGACGCTGACCAGCTTGTAGGCATCGATCACGCCGGTGGCCTCCACGGTCTGCTCGATGTCGCCGCGGCTGACCGGGGTGGTCGCCACCGCCGGGGCGGCAGGCTTGCGCAGCAGCCACCAGGCAGCGACGGCAACGGCAAGGGCAAGCAGGGCGATCAGTATCAGTCGACCCCGGCGGGTCGCGGGCAGCAGGCGGAAACTCACGTCGTGGCTTCACTCTCGGGGCCGCGGCAGCGGCGTTGGTGGGCATTGTGAAGATCGACCGGCAGGGGGCCAATCCTCGGGGTATGTCTCTATGTAACACTGTCGGTGAATACGCGTAACCACAGGTATCGCGGCCTTGGCTGGATACACTGGTACGCATTGCCCCGGATGCGGTTCAGCTGCCGACACGGGATGATCGCGACATGGAGACTGAAAACACGATGCATCGATTGCTGATCGTCGACGACGACAACGACATCCGGACCCTGCTGGCCGAACAGCTTGGCCGCGCCGGTTACCAGGTGAGCACGGCCGCCGATGGCACCGCCATGCGCCAGCTGCTGGACCGCGAGCACGTGGACCTGATCGTGCTCGACCTCAACCTGCCACGCGAAGATGGCCTGACCCTGTGCCGCGACCTGCGCGCGCGCTCGAACACCCCGGTGATCATGCTCACCGCGCGTGCCGAGCCGATCGACCGCGTGCTGGGCCTGGAAATGGGCGCCGATGATTACCTGGCCAAGCCGTTCGAGCCGCGCGAGCTGCTGGCGCGCATCCGCAACGTGCTGCGCCGCACCGAAGCGCTGCCGGCCAACCTGGAGCCGTTGGCGGTACGCCGGGCGCGCTTCTCGCGCTGGATCTTCGACCTGGAGCACCGCCACCTGGTGGACCCGGACGATCGCGTGGTGGTGCTGTCCGGTGCCGAGTTCCGGCTGCTGCGGGTGTTCATCGCGCATGCCAACAAGGTGCTGTCGCGCGAGCAGCTGGTGGCGCTCAGCAGTGGCCGCAACTACGAGGCGCAGGACCGCGCGATCGATCTGCAGGTCAGCCGGCTGCGCAACAAGCTGGGCGATGACGGCGGGCCGGACGGCCTGATCAAGACGGTGCGCAACGAAGGCTACGTGCTGGCCTCGTCGGTCAACCTGGAATAGGTCGCGATGAAGCGCCTGCGCCATTTCCTGTCCTCGATGGTCGGGCGGCTGTTCGTGATCCTGCTGCTGGGCATGAGCGTGGCCGCGATCGGCGCGACCATGCTGGCCACCTCCAAGCGCCAGCAGGAGTTCGAGCGGCAGAACCTGAATCGCATCGCCGACCGCCTGCAGGGCTACGTCAACCTGCTCGACGGCAACCCCGAACTGCGCGAGCGGCTGCTGGAGGTCGGTGGCCCCAGCGTGCGTGCGCTGTTGCCGGGTGCGCGCCTGGGCCGGGCCGATACGGCCTTGATGGAAGTGCTCGATGACCGGCCCGGCCCGGTGTCGCGCGCGCACGTGCACTTCACCTCGTTCCGCTCCTGCATCCCGAAGCTGCAGGATCTGCTGCCGCCGCCGCCGCCGCCCGGGCATCGCAAGCATCCGCGCGAGCGCGATCCGGCGTTCATTCCGCCCAAGTGCCGCGCGGTCGACGTGACCCTCAACGACGGTACGCTGCTGAAGCTGGCGCTGGACTCGCCAGCGGTGGCCCACAACGGCATCCTCGCCGTCGACCCGTGGTTCCTGACCCTGCTGGTGCTGGCGATCGCGGTGCTGGCGTACATCGTCGCGCGCATGGCCAGCGCGCCGCTGCAGGAGCTGGCGGCCGCCGCCGAAGACCTGGGCGATGACCTGCAGCGTGATCCGCTGCCCCTGCGCGGACCGCGCGAAGTGCAGCGTGCGGCGGAAGCCTTCAACGCGATGCAGCACCGCCTGCAGCGGCATCTGGCCGAGCGCACGCAGATGCTGGCGGCGATCACCCACGACCTGCAGACCCCGCTGACCCGCCTGCGCCTGCGCCTGGAAAATGTCACCGACGAGGTGCTGCGCGAGCGCCTGATCGGCGATCTGGCGGCGATGCAGGCACTGGTGCGCGAAGGCCTGGAACTGGCACGCAGCGCCGAAAGTGCCGAGCAGCGCGCGGCGCTGGACCTGGATTCACTGCTGGAGAGCATCGTTGAAGATGCCGCCGAAGGGGGCGCCGATGTCGTCTTCGAAGGCGGGACCGGAGCGGTGCTGATGCTGCGCCCGCTGGCCATGCACCGCCTGTTCTCCAACCTGGTGGACAACGCGGTGATGTATGCCCAGCGCGTGCGCGTACGGGTGGAGCGCAGTGGCGGCGCGATCACCGTGATGGTGGCCGATGATGGCCCCGGGCTGGCCGAGGACCAGCTGGAAGCGGTGTTCGACCCGTTCGTGCGGGTGGAAACTTCGCGCTCGCGCGAAACCGGTGGTGCCGGGCTGGGGCTGACCATTGCCCGCGCGCTGGCCGAGAAGGATGGTGCGCGCCTGTGGTTGCGCAATCGCGCCGAAGGCGGGCTGGAAGCCGTGGTGCAGTGGCCGGCCAGTGCGCAGGTGGTGCCGCCGGGTCGCGCCGGCTGAGTTGACCCCGGCCGTCAACGGTGACGCCGGGGACCGCGTTTGGCCTATCATCTGCGCATCTCCCCAGCCTCCCCCCGATGAGCCAGCCCGTTCCTGCCGGCACGCCGTCCCGCGTTGCCCGCGCGTTTCCGCACGCTGCCAGACCCCGCAGCCACCGCTGGCCACCGCCACTGCGCTGATGGGCGGACAGGGGGACACGAGGCGCTGGGCGGAGCGCCGCGGATCATCATTCAGGCGGGCATTGCGGCAGGGGCTGCTGTGGCTGCTGCTGGCCGTGGCCGCGCCACTGGCGGCACAGGAAGGCGCGCCGCCGCTGCGGGACTACGCGATCGACGTCTGGACCTCGCGCAACGGCCTGCCGCACAACTCGCTGCGTGACATCGCGCAGACCCCGGAGGGGCATCTCTGGTTCGCCACCTGGGAAGGCCTGGTGCGCTACAACGGCCTGGATTTCACCGTGTTCGACCGCAGTACCCGCCCGGGCCTGCGCGACAACGGCATCGGCGCGCTCTACGTCGATCGCCAGGGCGGGCTGTGGATCAGCGATTCGCGCGGCAATGTCAGCCATCGCGGCAACGACGGCCAGTGGCGGGTCTGGGAGCATCAGGGCGATACCCCGCAGGTACTGATCCAGTCCATGCAGATGGACAGCCAGGGGCGCCTGTGGCTGCTGTACGAAGGCAAGGGGCTCGGCTACCTGGTGCCGGACAAGGGCATCGTCTACCAGGCGCCGGCGGCTGATCTGCCGATGGCGATGAGCTTCACCAAACTGGTGGTCGACGCGCAGGACCGGGTCTGGGTCGGCACGCTCGATGGGCTGGTGCTGCGTGACAACGACGGTGTGCTCAAGCGCGCACCTGCCGCGTGGGGCTTGGGCGCAGGTACTGGGCTGTCGTGGCCGTACCGCGCTCCGGATGGCGCCCTGTGGATCGTCGCCGGCGAGCGCCTGTACCGGGTGGAGGACGATCAGCTGGTGCTGGTGCACCGCCTGCCGGGCCAGCTGCACATGACCGCGATGCTGCAGGACCGCCACGGCGACCTGTGGCTGGGTACCGAGAACCAGGGCCTGCTGCGGATCTCCACGCATGGGCTGGAGCGGCTGCCGGCGGGGTTGAACCTGCCCGGCGGGCGCGTTGTCAGCCTGCGCGAGGATGCGGAGGGCAGCATCTGGGTGGGTGCCAACGGCGGCCTGTACCGCCTGCGCGAGACACTGTTCAGCAGCTACACCGAGCGCGATGGCCTCAGTGGCGACTATGTGCGCACCGTGTTCGAGGACCGTGACCGCCAGTTGTGGGTCGGCAGCGCCAGCGGCCTGGACCTGCAGACGCCGGACGGCCGCTTCCGTGCGGTGCCGCTGCACAACCGGGGCGGCAAGGCGCCGTCGGTCCTCAGCCTGGCGCAGGGCCCGGCGGGGGATCTGTGGGTCGGCACCTTCGGTGACGGTGTCTACCGCCTCGGCCCTGACGGCAGCCTGCGGCACAACTATGCGGCCGCCGATGGCATGCCGGGAGGCAACATCCGCGCGATCAGCGTGGATGCGCAGGGCGTGGTCTGGGCCGGCACGCAGAAGGGCGTGGTCCGCATCGACGGCGACCGCGTGCAGGTATCGAGCGTGCCGGGCATGCCCGGTGGCCTGATCACCGCGCTCGAGCATGACCACCAGGGCAACCTGTGGATCGGCACCATCGAAGGCATCCGCGTGCTGCGCGGCAACCACGTGCAGTCGATCGACCTGGCCCCGATGGGCGGCGGCCGCAGCGTGTTCGGCTTCCATCAACTGGGCGATGCGATGTGGATCAGCAGCGACCGCGGCCTGTACCGCTGGCAGAACGGCCGGCTGGCGCGGGTAGGCCTGGAGCAGGGCATGCCGGTGGATGCGGTGTTCCAGCTGGTGCCCGACCGCCTTGGCAACGTGTGGGTCAGCAGCAATCGCGGCGTGCTGCGCACCGACATGGCCACGCTCAATGCGGTGGCCGACGGCCGCGCGCCGCGGGTGCTGGTGGAGCGCTACAACGAGATCGACGGCATGGCCAACGCGCAGGCCAACGGCAGTTCGGGCCCGTCGGCGATCCTGCGCCAGGACGGCACGTTCTGGGTGGTCACCGCGGGCGGGCTGAGCACGGTCGATCCGCAGCGCCTGCAGCGCTTCCGTGAACGCCCGTCACCGCCGGCGGCGATCGAGAGCGTGCAGGTGGATGGTGCGCCGGTGCATTGGGAAGGCCCCGACCGCAACTACATTCCCGGCGGCCGTCGCCTGGCGGTGAGCTACGTGGGCCTGAGCTACCTGATGTCCGACCGGATCCGCTACCGCACGCGGCTGGAGGGCCTGGATGCCGGCTGGGTCGAACGCGGCCCGCAGCGCAGCGTCGAGTTCGTCGGCCTGCCGCCGGGGGATTACACCCTGCACGTGGCCGCTGCGCACCCGGCGGGGGCCTGGGGCCAGCAGGAAGCGGTGTGGAGCTTCACCGTGGAGCCGTTCTGGTGGCAGCGCCGCAGCGTGCAGGCGCTGGGCGGGCTGTTGCTGCTGGCCGGCCTGGTGGCGTTGTACCGCCTGCTGCTGCAGCAGCTGAAGGCCAGCAACCTGCGCCTGGCCCGGCGCGTGGACGAGGCGACCTTCGACCTGCAGGCCAAGACCGTGCACCTGCAGGCACTGAACCAGGAAAAGACCGAGCTGGCCGAGCGCCTGGCACGGCAGGCCGAGGCGTTCGAGCGGCAGGCCCGCGAAGATGCCCTGACCGGGCTGGCCAATCGCCGTGGCTTCGATGAAACCCTGGCCCGCGACTTCGCCCGCTCCCAGCGCAGCGGTCATCCGCTGTGCCTGGTGGTGCTGGACATCGATCACTTCAAGGACGTCAACGACCGCCACAGCCACAGCATCGGCGATGCGGTGCTGGTGGAGGTGGCGCGATTGATCGCCGCGGCCAGCCGCGATTCGGACCTGCCCGCGCGTACCGGTGGCGAAGAGTTCGCGCTGCTGCTCAACGACACGCGCCTGGAAGAAGCCGCGCAGCTGTGCGCACGCCTGCGCGGGCTGTTCCATGACCATCCGGACTGGGCCGGCGTGGACGGCCTGCGCGTGACCTTCAGCGCAGGCTTGGTGGAGCTGGATGCGGATGACCGGACCCCGGCGCTGCTGTACCAGCGCGCCGACCGCGCGCTGTACCGGGCCAAGAGCGACGGCCGCGATCGTACGAGTATTGGTTGATCGCATCCACGCATGGCGTGGATGGATTGGATGCCCAACCGACAGTGCCGACCAACGGTCGGCACCCACCACGGAATTCACCCGCGCAGACCTGTAGAGTCGAGCCATGCTCGACTATCGCGCGACAGCGCGGCGAAGCGTTGCTTCAGCGCGGCCAGGCGTTGGCAATCGTGCAGAACAAGCGCGCCGTCTGCTCGGTGTCGTACACCGCGCTGTGCGCTTCATTCGCGTCCCAGCCCAGTCCGGCGGCCGTGGCCGCACGCGCCAGCACGGTCTGCCCGTAGGCGATGCCGGCCAGGGTGACCGTGTCGAACACACTGAACGGATGGAACGGATTGCGCTTGTGGCCGGTGCGCGCCACGGCCGCATTGACGAAACCGAGGTCGAAATGGGCGTTGTGGCCGACCAGGATCGCGCGCTGGCACCCGTACTTCTTCATCGCGGCGCGCACCGGGACGAAGATGTGGTCCAGTGCCGCCTTCTCTTCCTTGGCCAGCCGGAACGGATGGTCGAGGATGATGCCGGTCACTTCCAGCGACTTCGGATCGATCTCCAGGCCCTCGGCCGGCACCACGTGCGCGCTGGCGGTCTGGCCGGGGTAGAGCAGGCCGTTCTCGTCCATCTCGATCGGCACGGCGGCGATTTCCAGCAGGGCATTGCGCTGGCTGTCGAAACCGCCGGTTTCCACATCGACCACCACCGGCAGGAAGCCGCGGAAGCGTTGTGACATCGCGCGCTGCGCCTGGGGAACTGCGGAATCGGGAGCGGCGGCAGGTGCGGGGGTGGGGTCAGTCATGCGTGAATTCTAGCAGAGCGCCCCCGAGCGCCCGGCTGGCCTGTGGCGCACGGGTACCCTGCGCAGGAGCGTGTCGACCAAGGTCGACACCCACCGGAGCACCACACCACCAGGTTCCCGGCAGGTGCCAACCCCTGAAACCCGGCAGGTGCCAACCTCTGGAACCCGGTAGGTGCCAACCTCTGGAACCCGGTAGGTGCCAACCTTGGTTGGCACAGAGCGCGCCGGACCCCGGTCAGCGCCTACCGGGCCGCGGGCCGGACCGTCATGCCCGATGGAAACCACCGCGACAACCACGCATCCACGCTCAGCTTGCCGGCACCGGTGAAGATCAACGGCAGCAGCATCGCCATGAACAGCACCGGCAGTTTGAAGTTGCCGAAGCCCTGGTCGCTGATCGCATAGCCCATCGCAAGGTCGCCCAGCGAGTGCCATTCCATCGGCCAGTGCACGGCATAGGTTGCTACCACCGTCAGCACCAGCAGGCCGGTGGCGGCGAAACGGGTGCCGAACCCCAACAACAGGCAGGCCGCGCCGAGCAGTTCGAACCAGGTTGCCAGCTGCCAGTTCAGGGCGGGCGGTAGTTGATCGAACGGGAACGGAAAGGCGTCCTGCAGGTCGGCGAACCAGTTCTGGCCCTGCAGTTTCTCGCGGCCGGATTCGAAGAATTCCCAGGCCAGCAGCAGGCGCAGGCCGAGCGGGGCCAGCCAGGGGGCGAGACGGTCCAGCTGGCCGCGTGCGACGGCCAGGGTCGGAAGGTTCATCAGGGGATCTCCGCGGAAGGGGGTCAGGGAGGGGCGGGGAGCGGGCCGATCACGCCAGCCTGCAGGAACTGCCGCAGCAACGCGGCACCGGGTCCGGCCAGCGCGTCCTCGGCCAGCCCGTGGGCGTTGGCCAGGTGTTGCAGGTAGGCCTGGCCCTCGAGGCCGGGTTGCTCGCCGATGCTGGCCAGCAGGTACACCGCCAGCGGGCTGAGCGCGGCGAACCGCACCTCCCCATCGGCTTCGCGGCGTACCAGCAGGCCGGTCGGTTCGACTGGCGGCTGCGTTGGCGCGTCCTCGGCGCCGAGCCGATGTACCGGCCACTGGTACAGCAGCGGCCAGGCCAGCGGCGAGCGCTGCAGCGGCACCTGCAGCGGATCGATGTCTGCCGCGGGCGGCAGGGGCTCGGCGGCCAGCTGGTACAGCGCGGTTTCCACCCACTCGTAGTGGGCCAGCTCGGCCAGTGCCGGATGCGGCAGCTGCGGCCGTGCCTGCAGCCATTGCACGAACTCGGCGGCCAGCTCGGTGAACAACGGCGTCTGGCAGCGATGCGTGGCGAAGTACTGGCGCACCAGCGCGCTCCAGGCGGGTTCGCCGAGCAGGCGCACGCAGACCGGGAAACCGTTGCTCAACAGGCCGAGCAGATTGTTGAACAGCAGCCGTTGGTAGACCGCCACGCGACGCGGTTCCAGGCCTGCCGGCGCGGCCACCGCCTGCGGGTCGCGCAGGTGCGCGGTGAAGGCATGCTGCTGTGCACGCAGGGAATCGGGAGCCTCAGCCATGACCGCCACCGGCGTGCGTGGCCTGCAGGCGGCGGATGGTCTGCAGCTCGCCCTGCAGTTCGGCATAGGGCGGGAAATTGAAGTCGCGTTCGAGCAGGGTCGGGCGCGCGCCGATGCGCGCATAGGTACGCGCCAGCAGCTCCCAGACCGGATCGATCACCGCACTGCCGTGGGTATCGATCTTCAGGTCGGGTGCTTCATCCAGGTGCCCGGCCACGTGCAGGCAGACGATGCGTTCGGCGGGCAGCCCAGCAATGAAGGCGTCGGCATCGTAGCCGTGGTTGCAGGCGTTGACGTAGACGTTGTTGACGTCCAGCAGCAGGTCGCAGTCGGCTTCTGCAAGCACGGCGTTGGTGAAGGCCAGTTCGTCCATGGCTGGCTCCGGTGCCAGGTAGTAGGACACGTTCTCCACCGCGATGCGTCGGCCCAGCAGGTCCTGCACGCGGGCGATGCGCGCCGCGGTATGGCGCACCGCTTCATCGGTGAAGGGGATCGGCAGCAGGTCGTACAGGTGGCCGTCGTCGCTGCAGTAGCTCAGGTGCTCGCTGTACAGCGGCACGCGATGGGTCTCGAGGAACTGGCCGACCTGCTCCAGCAGCTGGGTATCCAGTGGCGCACTGCCACCCAGCGACAATGACAGGCCGTGGCAGCTCAGCGGGTGGCGCTGCGCCAGTTCGGCCAGCGCGTCGCCGGCGGGCCCACCGACATGGATCCAGTTTTCCGGCGCGCATTCGAGGAAATCGAAGTCGCCGGCCGGTGCATCACGCAGATCCTGCAGCAGCGCCCGGCGCAGGCCCAACCCGGCGGCCGCCGCGCGAAGCGGCGACCGCGGGTGGACGATGCTGGCGCGGACGTCAGTGCTTGCCACCGCACTTGCCTTCGCCGCACTTGCCTTCAGCCGACTTCTTGTCGCCGGTCTTGGCCTTGGCACCGGCGGCAGCACCGGCAGCCTTGCCCTTGTCGGCGCCGCACTTGCCTTCAGCACTCTTGCCGTCGGCGCCACACTTGCCTTCGGCGTGCTTGGTCGCGTCGGCGGCCATCTTGGTATCGGCGGCCTTGGCATCGGTGCTGGCCTTGGCAGCCTGGCCGGCCACCAGGTAGCCCTGGGCGAGGTCGCTCATGCTCAGGGCCGAGGCACTGGCGGTCATGCCCAGGCCGGCGGCCAGGGCGGTAGCAGTCAGCAGGGACAGGGTCTTGTTGGAACTGCTCATCGGTCGTGCTCCTGGGTGGTGTGGGCGGGTGCCCGGGTGGCCGGCAGGGGTGCCGGTGGAAACGATGGTGCAGCGATCCTACTCAACGAATCCTCGCCAAGACCTCAAATTTTCGTGAGGTTTGTTACAGAAGGGGAGACCGGTGGCCGGAATGCCCAGAAACAAGAAGGCCGCTGTCGCAAGGACAGCGGCCACCATGGAGTCAACTCACGTGTTGCAGTGCAGCGTCAGGGCTGGCCGGTGCTGGAGGTCTCGTCGCGCTTTTCGCGCGGCGGCAGCGGCTGCTCGCCGTGCACCAGGAACCACACGTTCTCGGCGATGTTGGTGGCGTGGTCGCCCACGCGCTCCAGGTTCTTGGCCATGAACAGCAGATGGGTGCACGGAGTGATGTTGCGCGGGTCTTCCATCATGTAGGTCAGCAGCTCGCGGAACAGCGCGGTGTACTGCGCGTCCAGGCGGGCGTCGTCCTCACGCAGCGCCAGTGCGGCGTCGGCGTCGTTGTCGCGGTAGGCGGCGATGGCGCGGCGCACCTGCTGCGCGGCCAGGCGGCCCAGCGCACGCAGGCCCTGGATCTGCGGCAGCGGCGGTACCTTGCCCAGTGCGATCGAACGCTTGGCGACATTGGCCGCGTAGTCGCCGATGCGCTCGATGTCGGCCGGGATGCGCAGGCCGGCCAGGATCTCGCGCAGGTCGCGGGCCATCGGCCCGCGCAGCGCCAGGCGCATCACGTCGTGGCTGATCTGCTGTTCCAGCGCGTCGATGGCTTCATCGTTGGCGATGATGCGATGGGCGGCGTTCTCGTCGCGCTTCTCGATCACGTCCATCGCTGCTTCGAGCTGGGCGACGGCCATCTCGCCCATGCGCACGATTTCGGCCACCAGGCGCTGCTGCTCTTCGTCGTAGCTCTTGACGATGTGGTCGTTGGGAAGGTTCATGGTTGTTCCACTCTGTAGAGTCGAGCCATGCTCGACTGCCGTTGTCTGTAGAGTCGAGCCACGCTCGACTGACGTTTCAGCCGAAGCGACCGGTGATGTAGTCCTCGGTCTGCCGCTGCGACGGCTGCGAGAAGATTACTTCGGTGCGGTCGTGCTCGATCAGGTCGCCCAGGTACATGAAGGCGGTGTAGTCGGACACGCGCGCGGCCTGCTGCATGTTGTGGGTGACGATGACGATGGTGTACTCGTGCTTGAGCTCTTCCACCAGCTGCTCGATGCGGCTGGTCGAGATCGGGTCCAGCGCCGAGGTCGGCTCGTCCAGCAGCAGCACCGACGGGCGCAGGGCCACGGCACGGGCGATGCACAGGCGCTGCTGCTGGCCACCGGACAGGCCCAGCGCGCTCTGGCCCAGCTTGTCCTTCACTTCGTCCCACAGCGCGCCCTGGCGCAGCGCCTGCTCGACGCGGTCGGCCATGTCGGCCTTGCTCAGCTTCTCGTGGTGGCGGATGCCGTAGGCCACGTTCTCGAAGATGGTCATCGGGAACGGCACCGGCTTCTGGAACACCATGCCGACCTTGCTGCGCAGGCGGTTCATCGGGTACTTCGGCGACAGGATGTTCTCGCCGTCCAGCAGCACCTCACCGCGCGCTTCCAGCTTCGGGTACAGCGCGTAGATGCGGTTGAAGATGCGCAGCAGGGTCGACTTGCCGCAACCGGACGGACCGATCAGCGCGGTCACGCGCTTTTCCGGAATCTCCAGGTTGATGCCCTTCAGGGCGTGGAACTTGTCGTAGTAGAAGTCCAGTCCACGCGCGGCCAGCTTGACCGGCGACGGCGTGTGCAGGCTCTCGTGCGAGGACGGCACGGCGATGCGCTGCATCGGCACGGCATTGGAAAGGTCGTTCATGGCGTTATCCACGGAAAGGTCAGTCATGGGAGATACGGTTGCGCAGCAGGATGCCGCGGGCGGCAAGGCTGACCAGCAACACGAAGACAGTCAGCACCAGGGCACCGGCCCAGGCCAGCACCTGCCAGGATTCATACGGGCTGCCGGCGAACTGGTTCATCACCACCGGCACCGAGGCCATCGGCTGGAAGATGTTGTTGTTCCAGTACTGGTTGCCGAAGGCGGTGAACAGCAGTGGGGCGGTTTCGCCGGAAATGCGCGCCAGCGCCAGCAGGATGCCGGTGATGATGCCGGCCGACGCGCTGCGGTACAGCACCTGCACGATCACCTTCCACTGCGGGATGCCCAGCGAAAGCGCGGCTTCGCGCATCTGCGAAGGCACCAGGCGCAGCATTTCGTCGGTGGTGCGCACCACCACCGGCAGCACGATGAAGGCCAGCGACAGCGCACCGGCGAATGCCGAGAAGTTGCCGCCGGTCTGCATCACGTACAGGGTGTAGACGAACAGGCCGAGCACGATCGACGGCGCCGACAGCAGGATGTCGTTGACGAAGCGGACCACGGTGCCGGCCTTGCGGGCGTTGCCGTACTCGGCCAGCCAGGTACCGGCCAGCACGCCCAGCGGGGTGCCGATGCCGATCGCCAGCGCACACATCACGGCGCTGCCGAAGAAGGCGTTGGCAAGACCGCCTTCCTGCATCGGCGGCGGCGTCATCTTGGTGAACAGATCCAGGTTGATGCCGGCCAGGCCCTTGGAGGCCAGGGTGAACAGGATCCAGCCCAGGAAGAACAGGCCGAACAGGGCGGTGGCGCAGGACGCGGTGATGGCAACGACATTGCCGATGCGGCGGCGCAGGTACAGCGAATCAGCTGTGGTGGACATCAGTTGCCCTCCTTGCGGGACAGGCGCATCAGCATCAGGCGGGCGATGGCCAGCACCACGAAGGTGACGATGAAGAGGACGAAGCCGAGCAGCAGCAGGGCCGAGCGGTAGGTTTCAGTGGCCTCGCCGAAATCGTTGGCGATCAGCGCGGCGATGGTGGTGCCCGGCTCCAGCAGCGACGGCGACAGGCGCACGCTGTTGCCGATCACGAAGGCCACTGCCATCGTTTCACCCAGGGCGCGGCCGAGGCCGAGGAAGATGCCGCCGATCACCGCCGAGCGGGTGTAGGGCAGCACGATGTCCCAGCTCACTTCCCACTTGGTGGAGCCCAGCGCGTAGGCCGACTCCTTCAGGCGGGTCGGCACGGTCAGGAATACTTCGCGCATCACCGAAGAGATGAATGGAATGACCATGATGGCCAGCACGAAACCGGCGGTGAGCATGCCGATGCCCAGCGGCGGGCCCTGGAACATCGGGCCGATGATCGGCCACTCGCCCAGGGTTTCGTTGAGGAACGGGGTGACGTACTCGGTCATCACCGGCACCAGCACGAACAGGCCCCACATGCCGTAGATGATCGAGGGGATGCCGGCCAGCAGTTCGATGGCGGTACCGACCGGGCCACGCAGCCAGCGCGGCGCGACTTCGGTGAGGAAGAAGGCGATGCCGAAGCTGACCGGCACGGCGATGACCATTGCGATCAGCGCGGTGACCAGGGTGCCGTAGATCGGGGCGAGGGCGCCGAACTTGTTTTCGACCGGATTCCAGTCGGCGGAGAAGAAGAAGCTCAGGCCCTGCATCTGCAGGGCATGGCGGCCGCCCCACAGCATCGACAGCGCGGCGCAGGCCAGGGCGATCAGGACGAAGATGACGGTGCCGACCAGCACCCATCGGAACAGTTTGTCGTTGCGGGCATCACGCGCATCACGCGTGGACGGGGCGGCTACAGGCTGGGCGATGGCATTCATGGGGACGGCTGGGCCAGGAAGGGGCGGGGCGGCATGGCGTGGAAGCAGCGGTGCCCGCGCGGGGCGGGCACCGTCGTAACCATCACTTCAGGTCGGTCGCCCAGTAGGCCTCGATCTGCTTGACCAGTTCGGCCGGCAGCGGCACGTAGTGCAGCTCGTTGGCCTGGGCCTGGCCGTTCTCGAAGGCCCACTTGAAGAAGGCCAGGGTGTCCTGGTTGCGCTTGGCGTCCTTCGGCTGCTTCTGCATCAGCATGAAGTTGGTGGCGGTGATCGGCCACGCCTGGTCGCCCGGGGCATTGGTGATGACCAGGTTGAAGTCCTTGGCGCTGGCCCAGTCGGCGCTGGCGGCCGCGGCGGCGAAGGTCTCCGCGCTCGGCTCGACCCAGTTGCCGGCCGCGTTCTGCATGGCGGTGTACGGCATGCCGTTCTGCAGCGCGTAGGCCAGTTCGACGTAGCCGATCGAACCCTTGATCTGCTTCACGTAGGACGCGACGCCTTCATTGCCCTTGCCACCCACGCCGTCCGGCCACTGCACCGAGGTGCCTTCGCCGACCTTGGCCTTCCAGTCCGGGCTGACCTTGGACAGGTAGTTGGAGAAGTTGAAGGTGGTGCCCGAACCATCCGAACGGTGGACCAGGGTGATCTTGCCGTCCGGCAGCTTCACGCCCGGGTTGGCGGCGACGATGGCCGGATCGTTCCAGGTCTTGACCTTGCCCAGGAAGATGTCGGCCAGCAGGGCGCCGCTCAGGCGCAGCTTGCCGCCTTCCAGGCCTTCGATGTTGACCACCGGCACCACGCCGCCGATGGCGGACGGGAACTGGGCCAGGCCGGCCTGGCCCAGCTCTTCGCTGCTCAGCGGCTTGTCCGAGGAACCGAAGTCGACGGTGCCGGCCTTGATCTGGGCGATGCCGCCGCCGGAGCCGATCGACTGGTAGTTGATCTTGGCACCGGTGCTGGCGTTGTAGTCAGCCGACCACTTGGAGACCAGCGGGAAGATGAAGGATGCGCCCGCGCCGGAGACCTCGGCGGTCACCTTGGCACCGGCAGCGGCCGGAGCGGCAGCACCGTCGGCAGCCGGCTGCTGTGCGGCCTGCTTGTCGCCACCGCAGGCCGACAGGCCCAGGGCGATGGCCAGGGAAAGGGCGGCAAGGCCGGCCGAGTGCAGTTTCATGGTCACTCCATAGCGGGGAAGAGCCGACGGGGTCGGCGGATGCGGCTATGAAATGATGTTTTTGTTACAGCCGTATTACGACCATGACAGAGGTGTCCTGGATCACGTTCCGACAAGGGTTTCACAGGGTCGGCCACGATCCGGGAGACCCCCGCAGACCCCGGATCTGCGCACGGTATGACCGGCGGATGGCCTCCGTAGCGTCGAGCTTGCTCGACTGCTCCATGCTCTCGGTAGGTGCGGACCGTTGGTCCGCACACTTCAGCACCCAGCCGAGTCCTTGGCCCTTCGTAGAGTCGAGCTTGCTCGACTAGGGCCGACCAGGAGCAGTCGAGCAAGCTCGACTCTACCCACCCGGGGCAGTCGAGCAAGCTCGACGCCACCGGCAAACGAGAAAGGCGCGAGATCTCGAGGATCTCGCGCCCGGGTGGGATCGGCGGGGGAGAGAGGACCCGCCGATCCCGTTCCTGCGGGGGAACGCGCTTGCTTACTTCAGGTTCTGCGACCAGTAGGTCTCGATCTGGCGGACCAGGCTGTCCGGCAGCGGCACGTAGTCCAGCTGGCGGGCCTGGGCGTCGCCGCTCTTGTAGACCCAGCGGAAGAACTCCTGGGTGGCCTTGCCGTTGGCAGCATTCTTCGGCTTCTTGTGCACCAGGATGAAGTTGGTGGCGGTGATCGGCCAGGACTCGGCGCCCGGGGCGTTGGTCATCACCAGGTAGAAGTCCTTGGCGCTGGCCCAGTCGGCGCTGGCGGCAGCGGCGGCGAACGAGGCGTCGCTCGGCTGCACGAACTTGCCGGCGGCATTCTTCATCGCGGTGTACGACAGCTTGTTCTGCAGTGCGTAGGACAGTTCGACGTAGCCGATGCCGCCCTTGATCTGCTTCACGTAGGCAGCAACGCCTTCGTTGCCCTTGCCGCCGATGCCGGCCGGCCACTGGACCGAGGTGCCTTCACCGACCGAGCTCTTCCACTCCGGGCTGACCTTGGACAGGTAGTTGACGAAGTTGAAGGTGGTGCCCGAACCGTCCGAACGGTGCACGACGGTGATCTTGGCGCTCGGCAGGGTCAGGCCCGGGTTCAGCGCGGCGATGGCCGGGTCGTTCCAGGTCTTGATCTTGCCCAGGAAGATGTTGGCCAGCACGGTGCCGTCCAGCTTCAGCGCGCCCGGAGCGATGCCGGCCACGTTGACCACCGGCACCACGCCGCCGATCACCGACGGGAACTGGGCCAGGCCCGAAGCAGCCAGTTCTTCCGGCTTCAGCGGGGCGTCGGACGAGCCGAAATCAACGGTCTTGGCCTTGATCTGGGCGATACCACCGCCGGAGCCGATCGACTGGTAGTTGACCTTGTTGCTGGTGGCGGCGTTGTAGTCGGCCGACCACTTCGACATCACCGGGTAGATGAACGAGGCGCCCGCGCCGGTGATTTCAGCGGCGTTGGCGGCGAACACGGACGACGCTGCGAAGACGGCAACGGCAACGCGCGACTTGAAGGCGTGGATCACGGGGTGGCTCCTGGGTTGATTGGGATGCGGGGTTACCCGCCCGGTGCACATTCCATAACGGTTCGATGACAGCGCAGGGACCGTTGTATGACGCATCCATTACAGCGCTGCCCGGCGCCTGTGCGGCAGGGGCGTGAAGGAACGACGCACCCGTTGTGACCCCTTTCTATATGTCGCTGACGGCCTGTCCGATGCATGTGTGCTCCGGGCATTCCGCAGCGATCCGGCGTTTTTCGTGCGCAACCGGGCGGCAGGTGGATGCCGCGCGGCGGGCGGCCTGCGCGTCGACCCCGATACATCACGCCATATGCCGCAAGGGATCGACAAGGATGGCGCGACAAATGCGTCGTACGCATGACCGCACGAAGAAATCTGTGGTTGGTGCTCAGGTTGTCATTCGGCTGTCATGGTTTTAACGGAATGTTCGCAAAACGCTTGACCGGCCTGCCGGCGTGGCGTTCTGCCCAAGCCATTCCAACCCTCTGGAGAAATCCAAAATGCGTTCCCATTTGCTCGCCGCCGCGGTCGTTGCAAGCCTCGGTCTGGTTTCCGCCGACGCCTTCGCAGCTCCCGCCAGCACGGGCGTATCCCAGGCACAGCTGCAGCAGCTGCAGGCGCAGATCGCTGCTCTGCAGGCCCAGGTCCAGCAGCTGCAGAGCGACTCGCAGGCGCTGCAGGCGCAGTCCGACGCGCAGTCCGAAGTGAACATCACCCAGGCCCAGGCCCTGGAAGGTGCACAGAAGACCCAGACCAGCGTCGACAAGCTGGCCAAGCTGGTCAATGACAACAAGATCGGCGGTCGCATGTTCTTCGACCTGACCAACATCGACAAGACCAGCAACGGCAAGGACACCGCCGCCAGCGGCACCGGTCTGGACGTCAAGCGCTTCTACCTGACCGTCGACCACAAGTTCAACGACATCTGGTCGGCAAACCTGACCACCGACTTCCAGTACAGCTCGGCCATCGGCAATACCGAACTGTTCGTCAAGAAGGCTTACGTGCAGGGCAGCTTCGACCCGGCCTTCAACCTGCGCGTCGGTGCCGCCGACATGCCGTGGATCCCGTACGTCGAGAAGTTCTACGGCATGCGTTATGTCGAGAACACCCTGACCGATCGCCTGAAGTACGGCAACTCGTCCGACTGGGGCCTGCATGGCTTCGGCAACCTGGGCAACAACTTCAACTACGCCGTCTCGGTCGTGTCCGGCGCCGGCTACAAGAACCCGACCCGCAGCAAGGGCATGGACGTGGAAGGCCGCGTGGCCTACACCCCGAACGAGAACTTCGTGGTCGCCGTCGGTGGCTACAGCGGCAAGCTGGGCAAGGAAACCGACATCCAGAGCGCCGAGAACACCTACACCCGCGCCAACGCGATGGTGGCCTACGCCGACAGCAACTTCCGCGTCGGTGGTGAGTACTTCCAGGCCAAGAACCTCAACAACGTGCTGACCGTTGCCACCGACAAGACCAGCGGCTGGTCGGTGTGGGGCAGCGTGCGCGTCACCGACGGCGGCATCAACGTGTTCGGTCGTTACGATGACACCGACGTCAGCAAGACCCTGGACCCGACCCTGAGCGACAAGTACTGGAACGTCGGTGTCGAGTTCCCGGTCATGAAGAACCTCAAGCTGTCGACCGTGTACAAGTACACGCACCTGGCCAACGCCGGCGACAAGAAGAACGACAAGACCAAGGAATTCGGCGTCTGGGGCGACCTGTCGTTCTGATCACCTCAAACACAGTGTCTGAAATCGAGACGGCGGGCCTGGTGCCCGCCGTCTTCGTTTCGTCACAACACGGTCCGCGTCACGCTTCGGCCGTGGTCTTGTCCTTGAACCGGCACAGGTCGGCAATCACGCAACCCGGGCAATCCGGCTTGCGCGCCTTGCACACATAGCGGCCGTGCAGGATCAGCCAGTGATGCGCGTCGAGCAGGAACTCGGCCGGAATCGCCTTCACCAGTTTGTCTTCCACCTCGCGCACGTTCTTGCCGGGGGCCAGCCCGGTGCGGTTGGCCACGCGGAAGATATGCGTATCCACCGCCATCACCGGCTCGCCGAACGCCGTGTTGAGCACCACGTTGGCGGTCTTGCGGCCGACGCCGGGCAGCGCCTCCAGCGCATCGCGGTCACGCGGCACTTCGCCGCCATGCTTCTCCAGCAGGATCGCGCAGGTGGCGATCACGTTCTTCGCCTTGGCGTTGAACAGGCCGATGGTGGCGATGTACTGCTTCAGGCCGTCCTCGCCCAGCGCGAGGATCTTCGCCGGCGTGTTGGCCACCGGGAACAGGCGGCGCGTGGCCTTGTTGACGCCGACGTCGGTGGCCTGTGCCGACAGCGCCACCGCCACCAGCAGTTCGAACGGCGAGCTGTATTCCAGTTCGGTCTTCGGGTGCGGATTGAGTTCGCGCAGGCGGGTGAACATTTCCACCACGTCGGCACGCGGCATCACGCCGCCACGGCGCGCCGGTGCGCGCGCGGTCTTCTTCACCGTGGCCATTACTGCTCCTTGCCGGTGGCGCGGGCCTTGGCCCGGGCGAGAATGGCGGCGGCGGCAGCGGGCAGGGCCGGCTTCACGTCCGACGCCGGGGCGGGTGTCCGGCGTGCGTCGCGTTCGGCCTCACGGCGTGCCAGCCGCACCGCACGGGCGCGGTAGCGTTCGCGCGCGGCCCACGCGGCGTGCAGCTGCTGCTGGGCCTGCTGCAGGCGCTGCGGCAACTCGGGGTGGCCGGGCAGCAACTGTTCGTCGCCGGCACGGGCGACATAGTCCATCAGCCCGGCCTGCAGGGCGCCATCGAGATCGTCTGCCTGGACCCGGGCGAACAGTTGCGCGGGGTTGGGTCGGGATGCCATGGCGTCAGCGGTTCTGGAAGGCCGGCGGACGGCGCTGCAGGAAGGCGCTGGTGCCTTCGCGCATGTCCTCGGTGGCGAACAGCAGGCCGAACTGCGCGCTTTCGTACTCCAGCCCGGCTTCCAGGCTGCATTCGCCGCCCACGTGCACCGCATCGAGCAGGCCACGCAGGGCCAGCGGCGCCGAACGTGCCAGCTGGCGGGCTACGTCCTGCACGCGGTTGTCCAGCGCGTCGGCGGGCACCACCTCGTTGACGATGCCCAGTTCCAGCGCACGTGCTGCATTGACCGGTGCACCCAGCAGGCACAGCTCCAGGGTGGCGGCACGGCCGCACAGGCGCAGCAGGCGCTGGCTGCCACCGAAGCCCGGGATCAGGCCGAGGTTGATTTCCGGTTGGCCGACCTTGGCGGTATCGGCGGCGATGCGCAGGTGGCAGGCCATCGCCAGTTCCAGGCCGCCACCCAGCGCAAAACCATTCACGCGCGCGATGACCGGCTTGGGCATGCGTTCGATCTGGCGCATCAGGCCCTGGCCGAGCAGCGAGAAATCACGTCCCTGAACGGCGCTGAGCGTGTTCATCTCGGCGATATCGGCGCCGGCCACGAAGGCCTTGGGGCCGGCGCCGGTCAGCACCACCACGCGTACCTCCGGGTCGGCGGCGGCGGCGCTGAACGCCTCGGCCAGGGCCTGCAGGGTCGCGGCATTCAGGGCGTTGAGCTTGTCCGGGCGCTGGACGGTCACGGTGCGGATGGCGCCGTCGTCGGCGACAGCGATCAGGGCATCGGCCACGGGGAAACTCCTGGAACGTTAAAAAAAAGTGAGATTGAACTCCGCGAACGCAGACGGGTCATAGCCTGCATCGTGAGTAGCGGTTACACGTTGCGCCCGTTATCCTAACCCGTCGCCTCAGGGCGGCGCAGAACGTCCCTGAGTTACCACCCCTGGAGAACTGTTTGATGAAGTTGCGTTCTATCGCGGTCGCCGTCGCGGCCCTGGCCCTGACGGGCAATGCCTTCGCCCAGGACGTTTCGTCCGAAAAGGGCAAGCTGAGCTACTACTTCGGTTACGACTACGGCAACAACCTGGCGGAGCTGACCGGTCGCGGTGAGCAGCTGGACATCAACTCGGTGGTGAAGGGCCTGCAGGACGCCTACGCCAAGAAGCAGCCGGCGATCACCGCCGAGCAGCTGAAGCCGGCCGTTGAAGCGTTCCAGAAGCGCGAGCAGGGCCGTGCCCAGGCCGCCAAGGCCGAGTACGAAAAGGCCGCTGCCGAAAACAAGACCAAGAGCGATCAGTTCATCGCGGCGAACAAGGCCAAGGCCGGCGTGCAGTCCCTGCCGAGCGGCGTCCAGTACCGCGTGATCGAAGCCGGCAAGGGTGCCAAGCCGACCCAGGCCAGCACCGTGCAGCTGGAAGTGGCCGGTCCGTTCCCGTACGGCCAGCGTCCGACCGAAGCCCGTCCGGCCCAGCAGATCCCGTCGATCAAGGTCAGCGAAGTCGAAATGAAGGCCATGCGCGAGACCCTGCTGCAGATGCCGGCAGGCTCGAAGTGGGAAGTCACCCTGCCGCCGGACCAGGCCTACGGTGCCGACCCGCGCACCCCGTTCCCGCCGAACGTGGCTGTGCAGTTCGAGATCAAGCTGGTCAGCGTCAAGTAACATCAAAGCAGTAGACGAAACGCGCCGGTGATCCCACCGGCGCGTTTTTGTTTGTGCAGTGCCTGACGCGCAAATCCAGCCCATTCGCGCTACTGTTGCAGGGTGCAAACAATGGAAGAATCGGCGCGTGTTGTCGCAAGTCCCTGCATCGGAGTGTGCAAGCTGGATCCAGACCGGCAGTGCACCGGCTGCGGGCGGCATCTCGACGAGATCGCAAGGTGGTCGTCGATGAGCAACGAGGAACGCAGCCGCATCCTGCATCGCGTGCAACCGCTGCGCGAACAGCTTCAGCAATCATTGCGCGGCTCACTGGCCGACCACGAACGCCTGATGCGCGCGCTGCATCCGCTGGCCGTGCCGCCGCTTGGCGACGGCTGGAACCGCAGTGAACTGATCGACCTCCTGCCGCCCGGCCCCCCCGTGGAAGCGGCGGTGCTGGCCGGCATCGTGCCGCGTGCCAACGGCGCACAGGTAATTCTCACCCGCCGTACCGAGACCCTGCGCACCCATGGTGGCCAGGTCGGGTTCCCCGGCGGTCGCACCGAACCGGACGACCGCGATGCACTGGCCGCTGCGCTGCGCGAGAGCCAGGAAGAAATCGCGCTGGCGCCCGGCCAGGTGCAGGCGCTGGGCTACCTGGATCCCTTCGTGACGATCACCGGTTACCGGGTCACGCCGGTGGTGGCGGTGGTGGATCCGGACTTCGTGCCGGTGCCGCAACCCAGCGAAGTGGCCGAGGTGTTCGAGGTGCCGCTGGACTACCTGATGGCTGCCGACAACCTGCGCCAGGTCGAAATCAATCATCGCGGCCGCATCCGCCACGTCCTTGAATACGGCTGGCCGGGCCAGCGCATCTGGGGCGCGACCGCGGCCATCCTCTACAACCTGCGTCGCCGCCTGGAGCAAGTGCAATGAAGCCGATCGATCCGCCGTGGACCACCCTGGTCGATGTCGCCACCCTGGCCGCTGCATTGGGCGAGGGCGTTCGCGTGGTCGACGCGCGTGCAACCGCCAGCACGGCCGTGCGCGTGGTCGATGCGCGGTCATCGCTGGCTGATCCGCAGGCCGGTGGCGGCCAGTATCTGGCGGGGCATGTTCCGGGCGCGGTATACGCCGACCTCAATCGGGACCTGTCGGATCTGACCCGCAGCGGCCACGGCCGTCATCCGCTGCCGGACAGCGATGCCTTCGCCACAAAGCTGGGCCAGTGGGGTATCGGTCCCGACACCCAGGTGGTGGTCTACGACGGCAGCGACGGCAGCATGGCCGCCTCGCGCCTGTGGTGGCTGCTGCGCCTGATCGGGCACACCAAGGTGGCTGTGCTCGATGGTGGTATCGCCGCGTGGCAGGCCGCAGGTCACGCGTTGGCAACCGGCCAGGGCGAAGTAACGGCGCTGCCGGCTTACCCGGGCCGTTTCGACACCACCCAGATCGCCAATGCCGATGAAATCAGCGCACGTCTGAAGCACGCGCCGGGCTGGCTGGTCGACGCACGCGCGGGCGAACGCTTCCGCGGCGAAGTGGAGCCGCTGGACCCGGTCGCCGGTCACGTACCCGGCGCGGTCAACCGTCCGTTTGCGTTGAACGTCGCCGACGGCCGCCTGCGTGATGCACAGGAACTGCGCGCCGAACTGCAGGGCGTGATCGGCAACCGCGATCCGCAACAGGTGGTGCTGATGTGCGGCTCTGGCGTGACGGCCTGCCATCTGCTGCTGGCGATGGAATCGGCCGGTTTGTCCGGCGCACGCATCTACGCCGATTCCTGGAGCGGTTGGGTCAGCGACAGCAGCCGCCCGGTGGCCAGCGGCGCGTGAGCAATCCGGGCCAGGAGCAGTCGAGCGCGGCTCGACTCTACAAAAGCCCATTCCGAACGATTCGACGTTCATCCACGCATGGCGTGGATCTACCGTGTCGACCAAGGTCGACACCCACCCACAGCAGCCGGAATCTGTCGAAGGCGGGGTGGGTCCGGTTGCGGGGGCGTGAGCCGCATGGATGCGGCGACCGAGCCTGCATGGACGTATTTACGGCGTCCCCCGCAACCGGACCCACCCCGCCATCCCACCGACAGCCCGCTTTTGACGTTGACGTTGACGTTGCCTCTGCGGGTGCAGGGCGCAGCCCTGCCGATCAACCCACCGACTGCAGCGGCACCTTCGCCAGAATCCTCGCCCACGGAAACAACGGCCCCGGATCACGCTTGCGCGCCACTCGCAGCGTTGGATCGTCGCTGGCCACTACCTGCTCCAGATCCAGCTGGTCGTGCCCGGCAATCCGCCGCAGCGACGGATAGTGCGCCACCAGCGCCAGCAGCAGTTGTTCCAACGCCACCAGCTGCGCCTCGGTGTACGGCTCGTCCATCGCCTGGTGGCGGCTGTCGAACCAGTCCGGGTAACGCCCGGTATTGACCAGCTCGATACCCAGCGTCTGTGCGTTCATGCCGCGCACGTGGTGGGCCACCCGTTCCGGTGCCACGTACTGCACCACGCGACCGTCGCGATCGATGTAGAAGTGGCCGCTGTTGCCGGCGCCACTGTCGTACAGCACGCGCTCGCCGTACTCGCGGGCCATCGCCAGGTCGGGCAGCTCAGTGCAGTGGATCACCACCATCTCCAGCGTGGCCGGGTCGCGCAGCGGCAGGCGGTCGTGGTAGGGCAGGGGCTGCACTTGCAGGCCGGGCAGGAGCGGGTTGGGCATCCGGCGATGCTAGCATTGCGGCATGAACCTGCCTTCCCTTTCCTCATCGGCCCGCTCGCGCGGAGCGCGCGCATGAGCCGCGGCCACTGCATCCTGTCGCACGGTTTCGAGAGCGGCCCGGACGCGACCAAGGTCACCGCGCTGGCCGAGGTGGCACAACGCCTGGGCTGGACCCATGAACGCCCCGACTACACCGACCTGGACGCGATGAGCGAGGTCAGCCGGGTGGGCGACGTGCCGACCCGCCTGCGCCGCCTGGTCGAGCGTGCCGCCATTGCCGCCGGGCAGGGGCCGGTGGTGCTGGCCGGCTCCAGCCTCGGTGCCTACATTTCCGCCATCGCCTCGCTGCAGGTGCCGGTGGCCGGCCTGTTCCTGATGGTGCCACCGACCACCATGGGCCCGATGCCGGCGCTGGATGCCGCCGCGGTACCGACCACGGTGGTGCAGGCCTGGCACGACGAGGTGGTGCCGGCCGCCGGGGTCATCGCCTGGGCGCAGGCGCGTTCGGCGCAGCTGCTGCTGGTCGATGATGGGCACCGCCTTGAGCACCACGTGGAGGCCTCCGCGCAGGCCTTCGAGCGCCTGCTGCGCCAGCTGTGAAGCCCGGGCGCACGGCGCGCCCGCCCGCTTTGACTACAATGGCAGCCCCGCCGCCCCCGGCGCGGGCCTGCCGGCCGTGCCTACGGCCCTCCTTTCCGACTGGCCCGGCCCCTGTGCCGCGCCCGACCACCTGCGAACCGATCCCGTGAAATTCTTCGTCTCCTGCGCCAAGGGCCTGGAATACCTGCTTGCCGATGAACTGTCGGCCCTGGGCCTTGGCAAGGCCACCGCCACCATTGCCGGCGTCAACGCCGACGGCGAACTGGAGCAGGCGCTGCGGATCGTCATGTGGTCGCGCCTGGCCAGCCGCGTGCTGTGGCCGATCGACGAGTTCGAGTGCCCGGACGAGCAGGCCCTGTACGACGGCGTGCGTGCGCTGCCGTGGCACGAGCACATCAAGCCGGAAATGACCCTGGCGGTGGACGCGCACGTGTCCGGTGACAAGATCACCCATGCGCGCTTCGCGGCGCAGCGGATCAAGGACGCCATCGTCGACCGCATGCGTGACGAGGGCCTGGAACGCCCGTCGGTCAACACCGACCTGCCGGATGTGCGCGTGAACCTGTCGCTGCGCAAGGGCCGCGCCTCACTGTCGATCGATCTGGGCGGCGGCCCGCTGCACCGCCGTGGCTGGCGCGGTGCCGCCCACGAGGCGCCGCTGAAGGAAAACCTGGCCGCCGCGCTGCTGCTGCGCGCGCAGTGGCCGCGCCTGCACGCCGCCGGTGGTGGCCTGCTGGACCCGATGTGCGGCAGCGGCACGCTGCTGATCGAGGGCGCGCTGATGGCCGCCGACGTTGCCCCCGGCCTGATGCGCCACGGCAGCCTGCCGCCGAGCCGCTGGCTGGGCTTCGACAAGGCCGCCTGGAAGGCCATCCAGAGCGAGGCACGTGACCGCGAAGCGGCCGGCCTGGCAGCGTTGAAGCCGGTCATCCACGGCAGCGACATCGACCCGACCGCGATCCAGGCGGCGCGCGAGAATGCCGAAGTAGCGGGCGTCGCCCATGCGATCCGCTTCACCCGCGCCGACGTCGCCGACCTGGCCGCGCCGGAACAGGAGATCGGTGCGGTGGTCTGCAACCCGCCGTACGACGAGCGCCTGGCCGCCGATCCGGCGCTGTACCGCGCGCTGGGCAATGCCCTGCAGAAGGCCGTGCCGCAGTGGCGCGCCAGCCTGCTGTGCGGCAACGATGAACTGGCCTTCGCCACCGGCCTGCGCGCCGGCAAGAAGTACCAGATGTTCAACGGCGCGCTGGAATGCGCGCTGATCGTCTGCGACCCGATCGCCGTGCCGGGCCGCGACCCGGCGCAGCCGCGCGAGCTGAGCGAAGGTGCGCAGATGGTGGCCAACCGCCTGCGCAAGAACCTGAAGAAGTTCAAGAGCTGGCGCGCCCGCGAGGACATCACCTGCTTCCGCGCCTACGATGCCGACCTGCCGGAGTACGCGGCCGCCATCGACGTCTACGAGGAAGACGGTGGCCAGCGCCGCACGTTCCTGCACGTGCAGGAATATGCGGCACCGGCGGCGATTCCGGAAAACGACGTGCGCCGTCGCCGCAACGAGCTGCTGGCGGCCGCGCGTGAAGTATTCGGCGTGCCGCCGGAACAGGTGTCGATGAAGTCGCGCGAGCGTGGCAAGGGCGGCAGCAAGTACGGCCGCTTCGAACAGCGCGACGAGTTCATCGTGGTGCGCGAAAACAACGCGCTGCTGCAGGTGAACCTGTTCGATTACCTGGATACCGGCCTGTTCCTCGACCACCGCCCGCTGCGCCGGATGATGGCCGAGCAGGTGCGCGGCAAGCGCTTCCTCAACCTGTTCTGCTACACCGGCGTGGCCAGCGTGCAGGCAGCGGTGGCCGGTGCCGCCAGCACCACCAGCGTCGACCTGTCGGCCACCTACCTGCAGTGGTGCTACGACAACCTGGCGTTGAACGGGCAGGGCGGCAACCAGCACCTGCTGGTGCAGGCCGACGCCATGGCGTGGCTGGAAGGCGACCGCGGCCAGTACGACGTGATCTTCTGTGACCCGCCGACCTTCTCCAACTCCGCGCGCGCCGACGACTTCGACGTGCAGCGCGAGCAGCTGAAGATGCTGCGTGCGGCCGTGGCGCGCCTGGCGCCGGGCGGTGTGCTGTATTTCTCCAACAACTTCCGCCGCTTCAAGCTGGAAGAGAACGCCATCGCCGAATTCGCCCAGTGCCGCGAGATCACCGCGCGCACCATCGGGCCGGATTTCGAGCGCAACGCGCGCATCCACCGCGCGTGGGAATTGAAGCGGTTGGGGTAAGCCCGGTAGTGCCGGCCGCTGGCCGGCAACGATGTCAGACCCGCAGAGGGTTCATGGGATGCCGGCCAGCGGCCGGCACTACCCCTATCTGGCCGGTAGATCCACGCCATACGTGGATGGGCGTTCAGTAGATCCACGCCATGCGTGGAGGGTGGCTACAGCACCGCCACCAGCAGCCCGGCCGCGGGCAGCGCGATCGCCAGCGCGGCGATCCACTTCGGCCGGTACGGGTACAACCCGAACGACAACACCGCGCCGCCCAGCGTCATCGTGCCCAGCCACAGCACCGGGCCCATCGCCCAGCCATGGTCGGCCACGCACAGCGCGAACGCCACCGCCAGCAGGGCCCAGCCCAGCACCCGCCATTGCGTCCGGCGTGCCGGCGAGGCAGCCGCCTTGCCATGCAGGTCGTGCTGGTGCTTCTCCATCGCCAGCGACAGCGCCGTGAACGCAGAGAACGACAAGGCCAATGCCAGCAGCATCATGCGCTGGCCTCCGCTTCAACAGCTTCCGCAGCATCAACCGGAGCCTTGGGCGCTGCCGCCGCCGCGGCACGCTTCTTCTTCTCGGCCACAGACAGTGGTGGCGTCCAGCGCTGCATGCGCCAGCCGCACAGCGCCAGCATCGCGCCGAACGCGATCATCGACAGATCGACGCCAGCCAGCACCCAGTCACCATTGCGCAGGGTCACGCCCAGATGCGCATGCGTGGTCAGCGCGTTGACCACCGGCACCAGCGCGAACGCGGCGGCGCCCAGGTACAGTTGCCAGGCCCACATCATCCGCTTCGGCCAGATGAAGGCGGCCAGCAGTGCCGTGCCCCAGGCGTAGAAGAACACGTTGGCCTCGGCACTGGAGCGTTCGGCAATGTCCAGCGGCAGCAGGCGGTTGCCCCAGAAGTAGGCGGCGAACGCGATCGGCAGGCCGGCCACGGTGCCGATGTTCAGTGCGTCGACCAGGCGCAGGCCGAAGCCGATGCGGCCGCTCTTGGCGTGCTTGGGCCGTTCCTTCACTGCCCACAGCACCACGCCGCTGGCCACCATCAGGCAGCCGACCAGGCCGGACAGGAAGAACAGTGCGCGCAGGCCCCAGTCGGCGAAGCGGGCCAGGTGCAGGCCATACAGCACGCCACGGGTGGCGGTGGCACCACCGGAGGGCGGCGTCTCTTCCAGCAGCGTGCCGTTGATCATGTCGTAGCGCAGCGCCGGGGTGTCGGTGGACAGGCGCCTGCCGTCGCGCTGGCGGATGTCGATGACTGCATTGGCCGCGCCCGGGTTGGATACGGTGAAGCCGGCCACTTCGACGCCATGCCAGTGCGCACGCGCGCTGTCCAGCAGCTGCGCGATCGGCAGCGGCGTGGCGCGTCCCTCGGCCGGCGCGGTCACCTCCGGCATGCCGCCGAAGGCTTCGCTGAAGAACTTGTCCTCGTCCTGCGGGTAGGCCACCTTCACCCCCCACGGCAGGTACATGATCATCAGGGTGACGATGCCGGTGTAGGTGATCATCGCGTGGTAGGGCAGTGCCATCACCGCGCTGACGTTGTGGAAATCCAGCCACGACCGCAGGCCCTTGTCCTTGCGGAAGGTGAAGAAGTCCTTGAAGATTTTCTTGTGGGTGATGACGCCGGTGATGATCGCCACCAGCATGAACATCGCGCAGAAGCCGACCAGGTAGCGCGCCCACAGCACCGGGATGTAATGCAGGTCGAAGTGCAGGCGGTAGAAGAAATCTCCGCCACGCGTCTCGCGCGCCTTCAGGGCCTGGCCGGTGTTCGGGTCCAGCGTGGCATCACCAAAGCCACCGCGACGGCCACGGCTGGGATCGGCCAGCTCCGGCGGCAGCCGCCAGAACATCTGCATGGCCGGGTTGCGCGGTTGCGGCAGGGTGACGAACCAGTTCTCGGCCTGGCTGGCGTTGGCCTGCAGGTAGTCCACCGCGCGCTGCGCGGCCACGTCGATGCTGACCTTGTTGGCCGGCAGCTCCGGGCGCATCCAGCGGCTGATTTCCTCGCGGTAGTAGCTGGCGGTGCCGGCCATGAAGATCAGCAGCAGCAACCAGCCGACCAGCAGGCCGGTCCAGGTGTGCAGCCAGGCCATCGATTGGCGGAATCCGTTCTTCATGCCCAGGCCCCCAGCAGGCGCGCGACGACGGCCATCAGCAGGGTGGGGACCAGGATGCCGACCCAGGCGCGCAGCGCAGTGCGGGTGGCGAACGCCCACAACGCGGCGCAGGCGGCCACCAGGATCGCCAGCAGCATGCCGGTCAACACGGTCTGGCCGCGCGCGCCGGGCAGCGCCAGGGCGCAGAACACGCTGGTCACCGAGGCCAGCGCGTAGCCGCCGAAGATCGCGGCCAGCGAGCGTGACAGCACGCCCCAACGCGGGTTGGAGAAAAAGGTGCGGGGGCTGGCGGTTGCGGGCGAGCGGTCCACGGCATTCCTGCTGGTTTCAGTGAAAAGGGACCGGCGCACCGCAGCGCGCCGGGGGTGGCCATCCGTGGCCGGGCGCCGGTCGCAGAACCGGTGCCATCCATCGGGGGTCAGAGCTTCCAGCGCAGCGTCATCGTCACGTTGCGTGGTTCGCCCCAATACACGCCGTTGTAGAAACCGACGTTGTTGAAGTACTTCTTGTCCAGCAGGTTGTTGATGTTCAGCTGCGCGCTGAAGTTCTCGTTGAAGCGGTAGCCGCCGGCGAGGTTGACCAGGTAGAACGCGTCCTGGGTGATGTTGGCCTTGCTGCGATCGGGCTTGGTGCTGGTGCTCCAGATGCGGCTCTGCCAGGTCACGCCACCGCCCAGCCAGAAGCGGCCATCGATACCGCCGGGGCGCCAGCTGGTGTTGAGCCGGAAGGTATCCTGCGGTGCGGTGGTCCGCTGCAGTACGCCGTCCTTGTTGCGGATGACGGTGTGGGCGAAGCCGGCCGAGACGTTCCACTGCTCGCCGATGCTGCCCTGGGTTTCGATCTCCCAGCCCTTCACCTTGTTGCCCTTGCCGGTGGAGCGGTAGGCCTGGCTGCCATCGGGCAGGGAGTTCACCGGCACCGAATCATCGATCTCGGCGACGTTGTCCTGCTTGCCCTCGAACACGGCGGCGGAGGCATTGAGCAGGCCGCCGAAGAACTCGGCCTTGATGCCTGCTTCGTACATGTCGCCGACCACCGGCTCCAGATAATTGCCGTTACGGTCGCGGTAGTTCTGCGGCTTGAAGATGTCGGTGTAGCTGACATAACCGCTGAAGATCGAATTGAAGTCGTAGACCAGGCCGGCATACGGAGTGAGCATGTCGTCCGGCCGGTAGCCGGTGCGGGTAATGCTGTTGCGGTTGCCGTTGGCGTCGTAGCCATAGGTCCACTTGCGGGTTTCCCAGCTGCCATAGCGGGCGCCCACCACGGCCAGCAACGGATCGGCCAGGCGCAGGCGAGCCGCTACATAGGCGGCGCGCTGGCGCAGTTCGTCCTGTGACGACAGGCGACCAAGGCGGGTCACCGGCAGTACCGGCACCTCGCCGGTCCAGTGACGCCAGTCGGGCACCTGCGCGTAGCCCGGTGCGCTGGAATCGAACGACATGGCCTCGGACTCACCCTTGCGCACCGACTGGCCCAGGCCGAACACGAGTTCATGCTCGCGCCCGAACAGCTGGAACGGCCCGCCCACGTTGACGTCGAACACGTCCATCGTGCTGTGTTCGTTGAAGTGTGAAATGTAGGCAGTCACACCGGTACCGTCGGCGCGCGGGTAGCCGGCCGCGCCGTACCAGACGCTGCCATCGGTATCGCGCACGGCATGGCTGAGGTTGCCCTTCACCGACCAGCCGTTGCCCAGTTGCTGTTCCAGTCGCGCGAAGCTGGTCTTTTCCACGATCGGCCACGCACTCCACGAGGCCGACAGATTGGTCGAGCGCGGCAGGTTGGCCGGTGCGCCGTCGGCGCCCCAGTACGGCACCACGCCCCAGGTCACGCCGGTGGTGTGCGGCGACTGGTACTCGTAGCCCACTTCGAACAGCGTGCTGTCACTCAGGTCGGCCTGCACGATGCCGTAGAACACGTCCTTGTCCAGCGCATAGACATCACGGAACGAATCGCTCTGCTGCTTGGCCGCGACCACGCGCGCGCGGATGCGGCCGTCCCAGGCCACGGGGCCGCCGAGGTCGGCTTCCAGGCGACGGTTGCCCCAGCGGCCGAGGGTCAGGTTGGCACCCATCTGGAAAGTGTCGGTCGGCCGCTTACGGATCATGCTGATGGTGCCGGACGGATCACCCGCGCCGGTGGTCAGGCCGGTGGCGCCGCGGATCACTTCGATGCGCTCGTAGATCACGTTGTCGGTGTTGGTCTTGATCGAGCCACCGAAGGTGTTGAGCATGCCGTCGATCTGGAAGTTGTCGATGGTGTAGCCGCGCGAGACATAGTTGATGCGCTCGCTGTCGGTGACCGACACGCTGACGCCCGTCACCTGGCCCATCACGTCCGACAGCGAGAACAGACCCATGTCATCCAGGCGCTGGCGGGTAAGCACCGTCACCGACTGCGGCGTCTCGCGTAGTGACAGGTCGAGCTTGGTCGCAGTGCGCGCGCCTTTCACCGTATAGCTGCTGGGCATCTCGCCATCGGCAGTCACCTTCACCGTATCCAGCGTGCGCGCGGAAGGATCGGCAGTGCCGTCGGCGTGGGCCAGCGGGGCGATCATCAATGCAGTCACGGCCAGGGCCAACACGGTGGGACGGGGGGAGTTCAGCGGCATTGCCATTGGTGCGGTTCCATGCAGGACGAATCAGGCGATGGAATACGCAGGTACAGTCGCCATGCGCTCCGCGCACGTCGCCCAGCGAGCCCCATCGACGGTGCGCCACCCGCGCAGTGCGGGTGACCCGGTAGTCGGGGGATGTACACGGGCGAAGGGGCGGGTGGGTACGTGCGTCCGTGCCCCGCTTGGCTAAGCGTACAACCGATTAGCAAATGATAGGCATTCGCATTTCGTTAATCAAGCGTGACGACTGCTGCCGGTGGATCGAGGCGCGCGTTCAGAACCGGAAGATCACCGTCGCCGCATGCAGCAGCAGGCCGATCAGCCCGCCGACCAGGGTGCCGTTGAAGCGGATGAACTGCAGGTCGCGGCCTACGCTCAGTTCCAGCTGCTCGACCAGATGCCGCTCATCCCAGCTCTTCACGGTCTGTGCGATATGCGTGGTCACGCCCTCGCGCAGGCGCCCGGTCAGGCGCTGCGCGCCTTCAAGCAGGTGCTGGTTCAGTGCCTCGCGCAGGGCGGGGTCGGCCTGCAGGCTGCTGCCCAGCGAGGCCAGGCTGCGCTGCAGGTGGCCGACCAGTGCGGAGTCGTCGCGCTGCAGGTCGGCACGCAGGCTGGCATGGATGCGCGCCCACAGCCCCTGCACGTACTCCTGCAGGGCAGGGTGGTCGATCATTTCCTGCTTGAGCTGTTCGATGCGCTCGGCCAGCGCCGGATCCTCGCGCAGGCGCTGCACATAATTCTGCAACCAGCTCTCGTAGTCCTGGCGCAGCGGATGCTGCGGCTCGGCCAGCACCTGCTGCAGTTCTTCCAGCACCGCACGCGCCAGGCGCTCGGCCAGGCTGTCGCCGATCTCGTCGATCGGCTTGACCCAGTTCACCGTGCTCGACAGCGTCGGCCATTCGCGCTGGATGTAGCGCACGATCAGCTGCGAGGCGCGCTCCTTCACTTCCGCCTGCTCCAGCCAGCGCCCCAGCCGCTGCAGGCCCTCGTCCAGCACGCGCTGGTGGCGGCCATCGGCGGTCAGCAGGGCCAGCAGCTCGCCGGCGGTGGCGGCGGCATTCCACTGCCGCAGCTGCTGCACCACGAAACCGTGCAGCTGCCGGCGCACGGCAGCCTCGTCGAAGAAATCCAGTGCCTGCAACGCCCAGCCGCGCGCCATGTCGGCCAGCATCCGCGAACGCGCCGGATCGGCCAGCCAGCTGCCCAGGCGGCTGGCCGGATCGAACACCTGCAGCTTGGCCAACAGCACGCCCGGTTCCAGGAACTGGTCGCGCACGAACAGCGCCAGGCTGTCACCGATGCGTTCCTTGCTGCGCGGGATGATCGC
The DNA here is from genome assembly GCF_001274595.1 of Stenotrophomonas maltophilia. Taxonomy (GTDB): domain Bacteria; phylum Pseudomonadota; class Gammaproteobacteria; order Xanthomonadales; family Xanthomonadaceae; genus Stenotrophomonas; species Stenotrophomonas forensis. Next base: position 1,565,498 of record NZ_CP011010.1, read on the forward strand.
GGTGTGCGGAATGGGCAGTCCCATCGGCCGCCGGAACAGCGCGACGACGGCGAACCAGTCGGCCAGCGCACCCACGGCGGCGGCCTCGCAGAACGCCGAGACCCAGGCCCAGATGCCACGTTCGCCCTGCCAGTGGCTGACGGCGAATCCGGCCAGCATCAACAGCAGCAGGCCCAGTGCGAGGGCTTTCAGGCGCCGCAGCTGTGCGCGGCGCGGATCGTTGGCAGGCGTCATGCCCGAAGTCTATCCGGCCCTGCATGAGCATCGGGTAGTGCCGGCCGCTGGCCGGCATCCGCAACGCACCCGGAACGTTCATGGGGTTGCCGGCCAGCGGCCGGCACTAGCCGCTGGTTCAGAGCGCTTCGAGTTGCTTGCGCAGCGCGGCCAGCTGCGCGCGCAGGGTGTCGTTCTCGCGGGTCAGCGCGACGACGCGGCGACGCAGCGCCGGTGCGTCCTCGCCCAGCTGCTCCAGTGCCGACAGCACGTCGGCGTCGCGGCTGGCGATCGCGTCCTCATCCGGCTCCTCGAAGTCCATCTCGGCCGCGTCCGGCTTCGGTGCCCGCGGCTTGCGCTTGGACTCGCGCACGCGCTTGGCGGCCTGCTTCAGTTCGTCCTTGCCACCGGCGGCGGCGGCGCGCTGCTCGTCTTCCGGCAGGTCGGCCACGGCTGCGGCGGCGCTGATCGAGATCACGCCGGCCTTCACTGCTTCGACCACCTCGGCGGCGGCCTGGGCATGGATGCGCTCGATCATGCCGACCTGGCTGGTGCTCAGCTTGGCTTCGCGGGCCAGCTCGGCGCGGCTGATCTTCGGCGCCGGTTCCCACGGCGGGCTGTCTTCGCCGGCGTCCTCGACGATCTCGGCGCTGCCGTCGCTCTCGCGCTGCAGCTGCGCCTGCTCGACCTGCTTGCGGGCAGCCAGGATGTCGCGCTTGCGCAGCGCCAGCACGCCGCGCTGGAAGTCCGAAACGCTGCGGCGGCCCAGGTGCTGCTCGATCATCCACAGGTGCACGTCTTCCATGCTCTGGAAGCGGGTGTTCTGCACGGTGTTGAACGGCAGGCCGTGCTTCTGGCAGATGCCGAAGCGGTTGTGGCCGTCGACCAGCACATCGCCCCACAGCACCAGCGCATCGCGGCAGCCTTCGGCCAGGATGCTGCGCTCCAGCGCGTCATGTTCGTCCGCAGTCAGCGGGTCGATGTAGGCCTTGAGTTCTTCTTTGACGACGATATCCATGGGCACGGCAGCGAGCAGGAGCGGAACCGCCCATTGTACCTGCTCGCCACCGCCGGTCCGGACTCAGGCGGTGGCCCGGATCATCTCGCCGAGGATGCCTGTGATCTGGTCGATCTGCGGCTTGTCCACGATCAATGGCGGCGACAGCGCGATGATGTCGCCGGTACAGCGCACCAGCAGCCGGCCGTCGTGGAAGCAGCGGCGGAACACCTCGTAGCCGCGGCTGCCGGGGGTGTCGCGGCGTGGCGCCAGCTCCACCGCACCGACCAGCCCGAAGTTGCGGATATCGATCACGTTGGGCAGCCCCTGCAGGGCGTGCAACCGCTCCTGCCAGTATTCACCCAGCTCGATGGCGCGCTCGAACAGGCGCTCCTCGGCATAGACCTCCAGCGTGGCCAGCGCCGCTGCGCAGGCCAGCGGATGGCCCGAATAGGTGTAGCCGTGGAACAGCTCGATCGCCTGCGGGGGCGCCTGCATCAACGCGGCATGCACCGCATCGCTGGCCAGCACGCCGCCCAGCGGCACCGCACCGTTGCTGACCGCCTTGGCGAAGGTCAGCAGGTCCGGGGTGACCCCGAAACGCTGCGCGGCAAAGGGCATGCCGACCCGGCCGAAGCCGGTGATCACTTCATCGAACACCAGCAGGATGCCGTGGTGGTCGCACAGCTCGCGCAGCCGCTGCAGGTAACCCGGTGCGGGCAGGATCACCCCGGCCGAACCGGCGATGGGTTCAACGAACACCGCGGCAATGGTCGAGGCATCGTGCAGCGCAATCAGCCGTTCCAGGTCATCGGCCAGCTCCGCGCCCTGGCGTGGCAGGCCCTTGCTGAACGCATTGCGCTGCAGGTCCAGGGTGTGGCGCAGGTAGTCCACGCCGCCCAGCTGCAGGCCGAATGCCCTGCGGTTGTTGGGCAGGCCGCCCAGAGCCATGCCGCCGAAGCCGACCCCGTGGTAGGCCTTCTCGCGGCTGATGAAGCGGGTGCGCTGGCCCTCGCCGCGCTGGCGGTGGTAGGCCAGCGCGATCTTCATCGCGGTGTCCACCGCCTCGGACCCGGAGCTGGTGAAGAACACATGGTTGAGCGCGGCCGGCGCCAGTGCGGCCAGCCGCTGCGCCAGTGCGAAGGCCGGCGGCGAGCCCATCTGGAAGGCCGGTGAATAGTCGAGCGTGCGGGCCTGCTCGACGATGGCCTCGACGATGCGTGGCCGCGCGTGGCCGGCGTTGCAGCACCACAGGCCGGCGGTGCCGTCGAGGATCGGGCGGCCATCGACATCTTCGTAGTGCATGCCCTCGGCGCGTACCAGTACACGCGGCGCCGCCTTGTACTGGCGATTGGCGGTGAATGGCATCCAGTACGCGTCCAGGGACTCGGGGCGCTGGGTGGCCAGGTCGTGCAGGTCGCTTTCGGGACGCTTCATGCCAGCTCCATCGGGTGCGATGCGACGAATGTAGCGCAGCTGCGTCACGGCGAAGTCGCGGCGGCCCCGGTATAAGCAAGGCTGGTTGATTGCAGGAGTGTCCCATGGCCGATTTCCCCGACCGCAGCCACTGGCAGGCGCTGGCACTCCAGCTGTCGATACCCGGCCAGGCCTTCATCGACGGCCGCCAGGTCGACGCTGCCAGCGGCGCCCGCTTCGACTGCATCAGCCCGATCGACGGTCGCGTGCTGGGTGCGGTCGCCGACTGCGATGCGCAGGACGTGGAGCGTGCCGTGCTGGCGGCCCGCCGCTCCTTCGATGCGGGCCACTGGTCGCAGGCCAGCCCGGCGCATCGCAAGCGCGTGCTGCTGGCGCTGGCCGCGCTGGTGGAAAAACACGCCGACGAGCTGGCCCTGCTGGAAACCCTGGACATGGGCAAGCCGGTGCGCGACGCGCGGCGCATCGACCTGCCCGGCGTGGTGCGCTGCCTGAGCTGGACCGCCGAAGCGGTGGACAAGCTGTACGGGGAGATCGCGCCCACCGGCCCGCACGAACTGGGGCTGGTCACGCGCGAGGCCGCCGGCGTGGCGGCGGCCATCGTGCCGTGGAATTTCCCGTTGCTGATGGCCTGCTGGAAGATCGCGCCGGCGCTGGCGATGGGCAACTCGGTGGTGCTCAAGCCTTCCGAGCGGTCGCCATTGTCGGCGCTGCGGCTGGCGGCACTGGCCGCCGAAGCGGGCCTGCCGGACGGGGTTCTGAACGTGTTGCCCGGCCATGGAGCGTGCGTCGGCGAACCGCTGGCCCTGCACATGGACGTGGACGTGCTGGCCTTCACCGGCTCCACCGCCACAGGCGCGAAGCTGCTGGAATACTCTGGCCGATCCAACCTCAAGCGGGTCTGGCTGGAATGCGGCGGCAAGAGCCCGCACGTGGTGTTCGCCGACGCCCCGGACCTCGATGCGGCGGCCAAGGGCGTGGCGCAGGGCATCTTCTTCAACCAGGGGGAAGTCTGCACCGCCGGTTCGCGGCTGCTGGTGCAACGCTCGATCTGCGAGGATTTCGTCCACCAGGTGGTGGCCTATGGCCAGCACATGCAGCCGCGCCACCCGCTGGAAGCCGACGCACCGATGGGTGCGCTGGTCGATGCCGCGCATCTGGACAAGGTGATGGGCGATATCGCGCGTGCCGAAGGCGAGGGCGCCCGATTGCTGCTGGGCGGTCATCGCGCCGGGGTGGAAGCGGGCGGCTGCTATGTGCAGCCCACCGTGTTCGACCAGGTACGGCCCGAGCAGGCCCTGGCACGCGAGGAAGTATTCGGGCCGGTGCTGGCCGTGCTCGGCTTCGATGACGAAGCCGAAGCCGTGCGCCTGGCCAACGACAGCCGCTATGGATTGGCTGCCGGCCTGTGGACACGTGATCTTGGTCGCGCGCATCGCGTTGCACGCCAGCTGCGCGCCGGCAGCGTGTGGGTGAATGGCTGGGATGGCGGCGACATGACCGCCCCCTTCGGTGGCTACAAGCAGTCAGGCAATGGCCGCGACAAATCCTTGCACGCGTTCGACAAGTACAGCGAGATCAAGGCCACCTGGATCCAGTTGTAGCATCGGAGTTGCCCGCGCTTCTGTAGAGTCGAGCTTGCTCGACTGCCGTTCGCGGAATGCAGATTACCGGCAACGTGCACTCACCTGCAGGACCGCAGCACGCAGCAGGTCGCGATCGGCCTCTTCAACCGCATTCTGGAAATAGTCCATATCCTGCCTCCCCAGCTCGCAAGGGTCGACGATGTAGCCCGGCGGCCACAGCCCCAGCAGCTGCGCCACGCCGTGCACGATCTGCTCCGGGGTCATCTGCCGGCGGATGCGGAAATGGTTGCGGCGCGGTGCGAACGCAGCATGCACCTCGCGGCGACCGATCAGGCGTGGCGCCACCCCCGCCGCGCTGATGCCATCGCCACCGTCGATGCTGCCCGCAGGCAGGCCCAGGATCAGCGGCGCCTCTGCCGCCGGAGCCTCTTCGGCCGGCAGTACGGTCTCTGCCTGCGCGATCGGGGCAGGGTGGGACTTCACCGATGCAGCCCGGCGCGTCATCGGTAGGGAGGGCAACGCCGGAAGTGACGGCGCCGGCGCCGGCAGCTCCGGCGGCAGCCAGCGCAACGAGATCCGTGCGCCATCGTCAGCGCGCAGCACGATCCGGCCACTGCCCCACAACCACAGCGCCATCAGGCCATGCACCAGCAGCACCACCAGCCACGCCGCCATCCGCGGCAGCTTCGGGGAATCGGACCACGACAACGCGACTGCAGCCATCGGCAAGGCATCCATGCAGGGACCGGTGGCGCAGCCTAGCGGGCGGCCCGAAAAATTTCGTTGGCATCGGTGTCGGCTGAAACCATCGTCCCGTGCGGCCACCGGCCCGTGGCAGAATCGGGCGATCCACCGTTACCCGTGTTGCCGATGTCGACGACCCGCGCTGCCGCACCGCCCGTGAATTCCCCCCGCCGTGTCCTGCTGGCCAGCCTGATCGGCACCACCATCGAGTTCTTCGACTTCTACATCTACGCCACGGCCGCGGTGCTGGTGTTCCCGCACCTGTTCTTCCCAGACAGCAGCGAACAGGCGGCACTGCTGCAGTCGTTGGCGACCTTCGCGGTGGCGTTCATCGCCCGGCCGGTGGGCTCGGCGGTGTTCGGCCACTTCGGTGACCGCATCGGCCGCAAGGCCACCCTGGTGGCCGCACTGCTGACCATGGGCCTGTCCACGGTACTGATCGGCCTGCTGCCGACCCATGCGCAGATCGGCCTGTGGGCACCTGCACTGCTGGCGCTGTGCCGGTTCGGCCAGGGTCTGGGCCTGGGCGGCGAGTGGGGCGGGGCGGTGCTGCTGGCCACCGAGAACGCGCCGCCGGGCAAGCGCGCCTGGTACGGCATGTTCCCGCAGCTGGGTGCGCCGCTTGGCTTCCTGCTGTCAGCCGGCATCTTCCTGGTGCTGGGCCGCTGCCTGAGCCAGGACGACTTCCTGCAGTGGGGCTGGCGCATTCCGTTCGTGGCCAGCGCGCTGCTGGTCGGCCTTGGCCTGTGGGTGCGCCTGAACATCCACGAGACCCCCGACTTCAAGAAGGCGCTGGAACGCAAGGCGCCGGTGCGGCTGCCGATGCTGACGGTGCTGCGAGACCACCCGGTGCCGATGCTGCTGGGCACGTTGGGGGCGTTCGCCACCTTCGTGCTGTTCTACCTGATGACAGTGTTCAGCCTCGGCCATGGCACCGCGGTGCTGGGCTACAGCCGCGAGCAGTTCCTGCTGATGCAGATGGCCGGCATGTTGTTCTTCGCACTGGGCATCCCGCTGTCGGCACGCTATGGCGACCGCTGGGGCACGCGCCGCACGATGATCGTGGCAAGCGTGCTGATCGTCGGATTCGGCGTGCTGTTCGCACCGCTGTTCCAGCCGCACAGCCCGTGGCTGGTCACCGGCTTCCTGTGCCTGGGCCTGTTCCTGATGGGCCTGACCTACGGGCCGTGCGGCACCTTCCTGGCCGAGATCTACCCGGTGGAGGTGCGCTATACCGGCGCGTCGCTGTCATTCAACCTGGCCGGCATTCTGGGGGCGGCCCCGGCGCCGTACCTGGCCACGTGGTTGGCCGAACACTTCGGCCTGGTCGCGGTGGGTTACTACCTGTGCCTGACTGCGGTGGCCACCCTGTGCGCGCTGGTGGCACTGCACCGGCGCGCACTGCGGCTCAACCAAAGAAGCGCTTGAGCGTGCGTCCCAGCCAGCCGCCGCCCTGGTGCTCGCGGGCGAACTGGTTCAGGTGCGCCTTGACCTGCTCGGCGTAGGCCTGGTCATCGCCACGGATGTGGTTGAACAGCCAGCGCGAGAGCATGGTGCGCAGCTCGTCGCTGATGTCCTCGCCGGCCTGGAAGCGCAGCCGGTACTCGGCCACGCGCTTGATGAAGACCTCATGCACACGCTTGTGCGCGGCACAGAACGGATAACCCGCCTCCTCCATCAGCTCTTCCTCGAACGCGAAGTGCGACATGGTGTAGTCGACCACTTCATCGATCACTTCGCCCACCGCCGCACGCTGCATGCTGGCCTGGGCCACGTGCAGGTGGTTGAGCATCTCGATGATGCGGCGGTGTTGCTGATCGATCACCTCGATGCCGATGTTCAGATCGTCCTGCCAGACCAGTAGTGCCATCCCCGGCTCCCCTTCATGCGTATGTCGGGGCCGACTGTAGAACCGCGGCGCGCGGGCGGCGTTGATCTGGATCAAGGCGTGCCGGTCAGGGCAGGGCGGGCTCGCGTGGGCGCAGCGGACTGGCCATGGTGGTACAGCTGACCCGGTTGCGGCCGCCGGCCTTGGCCAGGTACAGCTGGCGGTCGGCCTCGGAGATCAGCCGGTGCAGCGCATCACGCTGCGGGCGCAGGCAGCACAGGCCGATGCTGACGGTCATGCGCAGGGTGGCCGAGCCGATGTCCACTTCCAGCGCGGCGATGCGCTGGCGCAGTTCCTCGAAGTACAGCAGCGCCTCGTCCTGTTCCATGTCCGGCACCAGCAGGCAGAACTCCTCGCCACCGAAGCGCGCGATCAGGTCCTGGCTGCGCGCGTGCGCGGCCACCGCGCCGGCTACCGCGCGCAGCGCATCGTCGCCGGCTTCGTGGCCGTAGGTGTCGTTGATGTGCTTGAAGTGGTCGATGTCGATCATCGCCACCGCCACGCATTGGCCGTGCAGCTGCAGCTGCGGCAGCTGGCGCTGGCTCTGCTCAAGGAAACAACGGCGGTTGGGCAGGCCGGTGAGGAAATCGCGGGTGGCCAGGTCCTGCAGGGTGCCGATCAGTTCCAGCTGGTCCACGTTCTGCGAGACCCGGCAGAAGAACTCCTCGCGCGAGAAGGGCTTGCGCAGGAAGTCGTTGGCGCCGTTCTTCAGGAAGCGTGGGATCAGTGACGCATCGGTATTGCCGGAGATGCCGATCACCGCCACCTTGTCGCGCGAACGCAGGGTGCGCAGGCGGCGGGTGAATTCCACACCCTGCATGCCGGGCATCTCCTGGTCGACCACCGCCAGGCGGATCGCCGGATGCGCCTCGATCGCGGCCAGGCCTTCGTTGCCGTCGGCGGCCTCGTGCACCTCATGCCCATACATGCGCAGCAGGGCGGCGGCGTAGCCGCGCGCGGAGGGCGAATCGTCCACCACCAGCGCCGCGATGCGACGGTTGCGCTCCAGCCGCTGCACCAGCCAGACCAGGTAATCGATGCTGCCGGGGGTGTTCTTCAGCACGTAGTCGATGATCTGCTGCTGCAGCACGCGCTTGCGCAGGTCTTCATCGTAGACGCTGCTGACCACCACGGTCGGCAGGCCGCGCTTGAGGAAGAACTCGACCACCGCATCGCGGTCGCCGTCGGCCAGCACCAGCCCGGTCAGCACCAGGAACCAGCCCCCATCCTCGCTCAGCAGGCGGTCGGCCTCGGCCAGGGTGGAGGCGATCACCACCGGCAGTTCCAGGCGTTGCTCGATGGCCTCGCGCAGCATGCCAGTGAAAGCACGGGAGTTTTCGACCAGCAGGATCCGCTGTGGCAGCGGATCGGCCAGGTCGCCATCGACGGCGGCCTGCGGCAGCACGGGCATGATGCGGTGGCTCACGAGGGAGGGCTCGGCACGGATAGCGGCAGTTTCGGGTGCAACTTTAGCCGGAGCCCTCGGTTGTGGACATATCTGCCCTGCCTGGTTCGGGTCAGTTCGCCGGGAATCTCTAGGACAACAGGGTGAGATTCGAACGCACTCCCTTCATGGCGCTCACGGTGCGGCATGGTTATGCTGGGTCGCGCCACCCCTACTGGTGCATTGGACACGGCTGCGTCGAACGAAGGAACCCTTCAAGCGAGGTCGAGCGCCATCCAGTCGTGGGGTGGCGAAACGGAATTGCCTGGAGCTGTCTTTCCAACCATCCATGGGGGTGAGCGTGAGATTTTCTGAACTGCGAGTGTTGCTTCCTGCCGCTGTCCTGCTTTCTGTGTCTGCTTTCAGCGCATCAGCGTGTTGCCCCAGTGGCGACAACGGAATCCATATGGCTCGGAGCGGTCTGGGAGAATCTCTGCCAGCAGCCACGAATCTGAGTTTGAACCCAAACTGGCTTGTCTATGGGTTCGAGCGTGATGGGATCAGTTACTACCAAGTGAATGATCTCTCGGGTCAGGTCGTGCTGATCGTGGGAAATGTCGACGCCACGTTCTGGACGCTGCCGGCTGGCAAGAGTGCGGCTAAGGTGTCTTTGCCCTCGCATCGACTGAGTTTGCCCGAGAAGGTTGTCCGGCGCGTGGTGTTCCAGAGTGCTCAGTTCTCGTTGGTTGTCTATGGAGAAGGTGCAAGCGCTGTATGGGTCGTCGAGTCCATGGATACCGCTGGCTGAGGACACTCTCGTTGGCGCCACGATTGCGCATATCGACGAAGCAGGAGCCGGGGGGGCGGCTCCTGCCATGATCTGATCGTGCCGGCCTTCCGTTCCGATGGCTGGCAAGAGTCAGGCTATGTCCGCTCGGCTTGCCCAGGCGGCCTGCATGCTGCTTTGCGCGCCGCTGGCTGCGGTCTCCAGGAGCAGCACACGTACGCAGTTCCCTTCGCAGTGCACTTTCCCTCCATAGGCTTGTGCGCGGGAACTCAGACGTTCAATAGCCAGACGTGTTGTGTCGAGTAGCAGATCGCGATCACGGTCCAGCAGAGCGATTCTGAGCAGAATTCCTTGTTGCCCTTTCAATTTCCCACAGCGAGCACGTATCTGGATCTGTCCTTGTTCCTGCTTGAGCAGCAATGAAACGGCCTCGGTGAGAGTGCGGTAGGCCGCCAACTGCAAGGGAATACTCAGTTTGCAGGGATCCCCAGTCAGGAAGGGGGATGTGATCCTATGTGTCTGATTCCAGCTTTCACGAATGCCGCTGACCTGCAGGGCCAGGTAGAGACCGACGTGCTCGACCTCGGTCGGATAGACCATGCTGGTCAATTCGCGGAATTGGCGGGAATGTGCGGTGGATGTGAGAAGTAGATCCACTGCCGGCGAGTGATGGCCATGTGTCTTCAACAGGTCGGCTGTCCTGCTCAAGGAAGCTTCAATGTCATCCGCGATTCTCCTGAGATCCAGGGCACGCTCCCGCAGATCCATTTCGCCCGCCATATGAGCGGACCTTGATAGTCGTGCAGCCTGGTGCCCGTCTACGTCTCTACGCCCCCGCTGATGATAGTGCCGGCTGATGCGTGAGCCGAGTGCCAGCAGCCCGGTTCCTGCAATGGCGATCAGCTGCTGCGTCGTGAAGGTTCGTTCATCGTATGAGCCAAGGAGGCCGGATGTAGGAGTAACCACTGCAATGAGAATGTTCAACAGGGGGACGCCAACGGCTGCTCCCTGCCAGCCATGAATACATGTCAACACGATCACGGGCAGCGCCATGGTCAACTGCAGACTTGTCTTGCTTGCATCCGACAAGCCAGGGGCCATTGCGGTAATCAGACCCAGTCCCAGCATCACTGCAAGAGCGGCGACAGTCGGGGGAGAGCGCCAGCGTCCCCATTCGTCCATTGCATGGCGCCTGCTCCAGAGAACCGCCAGTGGCGCAACCGTCAGGATGGCAATGTAGTCACCAAGGACGAAGCGTAAGGCCCTTGTCGCAATCGGCACGCTTGAAGGGTTCTCTGAAAGCAAGTGAGACAGCCCAAGCTTGAGGGCAGTAGCAATCACTGCGGCTGACACCGCGACCGAAAGCAGCCATCCATCTGCCCTGGCAGTCATGAATTTTCGATGCGCATATACAACCAGAGCAACGGCTGGCAGCAGGAATGCCGAACCCAGGATTACCCATGCCAGCCCATACTCATCTATCAACGGGTAGCGCAGTTGTGCGAAGTACGCGTACTCGCCAATAAGCAGGTAGGGCCAGAGGCGAGGTGGACACACAAGCAAAGCCGCTACGCGAATGCCGGCAGGCAGGTAAAACTGGTCCAGCGAAACCCGCCAAGCGGCCCAACACGTAATCGCGTACATCACGGCAATCGCCAGCCCCAAGGGCCGCACGCGGAACGTCAGTTCAATTCCCCTCTTCCACCAATTCAACCCAAGCCTCCAATGCTCGTGACATGGCGGCGGCCCCATTGCTTGTTTGAACGCGCCATTGGGTGACAGTATCCATAGAAGCACGGGCGCGCAATCACACGAGCTGGACCGCCTTGGCGGGGGGGCAAGGCGGTGCCGAACAAAGATCACCTTCGAGTAGTGATCTGCATCTCGTTTCTATGAGGAAGTCAGGTTGCGGCCCGCGGAGCGCCTGGGTCAATGGAGGATGTACGTCCCCCCAAAGCTTCGGTAGCGCTCGCCTGGCTGGAACCTCCCCGCGCTTCCGTCAATACGATCCTGAGTCTGTTGCCACTCATGTCCATGTGGCCACCATGCACAAGAATTCGGCCCAGCAACTGCTCATTTGCCAGTTCCGTGGTCCGGATTCCCAAAGATTCGTTCCGACCCACGAGGGCTACGCAGATGAATACACCCGGATTCCGGGCGAAACATCCACAGCGGATGCTGACCGAAATCTGTCCGGATTCGCATCTCAGTAGAAGTGATACCGCATCAACTACAAGCCGGTAGGCCGCAAGCTGCAAGCCTACCCCGAGCGCGCAGGGGTCACCCATCAACCTGGGTTGCCCGATTCGATGCGTGGCGTTCCATGCCTCACGCACTCCACCCGCCTGCAAGGCCACGTACAGGCCCAGCCGTTCCAGGGCGGCGGGATAGATCATGCTGGCCTGGGCCCGGAACAGGCGTGAATGCACCTCCGAGGTATGCCGCAGGCTGTCTGCGACAGCGTGATGGCCCTGCGCATGCAGCCAGTTCACCATTTCGTTCAGCGACAGGTCCATGCCATCGCCCAGTTGGCGCAGATGGGCCGCACGCTCACGCAGGTCCATCTCGCTGGCCAGGTGTGAGTTCCGCGCAAGCAGCAGGGCTGCTCTGCCATCGTCCTCGCGCAACCGATGCTGGCTCTGGAAGTGGGTGATGCGCGCGCCCAGCAGCAGCAGGGCGATGCTGGCGATGGCCATGGCCTGCTGGGTAGCGAACGTGGCCGGGTCGAATGCCGTCGGATGGTCGGCAGGGGCGCTCAGGCCAAGCATCATGTTCACGGCGGCGACACCGATGGCCGCACCGCGCCATCCCAGCAGGCAGGTCAGGGCGATCGCGGGAATAGGCAGGATTAACAGCAACTGCAGTGAGCCAGGCACCGTGATCGAGGCAGACACCGGAGTCGCCTGCAGGCCAACGACAAGCATGGCTGCGAGTGCTCCTGCCACGGCAGCAATGGACCGGACCGTCCATTCTTCCTCGGCCCGGCGGATCCACAGCAGAGCCAGAGGCGCCAGGATCAGGATGCCGGTGAAGTCGCCCAGCGCATAGCGCAGCAGGTTGGTGATGAATGACGCGTTGTGCAACGGTTCCCAGAGCAGGTACGAGATCCCCAGGTTCAGCAGGCTGATGACCATCGCGGCGCATGCCGCAATGGAGATCACGCCGACGATCGTGGTGCGTGCCAGCAGCTTCCGGTGCAGCCGCACGATCAGCATCACGGCAGGCATCAGGAACACCGAGGCGAGGATCACCCAGGTCAGGTTGTATTTGCTGATCAGGGGGATGCGTAGATGCGCGAAGTAGGCGTATTCACCGATCAGCAGATAAGGCCAGAGCCGGGGCGGGCACAGCAGCAGTGCGGCCACCCGTACGCCAGCAGGCAGGAAGAACTGGTCCAGTGACAGCTTGCGCGCGCCCCAGCAGGCGAAGGCATAGAGCAGCGCCAGTGCCAGCCCCTCGGGGCTGACCCGTATCCTCACCTGCAGGCCGTCCTTCCACCACCGCATCCACGTGCTCCCCCAGCTCCTGCACCGATTATGTGGCTGGGAAGGGTTCCGCTACCACAACGCATCCCGCAGCTTGTACCACGACATCGCCGCCACCAGCAGCGGCATCCGCAGCAACCGCCCTCCCGGGAAGGGGGCATGCCGCAGGCGCTGGAACACGTCCAGGCGCTCGCTCTGCCCCGCAATGGCGGCGGCGATGACCTCGCCAGCCAGCCCGGCGGCGGCCACGCCATGCCCCGAGAACCCCTGCGCGAAGTACAGGTTGCCATCCAGCCGGCCCCAGTGCGGGGCGCGGTTGCGGGTAATGTCCACGTAGCCGCCCCAGACCTGTTCCAGCGGCACGTCGGCCAGTTGCGGGAAGACCTGGTGCATGCGCCGCTGCATCACCCCGTGCAGCCCGGGCGGGGGCAGGGCCGAATAACTGGCGCGGCCGCCGAACAGCAGGCGGTGGTCGTGGCTGAGGCGGAAATAGTCCAGTGCCCAGGCGGTGTCGGCCACGGCCATGTTGTTGCCGATCAGGGCGCGGGCGCGCTGCGCACCCAGTGGCGCGCTGGCACCGATATAGGTGCCGACCGGCATGATCCGCCGCTCCAGCTCGGGCAGCAGGCCCTGCAGCCAGGCGTTGCCGGCCACCATCAGCTGCGCGGCGCGCACGCTGCCCTGCGCCGTGTGCAGCGCGGGTTGGGAGCCGCGCTGGATGCGCACCACGGGCGAATCCTCGTGGATGACCACCCCGGCCGCACGTGCTGCATCGGCCAGGCCACGTGCATAGGCCAGCGGCTGAAGGTGCGCGCTGAGCGGGTCGAACATCGCGGCGCGGTAGCGCGGGCTGTCCAGCTGCGCATGCAGGGTGTCACGGTCCCACCACTGCATGGGGTAGTCGTAGTGGCGCTGCAGGTGCTCGCAGTTGGCGCGCAGATCACGCTCGTGACGCTCGCGGATGGCGACGCTGGCGTGGCCTTCCACCCAGTGGCAATCGATGCCATGGCGGTCGATGCGCGTGCGCATCGCCTGCACGGCATCGCGCGACCAGTCGAACAGGCGGCGGGCATCGTCGCGGCCGAGCTGGCGCTCCAGCTCATCCACCTCGCAGCCGTAGCCAACCAGCGCCTGCCCGCCGTTGCGCCCGGAGGCGCCCCAGCCGATCCGCTGTGCTTCCAGCAGGACCACCCGCTGGCCCCGTGCCGCCAGTTCCAGTGCCGCGGTCAGGCCGGTATAGCCGGCGCCAAGCACGGCTACATCGGCCTGCACATCGCCCCGCAGCGCGGGCAGCGCGGGTGGTTCGGGCAGGCTGGCGGCGTACCAGCTGGGTGGGAAGGCAGCGCTCACTGCAGGCCTCGCGCTTGCGGCGCGGATGGTCGGAGTGGGGGAGGGTGACCGGTGTTCACCCGCGTAGTTTCGCCGATGGATGACGGCCATGGTGTGACGGTGATGACTTGCCGCGTTCGTCGGGCGACGGGTAACGTGTCCATACGCCAAGGAGTTTTCCATGCGCCGCCTGCCCTGGGTGGGCCTGCCCACCGACAGTACCGTGCTCGGCCATCACCGTTTCGCAGTGGCCGGCGAGAAGTACGTGCGCGCGCTGGTCGAGGCGGCCAGCGTCACCCCGCTGGTGTTGCCGAGCCTGCAGCCGCCGTTGCCGGCCAGTGACTGGCTGCAGGGGCTCGATGGCCTGCTGTTGACCGGGGCGGTCAGCAACATCGAACCACAGCACTATGAAGGCGGCCGCAGCTGGCCGGGCAATCCGCATGATCCGGCGCGTGATGCCAACGCCTTCGCGCTGCTGCAGGAGGCGCTGGCGCTGGACCTGCCGGTGCTGGCGATCTGCCGCGGCTTCCAGGAGTTGAACGTCGCACTGGGCGGCAGCCTGCATCCGCAGGTGCACGTGGTGCCGGGCCTGGATGACCATCGCGAGGACCCGCAGGCGCCGGTGGAGGTGCAGTACGGCCCGGCCCACGCGGTCACGCTGGCGGCAGACGGCTGGCTGGCGCAGTGGTACGAGGGCGAGCGCGTGCAGGTCAATTCGGTGCATGGGCAGGGCATCGCCCGCCTGGCGCAGGGGCTGCAGGTCGAGGCGGTGGCCGACGACGGGCTGGTCGAGGCGGCGCGCAGCCTGCATCATCGATTCGTGCTCGGCGTACAGTGGCACCCGGAGTGGCGTGTCATGCAGGCGCCGTTCTATCACGCTATTTTCCGTGCGTTCGGCCAAGCTTGCCGGCAGCACCAACAGAACCGACTGGATTCCCGATGAGTTCCCGAACGCGCCCGCGCAAGACGGCCACGCCCCCCGCACCGCAGGAAAGCAGCCTGCTGCGCTGGCTGAAGGAGCGGCGGATCACCGAGGTCGAATGCCTGGTGCCGGACATCACCGGCAACGCGCGCGGCAAGATCATCCCCGCCGACAAGTTCTCGCACGATTACGGCACGCGCTTGCCGGAAGGCATCTTCGCCACTACGGTCACCGGCGAGTTCCCCGACGATTACTACGACCTGACCTCGCCGTCGGATTCGGACATGATCCTGCGTCCGGACCCGGACACCGTGCGCATGGTGCCCTGGGCCACCGACCCGACAGCGCAGATCATCCACGACTGCTACACCAAGACCGGCGAACCGCACGAGCTGGCCCCGCGCAACGTGCTGCGCAGGGTGCTGGACGCCTATGCCGAACTGGGCCTGCGCCCGGTCGTGGCACCGGAACTTGAGTTCTTCCTGGTGCAGAAGAACACCGACCCGGATTTCCCGCTGCTGCCCCCGGCGGGCCGCTCGGGCCGTCCGGAAACGGCGCGCCAGTCCTACTCGATCGATGCGGTCAACGAGTTCGACCCGATCCTCGACCTGATGTACGACTACTGCGACGCGATGAAGCTGGACGTCGACACGCTGATCCACGAGTCCGGCGCGGCGCAGCTGGAGGTCAATTTCACCCACGCCAACGCGATGGACCTGGCCGACCAGGTGTTCCTGTTCAAGCGCACCATGCGCGAATCGGCGATGCGCCACGGCGTGTACGCCACCTTCCTGGCCAAACCGATGGAGAACGAGCCGGGCAGCGCCATGCACATCCACCAGAGCCTGGTACGGATCAGCGACGGCCAGAACGTGTTCAGTGGCGAGCATGGCGGCGAGGATTTCAGCCCCATGTTCGCCCACTACCTGGCGGGCCTGCAGAAGTATGTGCCGATGGCCATGGCCTTCTTCGCGCCGAACGTGAATTCCTACCGCCGGCTGGTGTTCGGCGAGGTTTCACCAAGCAACGTGCACTGGGGGTTCGACAACCGCACCTGCGGCCTGCGGGTGCCGCTGGATACCCCGGAAAACATGCGCGTCGAAAGCCGTTTTGCCGGTTCCGACGCCAACCCCTACCTGGCCATGGCGGCCACCCTGGCCTGTGGCCTGCTGGGTATCCGCGAGCGCCTGGCACCGGATGCACCGGTCAGCGGCAGTGCCAAGGAACTGGGCTACAACCTGCCGCGCTCGCTGGGCGAGGCGCTGGATGGCCTGGAACAGTGCGGCGCGCTGCAGGCGCTGCTGGGCGAGCGTTTCTGCCGGGCCTACATCTCGGTCAAGCGCAAGGAATACGAGACCTTTTTCCGTGTCATCAGCTCGTGGGAACGCGAGTTCCTGCTGCTGAACGTCTGAGCATCCGCAATAGAAAAATCCGCCGCCGGGGGGTAGGCTGGCACCCGTTGCCGGCTCCGCCGGCCCCCCCTTCCCGCATTCTGGAGCACCCGATGAAGCTGCGTATCCTCACGCTCGGCCTGGCCTCCGCCATGCTCGCCGCCTGTGGCGGTGGCAAAGGTGGCGCGCAGGACAGCCAGGTCCTGAACGTCTACAACTACAGCGATTACATCGCCGAGGACACCATTCCGGCCTTCGAGAAGGAGAGCGGGATCAAGGTGACCTACGATGTGTTCGACAGCGATGAGATGGTCGAGACCAAGCTGCTGGCCGGCAACAGCGGCTACGACGTGGTGGTGCCGACCCTGAACTTCTTCGGGCGTCAGATCCAGGCCGGCGTGTTCCTGCCGCTGGACAAGAGCAAGATCCCGAACCTGGCCAACCTCGATCCGGCGGTGATGAAGCGCATCGCCACCCAGGACCCGGGCAACCAGTACGGCGTGCCGTACATGATCGGCACCACCGGCATCGGCTACAACGTGGACATGCTGAAGCAGCGCTTCGGCGGCAGCGCCGACATCGCCAGCAGCTGGGACCTGGTGTTCAAGCCGGAAAACATCAGCAAGATGAAGGACTGCGGCGTGACCATCCTGGACACGCCGGCGGACATGATCCCGATCGCGCTGCACTACCTGGGCCTGGACCCGCACAGCGCCGACCCGGCCGAGCTGCAGAAGGCGGCCGACCTGCTGAAGTCGATCCGTCCGTACGTGCAGAATTTCCACTCCTCGCAGTACGTGGGCTCGCTGGCCAATGGCGGTACCTGCCTGGTGGTCGGCTGGTCGGGTGACATCATCCAGGCCCGCGACCGTGCCGAGGAAGCCAGCAATGGCGTGCACGTGGCCTACTCGATCCCGAAGGAAGGCGCCCCGCAGTGGTTCGACATGCTGGCGATCCCGAAGGACGCCAAGCACCCGGAAGCGGCCTACGCGTTCATCAACTACCTGCTGCAGCCGAAGGTGGCCGCGGCCAACACCAACTTCATCCACTACGCCAACCCGGTGCCGACCGCGACCCCGCTGGTGGACGAGGCGATCCGTACCGATCCGACCATCTATCCGCCGGCCGATGTGGCCGAGAAGATGTTCACCTATTCGATCAACACGCCGGAGACCGACAAGCTCTACACCCGTCTGTGGACCGAGGTGAAGACCGGGCGATAAGCCAGTCCGGCGGCGCCGGGCGATGCCCGGCGCCCGCTCCCCGGGAGGGAGGCGGGCCTTGCCCGGCAAGGGCAGTGGCCGCGCAGGCGCGGCCCGACCGGCCCCGCCCGCCTGTTGCCGTCATATCCCCTGCGCCCCCGGGCCGTTAGAATGGCGGCCGCTGTCCACCGCCCGCTCCCGGAGCCCCCATGCCCGTTGAAGCCCAGCCGGTAGCCGCCGTCGTCGACACGACGGGTGCGCCCGGCTATCTCTCCATTCGTGACCTGCGCAAGGAATTCGACGGTTTCGTCGCCGTCGACGACGTCAATCTGGACGTGCGCAAGGGCGAGATCTTTGCCCTGCTCGGTGGCTCCGGCAGTGGCAAGTCGACCCTGCTGCGCTGCCTGGGCGGCTTCGAGACGCCCACCAAGGGCAGCATCACCCTCGATGGCCAGCGCCTGGACGCGCTGCCGCCGTACCAGCGGCCGGTCAACATGATGTTCCAGTCCTATGCGCTGTTCCCGCACATGACGGTCGAGCAGAACATCGCCTTCGGGCTGAAGCAGGATGGCCTGGCCAAGGACGCGATCAGCAAGCGCGTCGGCGAGATGCTGGAGCTGGTGCAGATGGGCCACCTGGGCAAGCGCAAGCCGCACCAGCTGTCCGGTGGCCAGCAGCAGCGCGTGGCGCTGGCGCGGTCGCTGGCCAAGGGGCCGAAGCTGCTGTTGCTGGACGAGCCGATGGGCGCGCTGGACAAGAAGCTGCGCTCGCAGATGCAGCTGGAACTGGTCAGCATCATCGAATCGTCGGGCGTGACCTGCGTGATGGTCACCCACGACCAGGAAGAAGCGATGACCATGGCCACCCGCATCGCGGTGATGGATGCCGGCTGGATCCAGCAGGTCGGCAAGCCCGACGAGGTCTATGAGCAGCCGGCCAACCGCTTCGTGGCCGAGTTCATCGGTTCGGTCAACCTGTTCGACGGGGTGATCGACGAGGACCTGCCCGAGTACGTGACCGTGCGCTCGCCGCTGTTCCCGGCACCGATCTACATCGCCCACGGCATCACCGGTTATGAAGGGCAGCCGGTCGCGTTCGCGCTGCGCCCGGAGAAGGTGATGATCGGCAAGGACGAGCCGGAAGGGCACACCAACAAGGCACAGGGCGTGATCGAGGACATCGCCTATTTCGGCAGCCACTCGGTCTACCACGTGCGCCTGCCCAGCGGCGCCAAGGTGCTGGCCAACTTCGCCAACTCGCAGCGCTGGGCCAGCGATGGCCTGACCTGGGGCGACAGCGTTTGGGTGCACTGGCGCGACAACGATGGCGTGGTGCTGACCTCATGAGCGTCGCCGGCCTGAAGCGCTGGCTGCCGGGGCTGCGTGCCACGGTGATCGGCATTCCGTACCTGTGGCTGCTGCTGTTCTTCGCGGTGCCGTTCCTGATCGTGCTGATGATCAGCTTCTCGCTCAGCCGGGTCGGCTCGCCGCCGTACACCTGGCTGCTGCAGTACGTGGACGGCGGCTTCTCGCTGAAGCTGAACCTGGAAAACTACCTGGCGCTGTTCCGCGATTCGATCTATGCGCAGGCGTTCCTGAGCTCGATCAAGATCGCGGCCATCTCCACCTTCCTCACCCTGCTGATCGGCTACCCGATGGCCTACGCCATCGCGCGCCTTTCGCCGGCCGCGCGCAACGTGGCGATGATGCTGGTGGTGCTGCCGTCGTGGACCTCGTTCCTGATCCGCGTGTATGCGTGGAAGGCGATCCTGGACCGCAACGGCCTGCTTGACCAGTTCCTGCAGTTCACCGGCCTGCAGACGTTGATGACCGGCCTGGGCCTGCCCAAGCTGCAGCTGATCGACACCCCGACCGCCGCCTACATCGGCATCGTCTACTGCTACCTGCCGTTCATGGTGCTGCCGCTGTACGCCAACCTGGTCAAGCACGACCACCGCCTGCTGGAAGCGGCCTACGACCTCGGCGCCAAGCCGTGGCAGGCGTTCCTGCGCATCACCCTGCCGCTGTCGAAGGCGGGCATCATCGCCGGCTGCATGCTGGTGATGATTCCGGCGATCGGCGAATTCGTGATCCCGGAAATGCTGGGTGGCTCGGAGACGCTGATGGTCGGCCGCCAGCTGTGGAACGAGTTCTTCAACAACCGCAACTGGCCGGGCGCCTCGGCGATGGCGGTGGCGATGATCCTGCTGTTGCTGGTGCCGATCCTGCTGTTCAACCGTTCCCAGCAGCGCCTGCTGGAAGGAAAGCAGGCATGAGCCCGCGCACCGCCAAGGGCCTGGGGCTGGGCGTGCTGCTGCTCGGCTTCGCCTTCCTGTACCTGCCGATCCTGCTGCTGATGTTCTACTCGTTCAACAGCTCGCGGCTGGCGATGGTCTGGGCCGGGTTCTCCACCCGTGCCTACAGCGACCTGTTCGCCGACCGCGCGCTGATGGATGCGATGTGGACCAGCCTGGTGGTGGCGTTCTGGACCGCCTGTACCGCCACCGTGCTGGGCACGCTGGCGGCGATGGTGATGACCCGCTTCAAGCGCTTCCGCGGCAAGCCGCTGTTCGGCGCCCTGGTCACTGCACCGCTGGTGATGCCGGACGTCATCCTCGGTTTCTCGCTGATGGCGCTGCTGGCCTCGATGGGCGCGATTCCCGGTTTCCCGGCGCGCGGCCTGACCACCATCTGGATCGCGCACGTCACCTTCACCCTGTGCTTCGTCACCGTGGTGGTGTCCTCGCGCCTGCAGGAAATGGATCTCTCGCTGGAAGAAGCGGCAATGGACCTGGGTGCCAGCCGGCTGACCGTGTTCGGCCGCATCACGTTGCCGATCATCGCCCCGGCACTCGTGGCCGGCTGGCTGCTGGCCTTCACCCTGTCGCTGGATGATGTGGTGGTGGCCAGCTTCGTCGCCACGCCGGGCTCGACCACGCTGCCGATGAAGGTGTTCGCCTCGGTGCGCATGGGCATCAGCCCGAAGATCAATGCATTGGCAACGCTGCTGGTGTCGGCGGTATCGATCGCCGCGGTGATCGGCTGGTACATCAATGCACGCGCCGAGAAGCGGCGCCAGCGCGACCTGCAGCTGGCGCGGCAGGACAACGGCTGAGGTCTGCCGGCAGGGCCGGCAACAACAGCGCCGGCAACATCCGGCTCACGGCCGGCGGCGCACAATGGGGGTCTTCCTCAAGGAGATCCCCCATGACCGTCGAGATCGTCGATCCGGCCACCGGCCTGGTGACCTACCGCCATGAACTGATGGGCGCTGCCGATATCGAGCAGCGCCTGCAGGCTGCCGCCGAGGCCTTCCCGGGCTGGGCGGATCGCTCGTTGCAGGAACGGGGCGCCATCCTGCGCCAGATCGCCGCGCAGCTGCGCGCACGCCGCGACGACCTGCAGCAGGCGATGACCCATGAAATGGGCAAGCTCAAGGCCGAAGCGCTGGCCGAGGTCGACAAGTGTGCCGCTGCCTGCGAGTACTACGCCGACCACGCCGCCGACTACCTCAAGCCACAGCTGATCGACACCGAAGCCCAGCGCAGCTACGTGCGCTACGAGCCGATCGGCTGCGTGTTCGCGGTGATGCCGTGGAATTTCCCGATCTGGCAGGTGTTCCGTTTCCTTGCCCCGGCGTTCATGGCCGGCAACGTGGCCCTGCTCAAGCACGCCAGCAACGTGCCGCAGTGCGCCGACCTGATCCTGGCGGTGTGCCGTGACGGCGGCCTGCCGGACGGCGTGTTCGATGTGCTGCACATCGACAACGACCAGGCCGCCGACGTGCTGCGCGACGCGCGGGTGAAGGCGGTGACATTGACCGGCAGCGAACGGGCAGGGCGCTCGATCGCGTCCAATGCCGGCAGCCAGCTGAAGAAGTCGGTGATGGAACTCGGCGGCAGTGATGCCTTCGTGGTGCTCGACGATGCCGACCTCGACAAGACCGTGGCGGCGGCAGTGAAATCACGCTTCGACAACAGCGGCCAGACCTGCATCGCAGCCAAGCGCTTCATCGTGGTCGATGCCGTGGCCGATGAATTCACCCGTCGCTTCGTTGAGGCGGCGGGCGAGCGCCAGTACGGCGATCCGGATGAGCGTGGTACCACGCTGGCGCCGATGGCCCGCGCCGACCTGCGCGACGAACTGCACAAGCAGGTGCAGGCCAGCGTGGCCAGGGGCGCGCGCGTGCTGGTCGGTGGTGAGCCGATTGCCGGCACGCATGCCGGCTATCCGGCCACGGTGCTCGATCAGGTGGGTCCGGGGATGCCGGCGTACGACGAGGAACTGTTCGGGCCGGCGGCCGCAGTGATCCGGGTCAAGGACGAGGCCGAGGCGCTGCGCGTGGCCAATGACACCCGCTTTGGCCTGGGCGGCAGCGTGTGGACCCGCGACCCGGTGCGCGGCGAAGGCTTTGCCCAGCGGATGGAGTGTGGCGCCGCGTTCGTCAACGCCATCGTCAAGAGTGACGCGCGGTTGCCGTTCGGTGGCAGCAAGCAGTCTGGCTTCGGCCGCGAGCTGGCCGACCACGGCATCCATGAGTTCATGAACATCAAGACCGTCTACGTGGCTTGATGCCGAACGGTAGTGCCGGCCGCTGGCCGGCATTGCTGGGTTGCCGGCCAGCGGCCGGCACTACCAGAAACGGCTCATGCGCCACGACCAACGGTCGTGGCCTACCGGTTTGGTGGGTATCGACCGTTGGTCGATACGCTCTACAGCCACTTGGCGCGCTTGAACAACCGGTACAACCCCACGCACACGCCGCCTACGCCGACGATCATCAGCGGGTAGGACCACGGTTCACTCAGCTCCGGCATGTGGCTGAAGTTCATGCCGTACCAGCTGGTGATCAACGTCGGCGCGGCCAGCAGTGCGGCCCATGCACCGAGGCGCTTGACCGTCTCGCCCTGCGCCAGCGTCACCAGCGACAGGTTCACGCTCAGCGCGGTGCCCAGCATTTCGCGCAGGGTGTCGATCACATCGCTGATGCGCACGGCGTGGTCGTGCACGTCGCGCACGTACAGCTTCACTTCGTCGGGGATCAGATCGCCCTGGTAGCGGCGCAGCTGCGCCAGCACGTCCTGCAGCGGCGCCACTGCCATCCGCATCTTGTTCAGTTCGCGCTTGAGCTCGTACAGGCGCACCACCGTGCTGCGCTTGTAGTTGTCAGCGAAGATGTCCTTTTCCAGCAGGTCAAGGGTGTCGCGGAAGCGGTGCACGATCGGCAGGTAGTTGTCGACCACGAAGTCGGTCACCGCGTACAGGCAATACGACGGGCCCATCTTCAGCAGTTGCGGCTCGCGCTCGACGCGCGCGCGAACCGGCGCGTAGGACAGCGACGCACCATGGCGCACCGTCACCAGGAAGCGCGGACCGAGGAAGGCGTGGGTCTCGCCGTACTGGATGCGCTCATCGACCATCTGCGCGGTGGTCACCACCACGAACAGGGAATTGCCGTAGGTCTCGACCTTGGGCCGCTGGTGCGCGTTGCGCGCATCCTCGATGGCCAGGTCGTGCAGGCAGAATTCCTCCTGCAGTTTCAGCAGGACATCGTCGTTGGGATCGTACAGGCCCACCCAGACGAAGCCGTTGCCACTGGCAATGACATCGCTGATGGCGTCCAGGCTGATGTCGTGGCGTTTGCCCTCGTCATCGTAGTGGACGCAGTTGATGACGCAGGCGGGGTTGGCCGAGGCAGGTGCGGAAGCGGAGGCGGGCAATGACATGCCCGCCATCGTGCGTCAGGGCCGTGTTTCGGACAAGTGAGGACGACGCCCCAGCACCCACGCCAGGGCCACGTGCACCGGCAGCAGCAGCACGATCCACTGCACGTTGTACTGCGCCTGCAGGCTCAGCCAGTGCAGTACCAGCGCGGCCACGGCCTGTACCGCCAGCATCCACAGCACGATCCTGAACATGCGGCCCGGCACGCGCCGGCGCAGCAGGGCGATCGCGCCCGGCAGCAGCAGCACCGCCAGCGGCGAAAGCAGCAGCAGGTTGCGGTTGGCCCAGGCGGCGTAGTGGGTGCTGAAGCCCCACAGGAACACCAGCAGGCTGCCGGCGATGGCACACAGCAGCCAGAACGGCAGGGCCAGCCCGGCCAGCAGCCGCGGGCGGCTGCGCAGCGCCAGCACGCCGGCGGCGATCACCAGGCCGCACAGCAGCCACGGCCACCAGCGGCGCGCGAATTCCTTCGGTTCCGGGTCGATGCGGTGCGGCAACAGCTCCTGTTCGGACTGCACCAGCGGCCGCCCATCACTGTTGCGTGCCTGGCGCAGTGCATCGGCCAGGCGCATCGGCACGAAGGCTTCCTGCCAGCGCGACAGCGGCTGGTCGGCGAACGGCCCGAGGCCGACGTCGAAGCCCAGCCACATCCACGCTGCCGGCGAGGCCAGGCGCACCGATTCACTGCGATAGGTATTGCCGCGCGAGCGCCCCGACAGCTGCGATTGCAGGCCGCCGCCCAGCGCCTTGTTCACGGTGTCGCGCACCATCGTGGCGCAGTTGGCGGTGTAGTAATCGTAGTGGTAGCGCGCGTTTTCCGGCTTGGCCCGCTCGGCCAGGTCGGCGGCCAGCGCTCGCGCCTGGTCCGGGCGCAGGTCCAGCCACTGCACGCTGGCGCCACGGCCGGTCTCGTCGTAGTACGACAGGTCCTGCTGCAGCGGCAGCGCCACCAGGTAATACATCATGTCGCCGCGCACGAAGCGGCTGATGAAATCATCTTCGGACGGATCGAAGTAGCCGAAGTTGTACGAGGTCGCTTCGCCGCTGGCCGGATCGATCACGACGATGGCGTCGTGGCCGAAGCGCTCGAAGAACACCGTGCCCGGCTGCATGGTCACTACGCCGATGCGCGGGGCAGGAGCCTCGGCGCTGGCGACGGGTACAGCAGGTGCGGGTGTGGCTGCCACCGGCTGCGCGGAGGCGGCCAGCGGCAGGACCATGGCCAGCACGCACAGTGCCAGCCACACCGTCAGGCGCAGTGCCAGGTTGGGGGCACCGCGCTTCAAGCGTCGTCCTGCGCGTCCGGCGGCAGCACGGTCACGTGGAAGGCCTGCACCCGGCGCGCATCGGCGCGGGCCACGCGGAACATGAAACGATCCAGCGCCAGCTCGTCGCCCACTTCCGGCAGGTGGCCCACGGCCTCGGTGACCAGGCCACCGATGGTGTCGTAGTCCTCGTCGGAGAAGGTGGCACCAAAGCGCTCGTTGAAGTCGCCGATCGGGGTCAGCGCATCGACCACGTACTGGCCGTCGGACTGGATGGCGATCTGCGCCGACGGATCCTCGGCCTCGTCATGCTCGTCGTCGATCTCGCCGACGATCTGCTCCAGCACGTCCTCGATGGTGACCAGGCCGGCGACACCGCCGTACTCGTCGACCACGATGGCCATGTGGTTGCGCGACAGGCGGAATTCCTTCAACAGCACGTTGAGCTTCTTCGCTTCCGGAATCAGCACCGCCGGGCGCAGCAGCTCGCGCACGTTGGCCGGGCCGTTGTCGGCGACCACGCCGCGCAGCAGGTCCTTGGCCAGCAGAATGCCCAGGATGTCGTCCTTGTTCTCGCCGTGGACCGGGAAGCGCGAATGGCCGGATTCGACCACCTGCCTCATCAGCTCCAGGAAGGGCGCTTCGACCGGCAGCGAGACCATCTGCGAGCGCGAGATCATCACGTCGCCCACGGTCAGCTCGGCCACCGAAATGGCGCCTTCCATCATCTTCAGGGTATCGGCGGCGATCAGCCCCTCTTCCTGCGCGGTGTGCAGGACCGCGACCAGCTCGTCGCGGGTGTGGGGTTCGCCGGAGAAGGCGGACGTCAGGCGTTCAAGCCAGCCGCGCTTCTTTTCACTGTGCTCCGCAGGGGAGCTACTACTGTCGTCTTCTGACATCTCTGGAAAAAAGGCACCCGGCAGGCCGGGCGTTGGCCCCAGTCTAGCAGGATGTGACGGCCTGTCAGTGACCGTCGCTGCCGGGCCCGGTGATCGGCGGCGGGGCCAGTTCAGGCCGCGCGGGGGCTTCTTCCTCGGGCAGGTCCAGGCTGTAGGTGCAGCCGGCCAGGGTCTTGCCGGGATGGGAGGCCACGGTGGAGACGCTGAGGATGATCGACTCGATCTGGGCCTCACCGGTCTTCGGGTCGGTCACATCACGGCTGACCAGTTCGCGGCCGGCCATGAACTTGCCGTCCTGGTCGTAGCCGGTTTCCAGCCCCAGCCGCTTGGCCAGCGGCCGTGGGTCGGCCTGGTCAAGCACCGCCATGATGCTGGCGCCGGCCACCGCCACCCGCTCGGTGGCCACGCCGAAGACGGTGATCGGCTGGGCCAGCCGGTACTCGCTCATGAACTGGTTGCCCTGCGGCAACGGCTGCAGGCCCAGGGCCACGGCCTTCAGCGGGTCGGCCAGCAGCGGCGCCAGCGCACCGAGATCGGCCACGCGCTGCCGGCACTCGATCAGCGCCGGCAGGTCCAGGCTGGAGGCGAAGGCAGGCGGAGCGGCAAGGGCACCCAGCAGGATCAGGCAGCAGCGCAGTGACACGGGCGGTATCCGCAGGCGGTGGGGCGCCATCATAGCCCCGAGGAACGGGTGAACGGCCGGGTGATACGGCGGGCGACTCCGATCATCACTGCACGCAGCAACATCAGCGGCAGGGTGATCAGCACCGACAGCATCGCGAGGTGGAGCAGCCCCGCGATGGCCCAGGCCACGGTCGGCACCAGCCCAGCGTCCATCAGCCAGGGCATCGGGTTCGGCCCGGCATTCCGGATCAGCATCATGTAGACCGCGGCGAGTACGTACAGCACCAGCAGCGAGGTGCGCGAGGCATGGAAGAACGGCAGCCCATTGGCGGGCCGGCCCAGGCGCCGTTGCAGCATCATCCGCCACAGCACCGGCAGCGCCAGCGCACCCGCCAGCATCAGCAGCATCGAGATCGTCAGCAGGCCGGGGCCGTGTGCGGGCTGCGCCCGGTCGTTGAGGTACGGCCCGATCATGCCGATCGCCAGCCCTGCCACCAGGCAGAGGGGCGACAGCAGCGCCAGGCCGCGCAGCAGCCAGTGCTGCCCGGTGGGATCGGTGGCAGCGATGCGCCGGACGGTGCGCACGCCCAGCACCAGCAGGGCGGCGAAGAGGCCGCCCACGATCAGTAGCGTGATGAAGCTGCCTTGCTGGATCATCCTTGTTCCTCGTGTTTTCGTTGTGGACCCGGGGGATGGCCGCCCGGCCTGCTCAGCGCTCGCCGGCGTACGGATCGGCGATGCCGAGCTCGGCCAGGATCTCGCGCTCCAGCTGTTCCATCGCCTCGGCTTCCTTGTCGTCCTCGTGGTCCCAGCCGAGCAGGTGCAGCACGCCGTGCACGGTCAGGTGCGCGTAGTGGGCATTGAGCGCCTTGCCCTGTTCATCGGCTTCGCGGGCCACTACCGGCGCGCAGATCACCAGGTCGCCGAGCAACGGGAACTTGACGCCCTTGGGCAGGCCTTCGGGCATTTCGGCCGGGAAGCTGAGCACGTTGGTGGCGTAGTCCTTGCCGCGGTAGTGGCGGTTCAGTGATTGCCCCTCCTTGGCGTCGACCACGCGGATGGCCAGGTCGGCCTCGCGGATGCGACCCTTCAGTGCGGCGGCCACCCACTTGCGGAAGCTGACCGCCGCCGGCAGGCCGGTGCGCGGCAGGGCGTAACTGACGGCGACATCCAGTCGCACGGGACCACGGGTCATGGAGTTGCTCCAGGCTGGATCTGATGCAGGTCGCGGCGGTCGTAGGCGCTGACGATGCGCGCGACCAGCGGGTGGCGGACCACGTCGCGGGATTCGAAGAAGGTGAAGCTGACGCCCTCGACCCCCCGCAGCACATCGATGGCGTCACGCAGGCCAGAGCGCACGTGCTTGGGCAGGTCGGTCTGGGTCAGGTCGCCGGTCACCACCGCGGTGGAACCGAAGCCGAGACGGGTCAGGAACATCTTCATCTGCTCGATGGTGGTGTTCTGTGCTTCGTCCAGGATCACGAACGCATCGTTGAGCGTGCGGCCGCGCATGTAGGCCAGCGGCGCGATCTCGATGACGTTCTTCTCCAGCAGCTTGACCACCTTCTCCACGCCCATCATTTCATACAGGGCGTCGTACAGCGGTCGCAGGTAGGGATCGACCTTCTGGCTCAGGTCGCCGGGCAGGAAGCCCAGCTTCTCGCCGGCCTCCACCGCCGGGCGCACCAGGATCAGCCGCTGCACGCGCGATTCATTCAGCGCTTCGACCGCGCTGGCCACGGCCAGGAAGGTCTTGCCGGTACCGGCCGGGCCGATGCCGAAGTTGATGTCGTGGGTGGCGATCTGGTGCAGGTAGCGGCCCTGGTTCGCACCGCGTCCGCGCACCGTGCCGCGCTTGACCTTGATTGCCACGTCCTGCGCTTCGTAGGAGCGCTCGGCGATCTGCTCGACGTTGGCCTGGGCCAGGCGCAGATGGATGGCATGGTTGTCGAAGGTGGTCTCGCCGGCCTCGGCGTACAGCGCCTCGACCAGCTTCTGTGCTTCGACGATGGCCTCTTCCGGTCCGCTGATGCGGAACACGAAGCCGCGGTTGGCGATCTCCACGCCGAGCTTCAGCTCGATCTGTCGCAGATGCCCGTCAAACGGACCGCATAGGTTGGCCAGCCGCTCGTTGTCTTCCGGCGACAGGGTGAAGTCTCGATGCTCGATGCTTTTCATTGATCGGGTAGGGCGGAAGCCTTGCACCACAGTGGATTCAGGCGGCAAGGGTAGCGCGCGGCAGGGTCACACGGCCAGCGCCGGGCGTTTTCCACATGGCGTGTGGACCGGGCTGGAAGAAAGCTGTGGATAGACACCTTCGTCCCTTGTGCCACAGGCTCCATGAGCCGATGGTGAAAAAAACGTCATGACCGGCGGAGGGGGGAGTGCCGGAAACTTGACGGCGGCCGGGCCGCGGATGACTATCAGCCCGGAGCCCCAAGGGAACAGGGTCTTCCGCGAGGATCGGCGCAGCGCGCTGCCCGGCCCGTAGCAACGCGGAAGTGGCAGGTAGGCCATCGCCAGGGCAGGAGCGCCTGGCACAGGAAATGACATGGATGCTTCACTCGCGCATGCCGCGCTTGCTTCGCTGGTCGGGCTGGAGCCGGACCATCAACTGCACCGCCTGCGGGCCGATGGCCTGCCCCCTTTGTTCGTCGAACAATGGTGGGGCCATGAATGCCTGGCTGGTGGATTCGATTACTGGGTGGATGTGCTGCATCCGGACGCGGGCCTCGCGTTCGGTGAATGGCCGGGTCGCGAGGCGGCGCTGGTCACCCGCCTGGACGATGGCCAGAACCATCTGCGCTGCGGGTATGTTGCCTCTGCCCATCGGCTGGAGAGCGAGGGCGGCCTGGCGCGCTATCGCCTGCACTGTGTCCCATGGACCTGGATGCTGGGGCATGCACGGCACAGCCGCGTGTACCAGGAGCGCACCGTGCGCGACATCGTCGAGGACGTGCTGGGCGGGCATGGCGAGTTGGCCTGCTGGCGTTGGAGCGAGGACGCCGTAGCCGCTCTGGCCGAGGCGCCTGCGCGCAGCTACTGCGTGCAGTATCGCGAGCCGGACCTGGCCTTCGTGCAGCGCCTGCTGGCCGAAGAGGGAATTGCCGGCGCATTCGAGAGCGACAGCGGCGGGCGGCTGACCCTCGTGCTGTTTTCCGACAGTCGAGCGCAGCCGGAGAACCCTCAGTCCGCCCGCGATGGCGGCATCCGCTTCCATCGCAATGACGGTACCGAAGTGGCGGACACGCTGCAGCAGCTGGGCGCACGTCGCCTGCTGGGCAGCAACCGGTTGTCGCTGGTCACCAGCGATTACCGGGGGCCGGTGCTCCGCCATGTCCAGTTGCCGTTGCAGGCGGGCGGCCAGAGTCCGCGCGAGATCTACGACCCGGTGGGCGCGCATGCCTTCGCCCAGGCGGCCGATGGGCAGCGCCGGGCACGCCGGGTGGCCGAAGCGCACGAGGCGGGCCTGGCCGGTTGGCTGGGCACCGGCAGCGTTCGAAGCCTGCAGGCGGGCCGCTTCATCCGCGTGCTGGCGGCAGGAACCGCCGCCGCCCCGACCCTCCTTCCAACTGAAGTACTGCACCACGGGTGCAACCCGCCGCCGATCACGCAGGGGCGCGGGCAGCGGC
The DNA here is from genome assembly GCF_001274595.1 of Stenotrophomonas maltophilia. Taxonomy (GTDB): domain Bacteria; phylum Pseudomonadota; class Gammaproteobacteria; order Xanthomonadales; family Xanthomonadaceae; genus Stenotrophomonas; species Stenotrophomonas forensis. Next base: position 1,595,003 of record NZ_CP011010.1, read on the forward strand.
GGGCCGAGCCACCTGCGCCCTGGCTCGCGGCCAGCGCAGGGCTGCCGGGAGCCCCGCTCGAGGCGTCCTCGGCGTTGGGCTACGCCAACCGGTTCCGGGCCGTCGACCAGCGGCAGCCATGGCGCCCGGTACTGCAGGACGGGACCGGGGAGCGCATCAACCCGCGGCCGCTTGCACCGGGCTACCAGACCGCCCGGGTCATCGCCGGCGATGGCCGGAGTGACGCCGATCTGCATGCCGACAGCCAGGGCCGGGTCCGGGTGCGCCTGCATCTGCAGGGGGCCACCGACGCCGAGGCAACGTGCTGGATGCGGGTGGCGCAGCGCTACGCCGGGCCAGGCGTGGGTTCGCAGTTCCTGCCGCGTGTAGGCCAGGAGGTGCTGGTCGGCTTCCTTGAGGGCGACATCGACCGGCCGCTGGTGCTGGGTGCGCTGTACAACGGCCGTGGTGATGCCGGCGCTGCTCCCACGCCTGCCGGTGCGGCCGCAGCCGGTAGCGACGCAGGCCTGTTCGGCCAGGCCGCCGACAGGCGTCCGAGTGCGCAGGGCAATGCGGCCGGCGGCCACGCCCCTGCCTGGCATGCGATGGCGCCCGGTGAAGGCCAGCACCGGCATGCCGGTGCCTTGTGGGGCATCCAGTCACGGGAGTGGTCCGGTACCGGCTACAACCGCCTGGTATTCGACGACTCCGATGCGCAGCTGCGCCTGCAGCTGGCCAGCAGCCATGCCATCAGCGAACTGAATCTTGGCCACCTGCGGCACCAGGCCGACAACCATCGCGGGTCCCTGCGCGGCGAGGGCGCGGAACTGCGTACCGATGCCTGGGGTGCACTGCGCGCCGAGCGTGGCGCATGGCTGATCGCGCACCCCCGCGCGCCCGCTTCGCCGGCCGGTGAGGCCGTTGCCGCCAGTGCGCTGCTGCAGCAGGCGTCAACCCTGGCCGGGTCCTGGCACGCGATGGCGACCACCCACCGGGCGGTCGGCATGGCCAGCCACGCTCCGCCGGACGACAGCGCGGGCCTGGCGGGCCTGCAGCGGGTCGCGCGCGCCAGCGTGCCCGGGCAGGACTACGCACAGGCCCGCGCAGGTGGTGAGGGTCGGCCCACCGGCGGCGCCGTGCCGCATACCGAAGAGCCCATGCTCGGGCTGCACGGCCATGCCGGCCTGGCCATGGTGGCCGGGCAGGCGCTGCAGTGGAGCAGTGCCCGGCATGTGGTGCTGGCCAGTGGCCAGCACAGCGATGCCAGCGTGGCCGGTAGCGCGCGCCTGCACGCGATGCAGGCCGTGGGCGTGCTCGCGGCCAGTGGCCGGACCTTTGCCGGCGAGGCTGCATTGAGCGTCGTAGCAGGGCAGGCGGCGCTGGACGTCCGCGCCCAGTCCGCGCAGATCAACGTGCAATCGCGTGCCTCTCTGCGTGCCGCCAGCGCCCAGGCGGCCGTGGAACTGGCCGCGCCGCGCACGCTGCATATCGCCACCGCCGGTGGCGCCAGCCTCACCCTGGAGGGCGGCAACCTGGTGGTGAACTGTCCCGGCACCATCACCGTGCATGCCGGGCAGAAGTCCTTCGTCGGGCCTGCGCAGCTCAGCTATGCGCTCCCGGACATGCCAACCAGCACCCTCAGCGAGCAGATTCCGAAGCTGGCCTTCCGCCTGCAGGACATTCCGGGGCCGCAGGGGCATCCGCTGGCAGGCCAGCCCTGGAAGATCGTGCGTACCCGCCGGGCGCTGGACGAGGACATGCGAGATGGCGCGCTGGTGCCGGCCAACTGGGCCGAGACCGTTGCCGAAGGGCAGGCCGACGAGCAGGGCGACGTCAGCCTTGACGACGCCCTGTGCGCGAAGATCTGGAACGATGCCGGCCGGTTCCCGGGGCGGCTGTTCCTGGTGCATGGCATCGACGTGATTCCCCTGCAGCGTCCGCGCCCCTACAGCAGCTCGCCAGGCGTGCGCGCCACCATGGACACGCTTGAAGCGATCAACTACGGCAAAACCCTGGCAGACCTTCCCGATGATGCGGCGCTGTATGCCTACCGGCAGCGTGCCGAGTACGAGTTCCAGTCGCATATCGACGCCGACCCGGCCCAGCGCAAGGAGATCCAGTGATGGCAGACGGCACCAAGCTGGGCAGCGTCCCGCATACCGCATTGACCTGCCTGGACGGGCAGAAGGGCACCAGCAGCGGTGACTACTACGCGCCACCGGACCGCCAGTTCGCGCCGGTGCGGCGCGGCAACAAGGTCGACGCCTACACCGATGGCCGCTCAGCGATGAAGGCGATGGCCGATGCCATCCGCGGCGCGCAGAAGTTCATATTCATCGCCGACTGGCAGATGAACTTCGACACCGAGCTGGACAGCCGCGGCGGTGCCCACGCCAGCCGACTGAGTGAACTGCTGTTCGATGCCATCAACCAGCGCGGCGTGGACGCGCGGGTGCTGCTCTACGACAGTGTCGAGGCGGCGGCCTACACCCACGAGAACGAGGCGCGTACGGCCCTGTACAAGATGCAGGATGCCAATACGCCGGGGCAGGTGCAGGTCGGCCTGCACAACCCGGCCACCGGCCGCACCGATGCCTTCAACATCGCCTTTTCGCACCACCAGAAGATCCTGGTGGTGGACGGGAAGATCGGCTTCGTCGGCGGCCTGGACATCGCCCACGGGCGCTGGGACGACGGCAACTTCGACGTGGTCTGCGACCCGACGCTGCATGTGCTCAATGACCACTACAACAACTGCCTGAGCAAGTTTCGGGGCATGACGAGGGCTGAGCAGGACCTGACCCTGGACAAGCCCGATACCAGCCCGGACGCGGTCGGCCGTGTCCGCCCCGGCTTTGCCCAGGCATACGTGCCGGGCCTGGCCATCGCGCTGGACCGGATGAAGGCGCAGTGGGATGCCGGCGCCGCACTGGCCGAACTGCAGGATTATGCGGACAAGCTGGGCGTGCCGGACGCGCTGGAGCGCGAAGGCATCCGCAAGCTTGCCGAGATGGTCATTCCGGGCATGGAAGAAGCCGTGAAGGTACAGCGTTCGGTCGCCAAGACCTTCCTGGCCATTCAAGGGTGGTTGACCGAGATCGAAAAGGAATACGCCGACGTCATCGCCGCTTCCAACCGGGCCGCCGACGAGGCGGTCAAGCTGAACGTCGGCGAGGCTGCCGCCGCCGCAGGGCGTGCAGTGGAAGGCTTCACGAAGATCCAGGCGAAGAAGTTCGGCGAGTGGGTCGATGAGCGCAAGGTCGCGATCAAGGACGCCATTCTGGGCCCGATCAAGACGGCCACCACGGTCGTGGGATACGTACGTGATCCTGACTCGCTGGTCACGGACGCCAAGGCCAAATATGCCGAGATCGAGAACAAGTTCAACAAGGCCAAACAGGCGTGGGAATCGCTGGTGAAGTGGATCAACGAGCCGGTGGATCGCATCCAGCGCCTGCTCGACAGCGGCCGCCAGCCGCGCATGCCGTGGCAGGACGTGCACGCGCGCCTGCAGGGACCGGCGGTGTTCGACATCTGCCGCAACTTCATGCACCGCTGGAACGCCATGGTCTGGCAGAACCAGCGCGGCGACCGTGAAATCGGCACGGCGGTGCGCAAGGTCCTGAACCGGGGCATCCGCGGTGCCAACGACTGGACAGGCGCCGGCCTGCCGGAGCAGACCACGCTGGCACGTGGCATGGAACTGACGCCGTTGAGCGATCAATGGCTGCAGGCGATGGGCGGCATGCAGGCGTTGTTCGGTGACCTGGCCCGGCCGGGCACGGCCGGCGACGTCACCGTACAGATCGTGCGTTCCTCGGGTACGGCATTGCATGCGCTGGAGAAGAAGGGCTGCAAGGAACTCGGCCTGAATCTGGACGATGCCAGTTGCCTGCAGCCGTACTGGGAGCGCAACCAGCCGATGCACTCCATCCTTGACGCGATGGTCAACTGCATCGCCTCCGCGCGCGCCTTTGTCTACCTCGAGACCCAGTTCCTGATTTCCGAATGCGGTTGGTCCGACGCTGAAGCCGGCACGACAGTGGAGACGGCAATCAAGGGCGGCGAGCGGCGGCCCATGACCAAAGCCGAAAAAAAGAAGGCCGGCTACGTCGACAAGGGCGTGGCCATGAGTGGGCCCATCGGGAAAACCGGCGTTGTGCAGGACCTGGTGAAGCGCAAGCAGGGCGTGAAGTCGGCGGCCAGCAACCCGCTGGTGGCGGCCATCGCCGCGCGCATCCGTCGCGCCATCGTGGCCGGACAGGGCTTCCATGTGTACATCACCTTGCCCGTGCATCCGGAAGGCAGCCTGTTCGACGGTGCCGTGCTGAAGCAGCAGTACTGGGTGCAGCAGACCCTGTTGCGTGGCGACGACAGCCTGATCCGCCGCATCTGCCGTTCGCTGATCGCGCGCGACAAGGACATCCGCGAGGCGAGCGTGGAAGAGGCCGACCTGCAGGCAGAGGTGAAGGCCGGGCGCTGGAAGGAATACCTGTCGGTAATGAACCTGAGAAGTTATGGGGTCCTGGCCGACATCAACCACAAGAACCACTACGCACCGCATACGATCGGCGCCGACCAGGCCACCCCCCTGTACGTGGTGACCGAGCAGTGTTACGTACACTCCAAGCTGCTGATCGTGGACGACGCTGTGGCCATCATTGGAAGTGCGAACTGCAACGACCGCAGCCTGCTGGGCACGGGTGACACCGAGATCGCCGCAGTGATCGTGGACGGTGCGGCCAAGTCGATGGACCTGGGCAATGGCGTGCAGGTGATAACCCGGAAGTTTGCGCGGGATCTGCGGATGAAACTTTGGAGGAAGTTCCTGGGGGAGGAAATCGCAGTCAATGACGGAAAGGAGCGAGGGTATGCTGAGTCGAATGCCACCAGCCCCTACTATCCGCCATTTCAAAAGCGACCCAGGAGTGCTTTCGTAGAGCTTCCAGTCGCGTCATCCACCTGGCGGGAAATTGGAAAGATAGCTGACCTTAACTTGGCCACTTATCATCGAGTGTTTTCCAACATTCCTGGTGATTCCATGGCGCGCTATGATTCAGTATTCCAGTGTTTTCCCGCTGCTGGGTTCAATGAAAAAGGGCATCAATTGCGAATGTTGCACGCCCAGCCGCCGGATCTGCAGCCGGAATTCATGATCGAGCCAAGTCAATTGGCGGACGGGGCAACCGTCAGCGTCGGACGTCACGATGTTGCGAAAGCGATGAGTTTTATGAAGGATCAGAAGAATCTTCATGGATTCTGGGTTTCCATGCCGCTCTTGTGGGGGCATGGTATGGATGATCCTGCCGCGGCAATGCCGAATCAGATAATTGCAGCTGCACCAGCGTTGGGGTCGAGTGAAGTGCTCTTGGCGCTCAATGATAAAAAGTCGTCATCGGTAAGCGGGGCACATTCATGAAATTTGGTTGGATCACGATGCTGTTTTGCTTTCCGATTGTGGCCGGGGCGAGCGGCGCGGGCATTGAGCCATGGGGGGAGGTGCCAAAGAATGTACAAGTTCGGTTCTCTCCCGATTCGCGCGGTGTTGTCAGGGTCTCCGGAGACAGGCCGACAATTCTTGCTCCCAACGTGGCTATTAGGTTGACCTCCCCTGATGAAATCGAGAACAAGCCGTTTGATCGAGATGGAGGAGCTGTTGTGTATCTTGAGCCTAATGGCGGAAGTGGACTTCGTGTAGTCCGCGAAGAGAAATGGGTTCGAAGAGAGGCCGTTTTTCGAAAGGTGCCCGCTGATATTCCGGAGGCAGTTGGAAGGGTCTATCCATACTTCAAGGTTGAAAGCTCAAGGCGTTTCATCTACGACGATCAAGGGCGGATAGAGTCGGTGATTCTTGATGATTCAGGTGGCAGATCCCAAGTCCAGTTCTGTGCGCTTTATGACGCCGCAGGAAGGGTCGCGGTTGCCACTTCGACAGATAACAATCCGGTGTCGTTTGATCACGACTTTAACTGTGAGACTCTGCGGGGCACTCCTTCGCTGAGTATGACGGAATATTTCCAATACGGAAATGACGGGGCGTTGAAGAGGAAACTTTCAAAATCGCTGGTGCAGCCTGGACAGTCGCAGGAGTCCGGCGCCGGGGCGGAGGATCGGGCCGTTGAAGACGGATCCTGGCGAGGGTACGGGGAGCTGTACTACGTTAATGGTTCGAATGGCGTGGGGTATGATTCGTTGGTTTTCGGGATGAGTGATGCGCGCGGGATTGAGTATTTTGAGACCACGAATTTCAGTGTCGCCTCGTCCGACGTGACGCCTGTATTCGCGCATCGCAGCCAGGAGGCATCGCATAAGTTGCGCTATACCTTCACTGGTGAGCGTGTGCCACCCGATCTCGCTAAGGGTCTCCTTGAGGGGGTTGTAGGGTATGCTCGTGTCCGCCAGTATTACCACAGCACCGGTCAGCGTGTTTTCGAAGTTTTCGCTCCTGGCGCAAAGTACCCCCGTGAACGTCAGTGGCGCACGCTGGATCTGAATCGTCAGGAAAACTACGACGCAAAGGGCAAGCTCACGCGCGTGATCCTGTCCGGCCCTGTCTCTGGTGACGCCTACACCGAGAACCTGCGCGCCTACGCAGACAAGGGCGTATTGAAGCTCACGCCCCTCACCAGCGGTTACAGCTCTTACCGCGTGTACGACTATGACGCTGCCGGTAGAGAGACTCTGTCGTTTGTGTGCTGGCGCTACGAAGTCTCGACCAACAAGCCTTACGCCCATTTCCCCTGGTGGGAGCCCGATCCTCGGCCCAAGCGCAGTCGTGAAGCCGAACTGCAGTACGGCAGGACGCAGGTCGGTACACGCTGCGGCACGCCGGACGGCAAGATGAGCGTGGAGGGAATGGGCCCGGTGAAGAAGCTGATGGAAACCAAGTACGGGTTTGGGACGACCAAGCTGGGATTGCCGGGCGAGTAGGGCGAGACTTCTTTCCCGAACTTGTGACAGGCGTCGGCCTGCCGGAGTAGACCACGCTGGCGCGTGGCACGGAACTGACGCCGTTGAGCGATCCGCTGGTGGCGGCCATCGCCGCGCGCATCCGTCGCGCCATCGTGGCCGGACAGGGCTTCCATGTGTACATCACCTTGCCCGTGCATCCGGAAGGCAGCCTGTTCGACGGTGCCGTGCTGAAGCAGCAGTACTGGGTGCAGCAGACCCTGTTGCGTGGCGACGACAGCCTGATCCGCCGCATCTGCCGTTCACTGATCGCGCGCGACAAGGACATCCGCGAGGCGAGCGTGGAAGAGGCCGACCTGCAGGCAGAGGTGAAGGCCGGGCGCTGGAAGGAATATCTGTCGGTAATGAACCTGAGAAGTTATGGGGTCCTGGCCGACATCAACCACAAGAACCACTACACACCGCATACGATCGGCGCGGATCAGGCCACCCCCTTGTACGTGGTGACCGAGCAGTGTTACGTACACTCCAAGCTGCTGATCGTGGACGACGCTGTGGCCATCATTGGAAGTGCGAACTGCAACGACCGCAGCCTGCTGGGCACGGGTGACACCGAGATAGCCGCAGTGATCGTGGATGGTGCGGCCAAGTCGATGGACCTGGGCAATGGCGTGCAGGTGATAACCCGGAAGTTTGCGCGGGATCTGCGGATGAAACTTTGGAGGAAGTTCCTGGGGCAGGCGCTTGAGACGAAGCCTGAGAAGGGGGGGCAATTCGTCTTTTCTAATGCAACCGAAGACTACTACCCTTGGTTCAGCGAAAAAGTTCCAACCCTGGAGGTCGACAAACCGGCAAGTGCCAGAACTTGGATGGGAATCAGGCAGCTTGCGGATGCCAATTCCGAAGCTTATCAGCGTGTTTTCACGAATGTCCCGCGCGACTCTTTCCCTCGCTACGACTCTGTGTTTCATGGATTTCCGGCGGCAGGTCTTAGTGACAAAGGGCACGTCAGGCGCATGCTCTACGCGCAGCCGGCAGATCTGCAGTCAGATTTCATGAAGGAGCCAAGTGTTGTGAACGACTACGTGACCGATGCAGTGGGGCGGCATGATGTGCGTAAGGCGACGGATTTTCTCAGAGGTACCGCAACGCGCCGCGGGATTCAGGGTTTCTGGGTGACCATGCCACTCCTCTGGGGGAGTGACATGGACGATCCGGCTGCCGCGATGCCGAGCGAGATCATTGCAGCCCTGCCTGTTCAGGGGGATAGGTCAAGTGAATTGGCATACTCGACTCGACATGCTGCCTTGAGTCAAGGAGAAAAGGTGTGAGTGAGTATTTGCTGCTGAAAGCACTGATTGCGGTGAGTGCTCTGTGCGCCGTGCAAGCCGCGCATGCAGGTTGCAGTTCAAAAAATGAAGGGGATGGCCGCTTTCAGGGACACAGCATGGTGGTCAAGTTTACGCCAAGCTTGGATGGTGGAGGAGATGCAGTAGGCGCCAGCCTCAGTCGCGCGAACGAGGTGGCACCTTACATAAGAATCAGGACCGGTCCTGATCTGGCTAAGTTGAACAACGTTCCATTCGACTCGAATGGTGGTTCGGTCTACTATCTGGAAACTACTGGCCAAGGGCAGCGGATCTGCCGTGCTGAGGAATGGAGAAGGCGGGAGTACAAGCTGATTGGTGAAGCGCCTCCCCGAAGCCTGCATCCTGCAGTCAAGTTGCTGTATCCGTACTTTGAACTGCATAAGGCGCACGAGCTTGATTACGATACGTCGGGTCAATTGACATCGATTCAACAGACCGGCACGTCGGGCCGTAAGGTCACAACGTTCTGTGCGCTCTATGACGAAAATGGTCGCGTAGAGGTGGCAAATGAGATTTCAGGTGTCAGCGTATCGGATGATGCAGACTTTACATGCCCCCAGCTTCGCGTGAAGGCGTCCAAAAGTAATGCTTGGTACTTCACCTATCGGCCGGACGGGTCGCTGGCCTCTGATTTGACCAAGAAAGCCACGCGTAAGGCAGGTGAGGATCCCTATCGCGAGGACATCGGTATTGGAACAGAGGCGACCGATGGCGCGTGGTACGCGAGCGGAAGTATTTATATCGGAGATGCCAATCAGCGCACGCGGATCGGTAGCATGTTTCATGGTAGCGAGAAAGGAGGAATTAGTGGAATTGAAGACTACTCATTCGTTATCGCTCCCGCCGATGCGACAGCTCTTTTCGCTGAGCGCAGTCAGGACGGTCAACAGAAGTTGGTCTACAGATTCCCCGGCGAGCGCGTGCCAATGGAAGTTGCAACGGGGCTGTTTGAGGGCATAACCGATTACACCCGCGTGCGCGAGTACCGCCACCGGTCCCACAGCCGGATTTTCGAAATTTTCTCCCCAGGTGCCAAGCACCCTCGCGAACGCCAGTGGCGCACGCTGGATCTGAATCGTCAGGAAAACTACGACGCAAAGGGCAAGCTCACGCGCGTGATCCTGTCCGGCCCTGTCTCTGGTGACGCCTACACCGAGAACCTGCGCGCCTACGCAGACAAGGGCGTATTGAAGCTCACGCCCCTCACCAGCGGTTACAGCTCTTACCGCGTGTACGACTATGACGCTGCCGGTAGAGAGACCCTGTCGTTCGTGTGCTGGCGCTACGAAGTCTCGACCAACAAGCCCTACGCCCATTTCCCCTGGTGGGAGCCCGATCCTCGGCCCAAGCGCAGTCGTGAAGCCGAACTGCAGTACGGCAGGACGCAGGTCGGTACACGCTGCGGCACGCCCGACGGCAAGATGAGCGTGGAGGGAATGGGCCCGGTGAAGAAGCTGATGGAAACCAAGTATGGCTTTGGTACCACGAAGCTTGGGTTCCCAGGCGAAGAGAAGGATTGACCGCTCCTGTCGCCATGCGGTCCATCCTGCCGCCGGCGCACGTTCCATTGCTAGGCGAGCAATCCGCCCATCCCCCTGGCGCTTTTCCACACCGGCTGTGGAATGATGCCGAATCAACCTGTGGATAGGTGGACCAGCCCCTGACGGCACAAGGCCTTCCATGGTGTGGTGAAAAAACCGCCGGGGCGGATCGGCATCATCGCGGGTGCACGGGGCAGATGGCACCGTAGTGCCGTCGCTGGAGGGGATGGGCATGGGCAACGGCATGCGTGGGTTCGGACTGGTGGGCCTGGCCCTGCTGGCAGGCTGTGGCCAGGCGCCACCGACTGCGCTGGGAACGCTGGAATGGGACCGGGTCACCGTGCCGGCACCGGCGGCCGAAGTGATTGCAGCGGTGGAGGTGCGCGAAGGCCAGCAGGTCAAGGCCGGCACCGTGCTGATGCAGCTGGACCCGGCCCGCGGTGACGCCCAGTTCGCCGCCGCACAGGCCGACACCGCGCGCGCGCAGGCGCAGCTGGAAGAACTGAAGATCGGCCCACGGCAGGAGCAGATCGCGCAGGCCCAGGCACAGCTGGCCGCGCTACGCGCGGAGTCGGTGGAAGCCAGTGCCTACTACCGGCGCGTGCAGCCCCTGGCACGCCAGCGCCTGATCGCCGCCGCCGAGCTGGACCGCGCACGGGCCGCCGCCGGCAACGCTGAAGCCAGCGTGCTTGCCGCCGAGCAGGCCTGGCTGGAGCTGGTGCACGGCAGCCGCGCGCAGGATATCGCGCAGGGCCAGGCGGCGGCGGACGCTGCGCAGGCGCAGCAGGTGGTGCAGGGCGTCAACCTGCAGAAGCTGCAGCTGCGCGCCCCCCGCGATGGCGTGGTCGACGCCTTGCCCTATCGGCAGGGCGACCAGGCGCCGATCGGCGCACCACTGGCGGTGATGCTGGTCGGCGAGGGCCCCTATGCGCGCGTCTACCTGCCACAGCCACTACGGTTGCAGGTCAAGGTCGGGCAGGCCGCGCAGGTGCATCTGGAAGGGCAAGCCGCTGCGTTGAAAGGGCATGTGCGCTCGATCCGCAGCGAGCCTTCATTTACGCCGTACTACGCGTTGACCGGCGACGACGTGGCGCGGCTGAGCTACCTGGCCGAGATCGAAGTGGACGAGGCGACCGACATGCAGAAACTGCCGGCCGGGTTGCCGGTGCGGGTGAGCTTCTGAACACCGGCGACGACATTGCAGTGCATGCGCAGGGCCTGACCCGGCGCTTCGGCGATCTGCTGGCCGTGGACAATGTCGACCTGACCGTGCCTCGCGGCCAGGTCTACGGCTTCCTCGGCCCGAACGGCTCGGGCAAGTCGACCACGATCCGCATGCTGTGCGGCCTGCTGGAGCCGAGCGCGGGGCAGATCGAGGTGCTGGGCCTGTCGGTGCCGGAACAGGCCGAGGCGCTGCGCCGCCGCATCGGCTACATGACCCAGCGCTTTTCGCTGTACGAAGACCTGTCGGTGCGCGAGAACCTGGAGTTCCTTGCCGCGATCCAGGACCTGCCGCGCGCGCAGGCCCGGCAGCGCGTCGATGCACTGTTGCAGCAGTATCGGCTGCAGGACCGGCAGCCGCAGTTGGCCGGCACGCTCAGCGGCGGGCAGAAGCAGCGCCTGGCCCTGGCCGGTGCCGTGGTGCACGCGCCCGAACTGCTGTTCCTGGACGAGCCGACCAGCGCGGTCGACCCGGAATCGCGCCGCGATTTCTGGGAGGCCTTGTTCGAACTGGCCGACGCCGGTACCACCGTGCTGGTGTCGACCCACTACATGGACGAGGCCGAGCGCTGCCACCGTCTGGCGATCCTGGATCGCGGCGCGCTGGTGGCTGATGGCACGCCGGCCGAACTCTGTGCGCGGTTGCAAGGGCGCACGCTGCAGGTCACTTCCTCGCAGCCGCGCCAGGCCAGCCGCGCGCTGGCCGAACTGCCCGGCGTGCTGAGCGTGGCGCAGATCGGCACGCAGCTGCGCGTGCTGTGCAGCGAAGACGCGGCCGACACGGCGGCACTGCAGCGCGCCTTGGCCGGTGCCGATCCACAGGCGCATATCGAGGCGGTGGCGCCGAACCTGGAAGACGTGTTCGTCGCCGCTACCCGAGGTCGTGGCAGGGAGCCGGCGGCATGAACCTGCGCCGGCTGTGGGCGATCATGCTCAAGGAGCTGCGCCAGCTGCGCCGCGACCGCATCACACTGGCGATGATCGTCGGCATTCCGGTGATGCAGCTGCTGCTGTTCGGCTATGCGATCAACCTCAACCTGCGCCATCTTGATGCGGGTGTGGCCGACCAGGCGAACAGCGCGGCCTCGCGCGCGCTGGTGCAGGACATGGTCGCCACCGGTGTGATCACCCCGCGCAGCGAAGCCTACAGCCCGGATCAGCTGATGCAGGCGCTGCGCCGCGGCGAGATCAGCGTCGGCATCGTGGTACCGGCCGATTTCGAGCGCCGTCGTTTCGATGGGCGCGAAGCGGTGCAGGTGCTGGTCGATGGCAGCGATACCGTGGTGCAGAGTGCGGCGATCCAGCTGGCGCAGGTGCCGCTCGACACGCGCCCGACCAGCAACACGCGGCCGCTGCGCGAAGGCAGCATTGCCAGCGGCCAGGTCAGCGTGACCAGCTTCTACAACCCGCAGCGAAGATCAGCGGTGAACATCGTGCCGGGGCTGATCGGGGTGATCCTGACCATGACCCTGGTGATGTTCACGGCGGTGGCGGTGGTGCGCGAACGCGAGCGCGGCAACATGGAGCTGCTGATCGCCACGCCGGTATCGCGCAGCGAACTGATGGTGGGCAAGGTGCTGCCCTATGCGGCCATCGGCCTGCTGCAGACCACGCTGGTGCTGGTGCTGGGCACCTGGCTGTTCCAGGTGCCGATCCGCGGCAGCCTGCTGGACATCTACCTGGCCGCGGTGCTGCTGGTGCTGGCCAACCTGGCGCTGGGCCTGTTGATCTCCACGCGCGCGCGCTCGCAGTTCCAGGCAATGCAGATGACGTTGTTCCTGTTCCTGCCGTCGATCCTGCTGTCCGGCTTCATGTTCCCGTTCGCCGGCATGCCACGGCCGGTGCAGTGGCTGGCCGAAGTGCTGCCGCTGACCCACTTCCTGCGCCTGGTGCGCGGCATCATGCTGCGCGGTGCGTCGCTGTGGGAGCTGTGGCACGACGCGCTGGCGCTGCTGGCCTTCATCGTGGTGATGATGACGCTGGCGATCCTGCGCTTCCGCAAGCGATTGGATTAGGGAATGCCGACCAACGGTCGGCATCTACCCTGGTGGGTGCCGACCGTTGGTCGGCACGCCTTACTCCGCCACCACCCGCGCGCGCAGCGAATTGGTCAGCGCCTCGGTGATCACCACGTCCACGAACTGGCCGATCAGGCGCGCCGGTGCCGGGAAGTTCACCGAACGCATGTTCTCGGTCTTGCCGGTCAACTCGTTCGGGTTCTTGCGCGACGGGCCTTCCACCAGCACGGTCTGCACGGTGCCGACCATCTTCTCGGAGATGCCGGCGGCGTGCGCATTGATGCGATCCTGCAGGCGCGACAGGCGCGCGTGCTTCTCCGCATCGCTGATCGTGTCCTCCAGGTCCGCGGCCGGCGTTCCCGGTCGGCGCGAATAGATGAAGGAGAAGCTGTGATCGAAGCCGATGTCCTCGATCAGCTTCATGGTCTTCTCGAAATCGGCATCGGTCTCGCCGGGGAAGCCGACGATGAAGTCCGAACTGATCGAGATGTCCGGGCGCACCGCGCGCAGCTTGCGGATCTTCGACTTGAATTCCAGCGCGGTGTAGCCGCGCTTCATCGCTGACAGCACGCGGTCACTGCCGGCCTGCACCGGCAGGTGCAGGAAGTTGGCCAGCTGCGGCACGTCGCGGAACGCGTCGATCAGCGAATCGCTGAACTCCAGCGGGTGCGAAGTGGTGAAGCGGATGCGGCCGACGCCGTCGATCTCGGCGATGGTGCGGATCAGCAGGCCGAGGTCGGCAAATTCGCCATCGCCATACGGGCCGCGATAGGCGTTGACGTTCTGCCCGAGCAGGTTGATCTCGCGCACGCCCTGCGCGGCCAGCTGGGCCACTTCCACCACCACGTCCTCGAACGGACGGCTGACTTCAGTGCCGCGGGTGTAGGGCACCACGCAGAACGAGCAGTACTTGGAACAACCTTCCATGATCGACACGAAGGCCGAGGCGCCCTCGGCGCGCGGCTCGGGCAGGCGGTCGAACTTCTCGATCTCGGGGAAGCTGATGTCCACCTGCGGGCGCTTCTGCTCGCGGCGGGCACGGATCAGTTCCGGCAGGCGGTGCAGGGTCTGCGGGCCGAACACCAGGTCCACGAACGGCGCGCGCTTGATGATCGCCTCGCCTTCCTGCGAGGCGACGCAGCCGCCCACGCCGATGATCACTTCACGGCCCTTGTTCTTCAGGCCCTTCCACACGCCCAACTGGCTGAACACCTTTTCCTGCGCCTTCTCGCGGATGGAACAGGTGTTGACCAGGATGACGTCGGCGTCATCGGGGCTGTCGGTCAGTTCCAGGCCATCGCTGGCGGCAAGCACGTCGGCCATCTTGGCCGAGTCGTACTCGTTCATCTGGCAACCGTGGGTCTTGATGTACAGCTTGCCTTTCACCTGGTCGGGCTTGCGCGGACCGGCGGGCAGGGCAACGAGCGGGGTACCGCCGGGGGCGGGCGGAAAGACGTCTGGCGTCCCGGTCATGGCGCTTAATCCATTCGGGTGGCGGGAAAGCGGGCAATTCTACCCGCATCCCGGCCCTCCCGCCGTCCGCCCGTGGCTGGTCGGCCCCGGCGGGGGCGCGGCGCGATTACGCCGCTGCCAGCTCCGCGTCGATCTGCCGCGAGCGGTCGAACGCCGTCATCGCGCTGATCCGTTCGATGTAGGCGGCCGTGGCCGGCGCCGGCTGCACCAGGCCGAAAGCACTGGTCCAGGCCAGCGCATTGCCCCACAGCACGTCGGCGGCGCTCATCGTCTCGCCCAGCAGGTACGGTCCCTGCGCCAGCTGGGCCTCGATCACCTGCAGCACGGTCTCGGCGTCGTTGTACGGCGACATCAGGCGCGGCGGCGGCTCGCGGTGCATCGCCTTGTCGATCATCGCCGGCTCGAAGCAGGCACCGTAGAAGGCCATCCAGCGCAGGTAGGGCCCGCGCAGGGCGTCACCGATCGGCGGTGCCAGCCCCGCTTCCGGGTACAGGTCGGCCAGGTACAGGTAGATCGCCACCTGTTCGGTCACCAGCGCACCGTTGTGGACGATGGCCGGTACCTTGCCCATCGGGTTGATGGCCAGGTAGGCCGGGGCCAGGTTGGCGCCGGCCTTCAGGTCCAGCACCTGCATGCGGTAGTCGGCACCCAGCGCTTCGAGCAGGGCCACGGCGCCGCTCGAGCGTGAACGGGCGGCGTGGTACAGGGTGATCTGGCGTGAGGTCATGGCATTGCTCCTTGCGGTGGGTGGTGAACTGGAGGCCATCCTGGGGCACTATTGCGGACGACTTCTGTCCTCGATCCTTCATGCGCCATACCGCCCATCGACTGCTGCGCCTGATCGCCCTGTTGCAGGCCCGCCGCCAGTGGTCGGGGGCCGAGCTGGCCGAACGCATGGGCGTGGACCGGCGCAGCATCCGCCGCGACATCGAGCGCCTGCGCGAACTGGGCTACCCGGTGCAGGCCTCGGCCGGAGTCGGCGGCGGCTACCAGCTGGGGGCCGGTGCGCCGGTACTGCCGATGCTGCTGGACGAAGAGGAAGCAACCACCCTGGCCATCGCCCTGCGCGCGGCCTCGGCCACTGTCGCCGGCATCGACGACACCGCACGCGGCCTGTTGTCCAAGCTGGATCCGCTGGTGCCAACCCGTCGTCGCCAGCAGGCCGGCGAGGTGCATGCCGCCACCGCCACGCTGTCGGACCTGCCCGCCACCGATGCACGCCTGCTCGGACGGCTGGCGCAGCACTGCCGGCAGGCGTCGCGATTGGCCTTCGAGTACCGCAGTGCGCAGGACGCGGTCACCCAGCGTGAGGTCGAAGCCCAGCATCTGGTCAACTATGGCCGCCGCTGGTACCTGCTGGCCTGGGATCTGGGCCGCCAGGACTGGCGCACCCTGCGCGTGGACCGGATGGGCGCGGTGCGCGAATGCACCGAGCCGGGCCTGCATCGGCGCACGCCGGCACCGCCGGATGTGATGGTGCGGCAGGCCGTCAGCCAGGCGCCGTTCGCGCTGCAGGCCATCCTGCGCCTGGCCGGCAGCCATTCCGAGCTGGAAGGCCGGATTCCGCCGTGGTGCGGGGTACTGGAGGCCGATGGCACCGACCATTGCCTGCTGCGGATGGGGGCCGAGAGCCGCGGCATGATGCTGGCGCAGATCCTCAGCCTGGACCGCGTGCCCGTGGCGCTGTGGACCACGCCCCCGGAGCTGCGCGACGAACTGGCGCAGCGCCTGGCGGGCCTGGGCCAGCTGCTGGCTGTGCCGTCGGTCACAGCCTGAGCCACGTCGCTTGGCAAGCCCCGGCGAAGCTGGGACACTCGCCGCCATGAAGGGGATACTGGGGACAACGGCGATCATCATCGCTGCGCTGACCGCTGCGCCGGCCAGCGCCGGAACCCTGTACAAGTGCCAGGGCGCCGACGGCGTCACCAGTTATGTGAGCAAGCGCGTGGCCGGCGCCGTCTGCAGCAGCATCAGCTACAGCCCCGATACCCGCCCGGCGCCGCGCCCTGTGGTGGCCGCGCCGAAACCCGCGCCAGCCACCACCGTGGCCAGCATCGAGCGCAATCCGGTTGCCGTCGCGGCCAGTGCTGCGACGCCTGCAGTGGCTGCACCCGCACCTGCACCTGCACCCGCTTCCGTGGCCACGGCCGCAACCGCCTCGCGCGGTGGGCGGATGGTCAGCGGCCAGGTCTATTCCTTCATGAAGGATGGCGTGCGCCACTACACCAGTGCGCGGCCGACCCAGGTGGCCAACCTGGGCCCGGTGCGGACCATCCGCTACAGCTTCATGGAGCGCTGCTACGCCTGCGGGGTCAATCCGCGCGTGGACTTCGGCACGGTGCGCCTGAACACCACGGCGTTCCAGAGCGAGATCACCTCGGCCGCGCGCGAGTTCGGTGTTGAGGAGGCCGTAGTGCGCGCGATCATCCACGCCGAATCCGCCTACAACCCGACCGCGCTCAGCCGTGCCGGTGCGCAGGGCCTGATGCAGCTGATGCCACCGACTGCCGCCCGCTTCGGCGTCAGTGATTCCTACGATGCCGGGCAGAACATCCGCGGCGGCGTGCAGTATCTGGCATGGTTGCTGAAACGCTTCAATGGCAACCTGACCCTCGCGGCAGCCGGCTACAACGCGGGCGAGGGCGCGGTCGACCGCCACGGCGGCGTGCCACCCTACAGTGAAACCCAGTACTACGTGCGCCGGGTCGGCCAGCTGGCCGACCGCTACCGCAGTGCCTTGAGCCACCAGTAGGTGCCGACCGTGGGTCGGCACGCTCTAAACGGTAGGTGCCGACTGTCAGTCGGCACGCCTTCAAAAGATTGTTGCAGTGCGTTGTGTGGCGCGCGACGGTTCCGCTACACTCGTCCAAGATTCAATGCGGCTCTGGCCCCCACCGGATCCGCTGGCAGCCTTAAAGCTACCTAATCAATATCGGAGTGCCGGATGGCCAACGATGGGGTACACGATCCAGTCAACACCGGACGTCGGCGTTTTCTTTCTGCCACCACAGCCGTGGTGGGCGCCGTCGGCGTCGGATTCACCGCAGTTCCTTTCATCAAGTCCTGGAACCCCAGTGCCCGCGCCAAGCTTGCCGGCGCACCGGTGGTGGCCGACATCAGCGCCCTGCAGGAAGGCCAACGCCTGATCGTGGAATGGCGCGGCCAGCCGATCTGGATCGTCAAGCGGTCCAAGGCGATCCTCGATGCGCTGCACGGACTGGATGGCCGCCTCAAGGACCCCGAGTCCGGCGAGAAGGACCAGCAGCCGGACTACGTGCTGAAGCAGAATCCCGAGCTGCGCTCGATCAAGCCGGACATCTCCGTGCTGGTCGGCCTGTGCACGCACCTGGGCTGCTCGCCTGAAATGGTCGCCGAGATCCGGCCCGAGCCCTACGACCCGCAGTGGAAGGGGGGGTATTTCTGCCCCTGCCACAAGTCGCGCTTCGACATGTCCGGCCGCGTCTTCAAGGACGTGCCGGCGCCCATCAACCTGAAGGTGCCCGCGCACCACTACCAGGACGACAACACCATCATCATCGGTGTCGATCCGCAGGGGGCAGCCTGATGGCCAATATCCTCAGCCGTACCGCCAGCGGCGTCGCCGACTGGGTCAATGCCCGCGCGCCGGGCCTGATGCCGGTGTACCGCAAGCATGTCAGCGAGTACTACGCGCCGAAGAACTTCAACATCTGGTACTACTTCGGTTCGCTGGCGCTGCTGGTGCTGGTCAACCAGATCGTCACCGGCATCTTCCTGACGATGCACTACAAGACCAACGCCGCCGAGGCGTTCGGTTCCATCGAATACATCATGCGTGACGTGGAGTGGGGCTGGCTGATCCGCTACATGCACTCCACCGGGGCCTCGCTGTTCTTCATCGTGGTCTACCTGCACATGTTCCGCGGCCTGCTGTACGGCAGCTACCAGAAGCCGCGCGAGCTGGTGTGGATCCTCGGCATGCTGATCTACCTGGTGCTGATGGCCGAAGCCTTCATGGGCTACGTGCTGCCGTGGGGCCAGATGTCGTTCTGGGGCGCCAAGGTGATCATCTCGCTGTTCGGCGCCATACCGGTCATCGGCAACGGCCTGACCGAATGGATCATGGGCGACTACCTGCCCAGCGACGCCACGCTCAACCGCTTCTTCGCGCTGCACGTCATCGCCCTGCCGCTGGTGCTGCTGCTGCTGGTGGTGCTGCATCTGGGCGCGCTGCACGAAGTGGGCTCGAACAACCCGGATGGCGTGGAGATCAAGAAGGGCCCGAAGGGCAACCGCTGGTCGCCGAATGCCCCGGCCGATGGCATTCCATTCCACCCGTACTACACGCTCAAGGATGGCGTCGGCGCCGGCTTCCTGCTGATCATCGCGGCCTTCATCATCTTCTTCGCGCCCGGTTTCGGCGGCCTGTTCCTGGAGCACGACAACTTCACCGAGGCCAACCGCCTGGTCACCCCGGAACACATCAAGCCGGTCTGGTACTACACGCCGTACTACGCGATGTTGCGCGTGGTGCCGAACAAGCTGGGCGGCGTGCTGGTGATGTTCTCGGCCATCGCGATCCTGTTCCTGGTGCCATGGCTGGACAAGGCGCGGGTGAAGTCGGTGCGCTACCGCGGCTGGATCTCGAAGGTGATGCTGGGCGTGCTGGCGGTGTGCTTCGTGTGGCTGGGTGTGATCGGTTCCGGCCCCGGCACCGACGTGCACGAGACCTACATCGGGCGGGTGCTGACCTTCCTGTACTTCGCGTTCTTCATCACCATGCCGCTATGGACAAGGTTGGACAAGACCAAGCCGGTACCGGAGAGGGTGACCACGCATGACTGAGCGCTGGATGGTCCGGCTGGCCCTGGCGGCCACCCTGATGCTGGGCAGTTTCCTGGCCTCCGCCGCCGAGGGCGGCACCAAGCTGCTGCAGGCCGGCAACGACCTCGGTGACCGCGCATCGCTGCAGCGCGGCGCGCAGCTGTACATGAACTACTGCTCCGGCTGCCACGCGCTGAAGTACCTGCGCTATTCGCGGATGGCGCAGGACCTGGGCCTGACCGAGGAAGAGGTGATGAACAACCTCAACTTCACCGGCTCGGCGATCGGCGACCCGATTCCGGTGGCGATGCCCAAGGAGAATGCCGAGAAATGGTTCGGCAAGATGCCGCCGGACCTCAGCCTGATCTCGCGTGTGCGGGGCAGTGACTGGGTCTACACCTACCTCAAGTCGTTCTACCTGGACAGCAGCCGGCCACTGGGCTGGAACAACGCGCTGTTTGCCAACGCGTCCATGCCCAACCCGCTGTGGGAGATGCAGGGCCTGCAGCATGCCGTGCACGGCAAGCCCGAGGCGCCGGGCATGGACCCGCCGGTGACCGGGCTCAAGATTGAAACACCGGGTTCGGTCGATGCCGGCCAGTACGACCAGGCCGTGCGCGACATCACCAACTTCCTCGAATACGCCGGCGAGCCGGCCGCGCTGAAGCGGCAGCAGCTGGGCGTGTGGGTGATCTTGTTCCTGGCCCTGCTGACCTTCCTGTTGTACCTGCTGAAGAAGGAATACTGGAAGGACGTTCACTGATTCTGCGGCCGGCCATCGCACGGGCCTATTGGCTTTTGTGATGGTCGGTTGCACACTCGGGGAGGAGTCGACCGCTGGCACGGTGCTGGCGGCGCCGATGCGGCAGGCGGTCTCCTGTCGTAGGAGAGCCTTTGATGGCGGCGAGCGTACGCATGCGCAATACACTGACGCTGTTTTCCTCGAACGACGATGTGCTGTGCCACCGTGTACGCCTGGTCCTGGCGGCCAAGGGGGTCACCTTCGACTTCGTTCCGGTCGATCCGCAGAACCCGCCTGAAGACCTGATCGACCTCAATCCGTACCACTCGGTGCCAACCCTGGTCGAGCGCGAACTGGTGCTGTATGCCGCGTCGGTGGTCAGCGAATACCTGGACGAGCGCTACCCGCATCCGCCGCTGATGCCGGTCGATCCGCTCTCGCGCGCGCGCATCCGCCTGGCCATGCTGCGCATCGAGCACGACTGGGTGCCGCAGGTGCAGGCCATCCAGCTGGGCAACAAGACCCAGGCCGAGGCCGGTCGCAAGCGCCTGAAGGAACTGCTGACTGCGTCGTTGCCGCTGTTCAAGGCCAGCAAGTTCTTCCTCAATCCGGAAATGAGCCTGGCCGACTGCGCGATGGCACCGATCATCTGGCGCCTGCAATCACTGGACGTGCCGCTGCCCAAGGACGGCAAGGCGATCGAGGACTACGGCAACCGCATCTTCCGCCACCCGGGTTTCGTCCGCAGCCTGACCGAGCAGGAAAAGAAGCTGCGCGATCTGCCGGTCTGATCCGGACATGCCTTACCCGTCTGCACGCCGACCGGTGTGCAGGCGATCCGCCCCGGCGGGGCGCCGGGCGCGTACACTTCACGCATGACCGAAGACTTCTTCCACATGACCAGCCACCGCCCGTACCTGCTGCGGGCGCTGGTGGAATGGATCAACGACAACCAGCTGACCCCGCACATCCTGGTCGACGCCGGCGTCCCCGGCGTGCAGGTCCCGCCTTCGGCGGTCAAGGATGGCCGGGTGGTGCTCAACATCGCCGAACGTGCCGTCGTGCGGTTGATGATCGACAACGAGATGGTGAGCTTCTCGGCGCGCTTCTCCGGCACCAGCTATCCGGTGCAGGTGCCTATCAGCGCCGTGCTGGCCGTCTACGCCCGCGAGACCGGGCAGGGCATGGCGCTGCCGGACGACATCCCGGGCAACGAGACCGCGCCGACCAGCGATGAACTGCTGCATGACGAAGGTACGCCGCCGGACGATACGCCGCCTGCCAGCCCGCCGCCCAAGGGTCGCCCGAACCTGCGCGTGGTCAAGTAACGATTCCGACGCCGCCCCGATGGGCGGCGTTTTTCATTTGCCGGTTCAGAGGTGGGTGCCGACCGTTGGTCGGCACGCCTTTAAACCTTACACATCCTCGGCATCGTCCACATCCGGCCGGATCTGGCTGATCCGTGCCGCGCCGGGCCCGGTAAACGAGATCAGCTGGTCGCCGCGCAGCACCATGCGGCCCACGTGGCGATCGATGCCGTCATAGGAATACTCGAACTTGAAGGTGCGCTCGAATCCGAGCCGGCCATCCTCGCCGCGCGACAGGCGCAGGCCGGTGGCGTGCACTGCCTGGTCCAGCCATTGCACATCGGCGGCGCGGCAGGCATTGCGGCCCAGCTCGACCGCGCGCTCGGCGGCCGAACGGGCGGCGTTCCAGAAGAAATAGATGATTCCGCCGGCAATCAGCAACAGCAGCAGGGTGGGCATGGCGTCAGCGGTCAGAGGTCGATCCGGCAAAGATGGCGGCGAACACGCGCTGGATCAAGCGCTGCAGTCACCGCCGCGGCTGCGGCTCGCTGGACACTGGCTGCGCGGGCACGATGGCCGGTTGCGGCGCCGGCGCGGTCTGCATCGGCGTCGCAGTGGGCGAGGGCATCACCAGGGGTGATGTGGCGGTCAGCTGCAGCAGTGCTGCCCAGTCCTGGCGGTTGAAGCTGCATTCGTCTTCGCGGCCCGGTGTGCAGCTGGGGTCGATGCCGGTGCTGCTGCGTTCGCGTGCCGGCGGCAGCTGGATCAGCCCGGTGCGGTCCAGCGGCAGCAGCCGCATTGCCACGGTATTCATCACATTGCCCCCCACCAGGTACAGGGTCTGGTCGCCGCCGAGGTTGGCCGCCACCACCACTTCGCAATGTGATTTCCAGTGGCCGACCGAACCATTGCCGAGCGCCTGTACCAGCCCGCTGTAGCTCAGCGTGGTGCTGCGGTCGCGCAGGAAGCACAGCAGATCGCCCGGCGCGGGCTTTGCGGTCGCGGGATCAACCAGCCGATAGGGCACACCGGAAGGGCCGCCCTGGTAGGCAGCACGGATGTAGTCGATGTGGCGCGGCGATGTGTTGAAGCCGGGCACGCCGGCACGCACCATCACCCAGGAAATGAAGGCGGCCGACCACGGGTTGTCGACCAGGAACGCGCGGCAGTCGCTGTCGGTGTAGCGCGTGCCCAGCGGCGCCAGGCAGCTGCTGGCGCCGGCGATGCTGCCCATCGCGTTGAGCGTGCCGCTGTCACGCCAATAGCCGGCCACGCGCTGCCAGGCGATCAGGCCGTTGTCGGCAAGATGCTCGCTCTCGGCCTCGGTGACGCTGAGGCTTGCAGCGCGACCATCGCGATCGATGAAGGGCCGGAACCACAGCCGGTGTTCGTTGCAGGCGGTGTTGCGGATGGCCACTGCCAACGGGCTCAGGCCGTAGCGGGGCGGTACGTCACAGGCCTCCGCAGCCGCTGCGGAAAAGGGGACGGTCGCGAGCAGAAGGCAGGCAGGCAAGAGCATCCGGCGCATGCGCGGCTCCTGTGGGGGATGGCCGCAGCGTCGCAGTGCCGTCGTGAACGCAGGGTGTGAGAACGGTAGTGCCGGCCGCTGGCCGGCACCATGCGACCGTCACCTCAACCCGGCGGCGGGCCCAGCTTCAACGACAGATCGATGGCCTGCACGTGCTTGGTCAGGCCGCCGATGGAAATGCAGTCCACGCCATCCTCGGCGATCGAGCGCAGGCCACCCAGGCCGACGCTGCCGGAGACTTCCAGAGGGATACGGCCGGCGGTGATGCGCACGGCCTCGCGGCGCAGGTCGGGGCTGAAGTCATCCAGCAGGATGCGTTCGCATCCGGCCTCCAGGGCCTGGCGCAGCTGCGCCAGATCCTCCACCTCGACCACCAGTGGCAGCGCGGGCCACTGCCGGCGTGCGCCTGCCACGGCGGCGGCCAGCGAACCGGCGGCGCGGATGTGGTTTTCCTTCAGCATCACCGTGTCGTACAGGCCGAAGCGGTGGTTGTCGCCGCCGCCACAGCGCACGGCGTACTTCTGCGCCAGGCGCAGGCCGGGCAGGGTCTTGCGGGTGTCGAGGATGCGCGTGCCGGTACCGGCCACGGCGGCCACATAGCGGGCAGTGGTGGTGGCGGTGCCGGACAGCGTCTGCAGGAAATTCAGCGAGGTGCGTTCGGCGCTGACCAGGCTGCGGCTGCGCCCGTACAGCAGGGCCAGCACGGTGCCTGCGGTGACCGCGTTGCCTTCGGAAACCTGCCATTCGATGCGCACGTCCGGGTCGAGCGCACGGTGGGTGGCGTCGAACCAGGGGCGGCCGGCAATCACCCCATCCTGCTTGCACAGCAGGTAGGCGCTGTCGGCCTGGTCGGGCAGCAGGGCGGCGGTGACGTCACCACTGCCCAGGTCCTCGGCCAGCGCACGCGCGACATCGGCGGCGACAACGGCCGCATCCGGCGTCGGCAGCGTGCTCATGCGGCCGGGAAGTCGGCGATCTGGGCGGTCGGGATGGCTTCCTCGGCCAGCAGCACCGGAATGCCGTCGTCGACGCGGAACACCTGCTTGCGGTCGCGGGTGACCAGCGCTTCGCGCAGCGGCTGCGCCAGCGGGTTGCCATCGGCCTTGTTCACCGCGCCGGCGGAAATGGCCTTGTTGAGGGCTTCCAGGCCCTTGCCATCCAGCAGGGACAGGGGCTGGCGGGTGTCCGGCGACACCAGCAGGTCGAGCAGCTTGCGATCCATGGTTCTTCGTCTTGCGTGGAAGATGGCTAGAATACGTCTTTAAGGCAGGTGACGGCCAATGACCCCCAACCCGATCGCGCCGCTTGTCGGCATCGTCATGGGTTCCCGTTCCGACTGGGAAACCATGCAGCACGCCGCCCAGAAGCTTGAAGCCCTGGGTGTTCCGTTCGAAGTGAAGGTGGTGTCCGCGCATCGGACGCCGGATGTGTTGTTCAGTTACGCCGAGCAGGCGGGCCCGCGTGGCCTGCGCGCGATCATCGCCGGTGCCGGCGGGGCCGCGCACCTGCCGGGCATGATCGCCGCCAAGACCGCCGTGCCGGTGCTGGGCGTGCCGGTGCAGTCCAAGGCCCTCAACGGCATGGATTCGCTGCTGTCGATCGTGCAGATGCCGGCCGGCATCCCGGTCGCCACCTTTGCCATCGGCAATGCCGGCGCCTCCAATGCCGCGCTGTTCGCTGCAGCGATGCTGGCCAGCGACCAGCCGGCGATCGGCCAGGCGCTCGACGCCTTCCGTGCGCGCCAGACCGAAGACGTGATGGCCCACGACGACCCGCGCCAATGAGCCTGACCGTCGGCATCCTGGGCGGCGGCCAGCTCGCCCGCATGATGGTCCTGGCCGGTGCGCCGCTGGGACTGCGCTTCGAACTGTACGATCCGGCGGCCGACGCCTGCAGTGGCCCGCTGGCGCCCCTGACGGTCGGCGCCTTCGATGACCGCCAGGCGCTGGCGGACTTCGCGGCGAAGGTGGATGTGGTCACCTTCGATTTCGAGAACGTACCCGCCGACAGCGCGCAGTTCCTGGCCGACCGCGTGCCGGTCTACCCGCCGCCGGCCGCGCTGGCCGTGGCCCAGGACCGGCTGAGCGAAAAGACCCTGTTCCAGCAGCTGGGCATCCCGCTGCCGGCCTTCGCCGACATCCGCAGCCGCGACGAGCTGGCTGAGAAGGCGGCCGCGTTCGGCCTGCCGTGCATTCTCAAGACCCGCCGCCTCGGCTATGACGGAAAGGGCCAGTTCCGCCTGCGCAGCGAGGCCGACATCGACGCCGCTTGGGATGCGCTGGGTGCGCAGGTCGAGCGCACGGGCCTGATCCTGGAGGGCTTCGTGGCCTTCCAGCGCGAGGTCAGCGTGGTCGCCGTGCGTGGCCGCGATGGCAGCTTCGAGGCGTGGCCGGTTACCGGCAACTGGCATGTCGACGGCGTGTTGTCGGCCAGCGTGGCGCCGGCCGTGCTGTCCGACGCCGAGCGGCAGGCTGCGATCGGCTATGCCCGTCGCGTTGCCGAGCACCTGCAGTACGTGGGCGTGTTCGCGCTGGAGCTGTTCTGCCGCGATGGCGAACTGCTGGCCAACGAGATGGCGCCGCGCGTGCACAACTCCGGGCACTGGACCATCGAAGGCAGCGAGACCTCGCAGTTCGAGAACCATCTGCGCGCCGTGCTTGGCCTGCCGCTGGGCAGCACCCGCATGCTCGGCCATGCCTGCATGCTGAACTGGCTGGGCGCGATGCCCGATCCTGCGCCAGTGCTGGCCCAGGCCAGCGGCCATTGGCACGACTACGGCAAGGAGCCACGCGAGGGCCGCAAGGTCGGTCATGCCACGCTGCGCGATGATGATGCTGCGGCACTGGCCGATGCGCTGGACCAGGTTGGGCTGGAGCTGGGCCGCCCGTCCCAGGTGGCGCCGGCCGCGCACGCCCTGCGCAATCGCTGAGCAGGAGGAATGCCGGCCAGCGGCCGGCATTCCCCGGTATTCCTGCAACGATGTGGCGCGCCGGTGCAGGCATCGGCGCAACGTTCCCGGTGGTAGCGTGGGGCTCCTTTCCCAGGAGTCACGACCATGCTTGACTGGAATGCCTACCGCAAGGAACTGAAGGGCCGCATCGGCGAGATCGGCAAGCTCTCGCCGGATACAGTGAAGGGGTATGCCACCCTGTCCAACGCCGGCGCGCAGACCAACCACCTTGATGCGAAGACCCGTGAGCTGATTGCGCTGGCGGTGGCGGTCACGACCCGCTGCGATGGCTGCATCACCGTGCACGTGGATGCCGCGTTGAAGCACGGCGCCAACCGCGAGGAGATTGCCGAAGCGTTGGGCGTGGCCGTGTCGCTCAATGCCGGCGCCGCGCTGGTCTATTCGGCGCGGGTGATGGACGCGGTGGCCGCACACGAGAGTGCGTGATGCCACGCTCTGCTTCCCGGTGGGTTGCCGGCCAGCGGCCGGCACTCCCCGCGGTCGAGCAGCCGGCTCAGCGCAGCTGGCTCTCGGCGAATTCCCAGTTGACCATCTGCCAGAACGCATCCAGGTAACGCCCACGGTCGTTCTGGTAGTCGGTGTAGTACGCGTGCTCCCAGACGTCGCAGCACAGCAGCGGGGTGCTGTCGCCGGTCAGCGGGGTGCCGGCATTGCGGGTGGCTTGGATGCCCAGCTGCCCGCCCGGGTGCTGCACCAGCCACACCCAGCCCGAGCCGAACAGGCCCAGCGCGGTGCGGTTGAATTCCTCGCGCAGGCGCTGCGCGTCGCCGAACTGGCGCTTGACCAGTTCGCCGAGCCGGCCCTGCGGCTCGCCGCCACCGCGAGGGCGCAGGCACTGCCAGTAGAAGCCGTGGTTCCAGGCCTGGGCGGCGGCATCGAACAGTTTGCCCTGGGCGTGGCGGACGATCTCTTCCAGTGACGCTTCTTCCCACTCGGTGCCCAGGATGCCGGCGTTGACCGCATCGACATAGGCGCGGTGGTGGCGGCCGTGGTGCAGTTCCAGGGTCTGTGCGGACAGGTGTGGCTGCAGGGAGCCGGAAAGGTAGGGCAGGGCGGGCAATTCGACGGGCATGGACAGGTTCGTGGCCAGAGGGGCGGCGGCAGCCGGTTCCATCCGCTTACAATGGCGGCTACCGTGGGCAGTCTAGCCGACCACCGCGGTCGGTTTGTCCGACGAAGCAAGGAGTGTGGTTGTGGCGGTGATGCAGCAAATCCAGGCCGAGGTCGATCGTTACCCGCTCGTGCTGTTCATGAAGGGCACCCCGCAGTACCCGATGTGCGGCTTCTCCAGCCGCGCCGTACAGGCATTGATGGCGGCCGGCGCCGTCGCCCTGCGCACCGTCAACGTGCTGGAAGAGCCCGAGATCCGCGCCAACCTTCCACGCTTCTCCAATCTGCCGACCTTCCCGCAGCTGTTCATCAATGGTGAGCTGATCGGCGGCTGCGACATCGTCCTGGAGCTGTTCGAGTCCGGCGAGCTCAAGCGCATCGTCGAAGAGGCGACCCAGGGATGAGTGCCTGGCCATCGACGTCACCGACCGACGGGGCGCGCGATGGCCGCCCGTTACAGGATCGCGTGGTGCTGGTTGCCGGTGCGGGCGGTGGCCTGGGCAGTGCCGCGGCGGTGGCTGCTGCAGCCGCCGGCGCCACGGTGGTGCTGCTGGGACGCAAGCCGCGCCGGCTGGATCGGGTCTACGCCCAGGTCCAAGCCGTCGGCGCGGAACCGCTGCTGTACCCGTTGGACCTTGAAGGGGCGGGCCCCGACGACTATGCCGAGCTGGCCCAGGCGCTTCAGCGCGAACTGGGGCGGCTGGATGGCCTGCTGGTCTGTGCGGCACACTTTCCCGGATTGACCCCGTTCGAACTGGCCGATCCGGCCAGTTTCGCCCGCGCGGTGCACGTCACCCTGACCGCCCCGGCGTGGTTGGCCCAGGCCTGCCTGCCGCTGCTGCGGCAACGTGAGGATGCCGCTCTGGTGTTCGCCGTCGACGCTCCGGAGCGGGTCGGGCAAGCCTACTGGGGCGGCTATGGTGTGGCCCAGCATGGCCTGCGTGGCCTGATCACCAGCCTGCACGACGAACTCGGCCGCAGCCCGGTGCGGGTCAGTGGCCTGTACCCGGGGCCGCTGCGTACGGCGCTGCGTGCCCGGGCCTACTCGGTTGACCAGGATCCGGCCGCGCAGGGCCCGGAAGCCGCGGCTGCCGCGGCGGTAACCCTGTTGTCCCGCGCCGGCCATGCCTGGCGGGGGCGGATTCTCGATGCCAGCGGAGCGTTTCCCGGCGAGTGAGTCCCGGGGAAAGACGGAGTGAAGAACCCGTCACGATTGCGTTGCGATCTGGTGCCGTTTGTC